>VGCX01000023.1 GCA_016869935.1 Alphaproteobacteria bacterium
TAGATAATACAAAAGGAAAGTAGGCTATCCCTTTGGTGCCAACATTTTCCTTAAGCATTGTTAAAACAAGTTCATACAGTAATTCGACTAAAGCCTGCCATTTTCCTGGGATAAACGAGTGCTTCCTAAGGCCCATTGACAACAGAAGAATAATACTTAAAACAGTTAAAAGCATGAAAAGGGAGGAATTTGTGAAAGAGATATCAATGGGTCCCATAGAAAGGGACACAAGAGGCTTCACCATGAATTGTGTTAAAGGGCTATCCATTAAGATCAATCCTTAAAAGGGTTTTATAAATAGTCCAAAGCCCAGCGATTGTTCCTAACAAAAATCCGCCAATCAAACCGCAAGGGAAGGAATCAAGGATATGATCGACACCCCATCCAAGTGTGGATCCAACCATTAAAGAACTTATCATATCGGTACTTGCTCTTAAAGCAAGGTGCTTAAAAGTTACTTCGTTCTTTGGGAAACTATTAGGCTCTTTTTTCTCCATAGAATCTTCAATCTTTTTAAGTCGCTCTTCAAAGGACATAGTTAGGATTTTGCTTTCTCTTCTTTGGCTTTTTCAGCGTCGACCATTTCTTGTAGAACATCATATTCTAAGATATCTCCTTTTTTTGAATAGTCTACAGCTTGTCTCAACAGAGGCTTTAGGTATTTTTCATAGTCTGGAAGACCTGGAAGTAAGCTTTTCCCCACTCTAAAGAGCGGTGCTGATTTTGCCTTTAAAATAAGACGTCTTGAAAGAAGACTATGTCCAAGGCTTTTATCCTGTTGACTTGTGTTTATTTCTTCTTCTGTCATACCAAAATCTAGGGCAATTTTTTTCAAAGCTTCTAGTTGGTCAGGGGCTTCCATCCATTGGTTTTGGGCTTTATAAAAGGCAAGGGATAGTCCATGGGGATCTTTGCTATGCAAGATCATCTTAGCAGCAGCCATATCTATTTTATCAAATGACATTAGTCGGACAATAATTTTAATTTCGGGAAAATCTTTTTGTATTTTTGGTAGAACATTTTTATAAAAATTTGAACAAACATGGCATGTCAAAGATCCATATTCGTAAAACGTAACAGGGGCGTTTGGGTTTCCAATAGTATATTCAATTTCTACAGCTTTGGTGGAGCGATGTGCTCTTGACGGTTCCTTTGCCCCGTAAGTTAAAGTGCCCCATAAAACTAAAGCAGACATAATCAAAAATTTTCTAAAAACCATTGCGTTTTACTCCCTCTCTTTGTTCTTTTTTATCTAAGATCATAGCACATCCTAAACGGTCGAGAATACCCTTCAATTCATTATCATTAATATTTTGAAGCAACTCTTGAACAGACAAATGCTCTTCAGAGGAAAGAGAGATATTTTTTTTAGGCGATTCTATAGGCTTTCCCTGAAAGTAAGAAACTTTCATTTGAATGTGAGCAAGTGCTTGGTATCCGTAGTAAGTATTAATGCGGCTTAAAATTGCCTGTTTGTTATGATCAACCAAAAGACCGGCACCTCCGCTAGTCACCGATACATGAAGCGTTCCGCCATTGTTTTTCCCACGAGAAAACGTAATCTTTTCGGGTAAAATTTGGTCTTTATACTCAGTTCCTACAATAACTTGCCAGTCTTCAATAATTGAGCCATTCAAAAACCCCTGCTTTTTAAAGCATGTGCGAGTTATTTTATGAGCAACGTCTTTCAAAGATCTTGGGAAGCTTCTTGGTCGTTGAGCCATCGTTTTTCTTCTTCATCTAAAGTATCTGTCTCTAAAGCAACACGGATCGCTGCCATTAGTCGATTCATGTAGGTAATATTGTGCAGTGTAATCAGTTGGAGGGCAAGAATTTCTTTGGCCTTTAGAAGGTGATGTATGTACCCCCGAGAATAGGTTTGACAGGCCTCACAAGGGCATCCTTCTTCAATGGGATTTGGGTCGTCTTTAAATTGAGCATTCATAAGATTAATATGTTCTTTTTCTCCCTTTTTGACTAAAGCGCCACCGTGACGGGCAATTCGGGTTGGATGGACACAGTCAAAAGTATCGATTCCTTGGCGTACCCCTGAAAAAATATCGCGAATACCACCAATACCTAAAAGATGCACAGGACGGTTGGGTGTAAGTTTTGGCATCACCATTTGAACAACCTCGTACATTTGTTCTTTTGAGGCACCAAGGGAGCCCCCAACAGCAATCCCAAAAAAATCTTGATCGTTAATAAAGTCGATGCTTTCTTTTCTGAGATCTTCATAGACTCCTCCCTGCACAATCCCGTAAAGAGCTTGGGCTCCATCGTTATGACGATCGAATTCCGTCATACTGCGAAGCGCCCAACGATGACTCATACGCATGGAAGAGGCTGTGTACTCTTTACTGACATGAAAGGGGGTGCATTCGTCAAAAACAACGACCAGGTCAGGGCCTAGGTCGCGTTGAACTTGGATAGATTTTTCGGGGGTCAAAAGATGTTTTTTTCCATCGGTATAAGATTTAAATAAGGCCCCTTCTTCAGAAATTTTAACGGCACTTTGTCGTTGATTGAAACGTCTTGCACCTTTAATTTCGTCCGCGACAGATCCATACCCCAAGCTAAAAATTTGAAAGCCACCAGAATCAGTTAGCATAGGGCCATCCCATCCACAAAATTTGTGAAGGCCTCCCAGCTTTTTAACCAATGAAGACCCTGGTTGAAGCATTAAATGATACGTATTGGATAAAATAATTTGCGTTCCAGCTTCTTTGACTTGTTTGATCGTTGCCGCTTTGATTGCAGCTTTTGTGGCGCAAAAAATAAAGGCAGGCGTTTCTATGGCGCCATGGGGTGTTCGTATGTGGCCCCGCCTTCCTCGATGTTTTGTGGACGTAGATGTATAGGTAAAAGAAAAATTAGGATAGTGCATGGGAAAAAACCTTTTTGGAAGTATACATAAAAATAGTATTGATAAACGATAAAAGGACGCGCATTAAAAAGACCCCAATGACATAAGTCCAAAAAATTTCTTCTAATCCTTTGGTGTAAGGCATAAAAACGTACCACAGAAGAATGCTGAAAATAGTGTTGTCTAAAAAAGCACCGAAAATTGTTGAAACAACGGAACGAACCCATAACAATCTTTCTCCTGTTATGCGCCTTATAAATCGGTAGAGAAATAGATCTGTATATTGACTAATGAAATACGCTAAAAGACTGGCACAAAAAAGGGCAGGCGCTGGAATAAAAAGAATTTTTAAGGCATTTTGCACCTCAATAGACCCCTCAAAAGGGGTATAGGTCATGACGCCCCACATAAAAAGAGAAAACACAAAATACGCTATGAATCCAACCCAAATAAGGCGAATCGCCTCACGTTTGCTATAATATTCATTCACAATATCATTGCATAAAAATAAGGACATAAATAAAACAGTCCCCAGGGCAATTGGTTTGTCATAAAGAGGAAACTGGACAAGCTTTAGAACCGCAATATTGGAAGCAATAGTTGCAAGGGCTCCATATAAATAGAGTCCTAAAATTCCCCAAATACGCATAAAAAGTAGAATTAAAAACCCACAAAAGACCACATGAACCCCAAAAATCCACCAAGGATTGAGCGCATTCAAGAAAAAAAGAAGATGTTCGACTGTTGCCATAAAGTGTTTCTAATAAAAAACCCGCCTAAGCGGGTTTGAAAGTCAATGTCTTGGAATCTTAAGAAGCGGATGCCTTTAAAACACGTTTCTTAAGCTTTTGCATTTCTGGTGTTAACTTAGAATTTGATTTTGTCTTCAAATAATTATCAATACCGCCATTATGTTCAACGGTCCGGATGCCTCGTGTAGAGACACGGCATGAAACAGAGTGCCCTAATGCTTCGCTTAAAAAGCTAACCTGTTGTAGGTTTGGCAAAAAGCGACGCTTCGTTTTGTTATTGGCATGGCTAACGTTATTTCCAACAGCAGGACCTTTTCCTGTGACTTCGCAGCGCCTTGTCATTTTCAAAAACCTTTCTTAAACTTTACTAATGGTTGAATCTATAGCGGATAGATAGGAAGTCGTCAAGAAATTTTCAAGATTAAAGTTCGACGATAAAACAATTCCCACCTTTTGATTTTCTAATCCAAGTACGATATGATAAATCTAATGGAGAGGGACCTATGGCAAGACTTTTGCTTCTATTTTTGTTTTCTGTTGGTATAAGCGTTCAAGCAAAAACAATTGAGGAAAATATTTATGCCATTAAGTGTGGAACTTTTGATGTTGCAAAAGAATCCCTTGATGATCCTAGTTCCGATATTAGCAAGACAGATACTAATGGCCTAACACCTCTTTTGTCCGCAGCCTCTGAAGGGCGCGGTGATATCCTTCTCTATCTCTTTTTATCCAAAGGCGCTGATCTGAAAGCAACAGATTCTCAGAAAAGGAACCTCTTTCATTTAGCAACCGTTAAGGGAAATTTTGGGGTTATTCAAACAGTTGGTAACACGCTAAGAAAATCGAACCCAAGACTTTTAGAGAAATTGCTAAAATCTCAAGATGACTTAGGAATGATGCCTCTTCATTTAGCCGCTCAGTACGGCCAAAAAGAGGTGTTAACTTATATACTAGGCTTAGGAATTGTTAATCCTAATATGTTAGATGGGAATGGTAAAAGTCCGCTCTATTGGGCGCTCAAAAACAAACAAAATGAAGCAGCGCAAACCCTTATTGCCTCTAAAGGATTTGATATTAACAATCAAAGTCCTTGGGGAATGTCTGCTTTGCACGAAGCAGCGCGTGGGGGGAATATCGATGTTGTCAAAAAGCTGGTTGAGAAAGGCGCTGATTTAAATATTAAAGATGTTGATGGTAGGACCCCTCTTTATTGGGCATCAGAGCGGGGACACCCTGAAGTGGTACTTTTTTTAATCGAAAAAGGGGCTGATCCAACAATAACGGATGATGATAAACGGACGATCCTCCATCGTGCAGCCCGTTATGGTCATACAGAAGTTGTGAAGGGTGTTCTTGAAAAGACAAAACTCGATATAAATGGCGAAGATTCTTTGGAGAATACAGCTCTTTGTTGGGCCGCAAAAAATGGCCATATAGAAACCGTACAAGAACTTCTTAAAAATAAAGCAGATCTTAACGCCCTGAAGAAAAATGGGGGTGAAATTTTCCAGGAAATCGTTAAAAAGGGCGATAAAGTCATGGTTCAACTTTTGGTGAGCAAGGGTTTTGATGTTAATGAATCTGATACAACAGGAAAAACAGCGCTTCATCATGCTGCGGCAGAAGGCGATGGAAAAATGACAGCCCTTCTTGTAAGAATGGGTGCCGATACAAAGGCTAAGGACAAGGAAGGTCAAACACCTCTAGCGGTTGCAGCGAGCGGAAGTACAGGGGCAGCCCTGCAAGTTTTGGGAAGTGTAGAGGCACAAGATTTGCCAGTCCTTCAAGCAACACTTCAAAAAGCATCTAGTTCTTCTAATACCCAGGGGATGGAGACAATATTAAAAAAATATCGAGATGATCGCGATCAACTAAAGTCTCTTCTGGAGACAAAAGATGTCGATCTTTATCAAAAGGATGCTAAAGGGAAAAGTCTTTTTAATTATGCGGCAGACAAAGGTGATATTAAGCTTTTAACCCTTCTTATGCTTTTAGGGGATAAGGACAAAATAATAAACCTCTTGAAGGATAATAAAGCAAAATTTGATACAGTTGACAGAAAAGATCGTATGACAATGTTGCACTATGCTGCCCTTATGGGTGAACCTTCTCTTGCTGAGGCAATTGGGGGCGCTGGGGCAACAATTGACTTGCCTCAGACAGATGGCAGTACAGCGCTCCATAATGCTGTATCATCAAAAAGTGCGCCAACCGTTGAAGCGCTTCTAAAAATGGGGGCTTCTTTTAGGGTTCAAAATAAACGTGGCGCGACACCGTTTACAAAAGCTATTGAATCAAAGTTTGGCGATGGGGTTGAGGCCTTTTTAAAACATGGCGCTGATCCGACAACTTATGTGGGAGAAGTTCGCCCCCAGGAAGAGGCGATAAAGTATGGAAACGCTGAAATGGTTGAACTATTTATGGATCATGTGAAAGGGGATATGAAAGCCTTAGATGATTTTCACAAAACTTCCGTTTTACAAGATATGCAAGATGATCAGGGCATGACGTTAATTCATTGGGTTGCAAAAAAAGGTCACTCCGGCCTTTTGGATGTTGTTTTAATGCTTGCCGTGCGTCCCAACATGTCCGGGGTGGATAAGTCAGGTCGAACAGCCTTGCACTATGCAGCAGCTGGAGGATTTAATGAAATTATTACCAAGCTTTATAAGCAAAAAGATGCAGGGTTAGATCTTAATACCCAAAGCAATGACCGAACAACCGCTATGCATGAAGCAGCGATTAATAAGCATGACGATACGGTTAAGATGCTAATTCAATTAGGGGCCGACCAAACCTTGAAAGATAGCAAAGGTAAAATAGCCGTTGACTATTTGCCGGACGGTGGAAAAAAGATTTTAGACGAATTGAATCCCCCTAAACCGAAGGAAGAAAAGCCAAAAGGGAATAAACAATAAGAATCTTTACCTTGTAACCTATTGATAATCCTCACCTTTCATAAAAATTTAGCACTTGGGCTTGAAGAGTGCTAAAATTTGTATATATTATAAAAGAAAATAGACTAATTGAAGGTGATTAGGATGAGTAAAGTAATTGGAATTGACTTAGGAACAACGAACTCTTGCGTCTCTGTGATGGAAGGAAAAAACGCACGAGTAATTGAAAACACAGAAGGATTAAGGACAACGCCATCGATCGTTGGCTTTGCTTCCGACGGGGAACGACTTGTTGGCCAGCCAGCAAAGCGTCAGGCTGTTACCAATCCCCAAAATACATTTTTTGCAATCAAACGGTTGATTGGTCGGCGCTTTGACGATCCTTTGACTCAAAAAGACCAGGGGTTAGTGCCTTATAAAATTGTAAAGGGTCCTAACGGTGATGCGTGGGTAGAAGCAAATGGGGAAAAATATAGCCCTAGCCAAATCAGTGCCTTCATTTTGCAGAAGATGAAAGAAACGGCTGAAAAGCACTTGGGCACGGAAGTAAAACAAGCCGTTATCACTGTTCCTGCGTATTTTAATGATGCACAGCGTCAGGCAACAAAAGATGCGGGGAAAATCGCAGGACTAGAAGTGCTGCGGATTATCAACGAACCAACAGCGGCCGCTCTTGCCTATGGTCTTGATAAAAGCAAATCAGGCTTAGTGGTTGTTTATGACCTTGGGGGCGGAACATTTGACGTGTCTGTTTTGGAAATTGGAGATGGCGTTTTCGAAGTTAAGTCCACTAATGGTGACACGTTCCTTGGGGGTGAAGACTTTGACCAAAGGATTATTGAATATCTTGCCGAAGAATTCAAAAAAGAAAACGGCATTGATTTGCGTCAAGATCGTATGGCTTTGCAACGGTTAAAGGAAGCAGCTGAAAAAGCGAAAATTGAACTCTCGAGCACCAGTCAAACAGATGTGAACTTGCCCTTTATCACGGCCGATGCAACGGGTCCAAAGCATTTGAATGTGAAGTTGAGTCGGGCAAAACTAGAATCTCTCGTGGATGATTTGATCGAGCGGACCATGAAGCCTTGTGAAGCGGCGTTGAAAGATGCGGGCATTAAAGCCTCTGATATTGCGGAAGTGATTTTGGTTGGGGGAATGACCCGTATGCCAAAAGTTATTGAACGCGTGACGAAGCTCTTTGGGAAAGAACCGCATCGTGGGGTGAATCCGGATGAAGTGGTTGCGATGGGTGCGGCTATTCAAGGGGGTGTGCTTCAAGGGGACGTGAAAGACGTTCTGCTTTTGGATGTCACACCGCTTTCTTTGGGTATTGAAACATTGGGGGGGGTTTTCACGCGTCTCATTGACCGGAATACCACCATTCCAACCAAGAAAAGCCAGACTTTTTCAACGGCGGACGACAATCAAAGTGCAGTGACAATTCGTGTTTTCCAAGGGGAGCGCGAAATGGCTGCGGATAACAAAATGCTCGGTCAATTTGATTTGGTGGGGATTACGCCTGCACCACGGGGCGTTCCGCAGATCGAAGTAACCTTTGATATTGATGCCAACGGGATTGTTAATGTTTCGGCAAAAGACAAGGCAACGGGCAAAGAACATCAGATTCAGATTCAGGCTTCCGGTGGGCTTAGTGAGGCCGATATTGAAAAAATGGTCAAAGATGCCGAAGCGAATGCGGAATCGGATAAAAAACGTCGTGCGTTAGTGGATGCCCAAAACCATGCTGATTCTATGATTGATAGTACAGAAAAGCAATTGAAGGAGCACGGAGATAAGATCAGCGATGCTGATAAAAAAGCTATCGAAGATGCCATTCAAGACTTGAAGACTGTCAAAGAAACAGACAACGTGGATGACATTACGGCAAAAACACAAACGTTGATGCAAGCCGCGATGAAATTGGGTGAAGCTGTTTACAAAGCAGCGCAAGCCGCAGGCGGAACAGAGGACGCAAAAAATCCTCTGGATGAAGCGATGAACGACTCTGTTGTCGATGCAGACTTTGAAGAAGTCAATAATGACGACAAAAAGGGCGAATAACCTTTATTAGGGTTTGTTTGTAAAGGATAGGGTCCCCCTCTTTTGATAAGGAGGGGGATTGTCCTTAAAAGTGAAAGTTAAAACGAATGGCAAAAAAAGATTACTATGACGTTTTGGGTGTAAAAAAAGGCGCAACAGCCGCTGACCTTAAAAGCGCCTACCGCAAACTTGCGATTAAGTACCATCCCGACAAAAACCCAGGCGACAAAGCAGCCGAAGAAAAATTCAAAGAAATAAACGAAGCCTACGAAGTTCTAAAAGACGATCAAAAGCGGGCTGCCTATGATCAATACGGGCACAACGCCTTTCAAGGGGGCGCTGGGTTTGGTGGTGGGGGCGGGTTCCAAGGAAACGCTAGTTTTGAAGATATTTTTGAAACAGTTTTTGGTAAAGACTTTGACCTGGGAAGAGGATCACGCTCAAGGCGCGGAGGTCCCGCTGTCCACCCGGGGGAAGATTTACGTTTTGATGAAACGATTACTTTGGAAGAAGCCTTTTCTGGGGTAAAAAAAACCATTAAAGTTCACCGCCATGCCTCATGCAGTGCATGCGAAGGAACGGGCAGCGTTGATAAAAAACAAGAAACCTGCGGGACGTGTCATGGGTCTGGGCGTATTCATATGCAGCAGGGCTTCTTCATGATGGAGCGTACGTGCCCTACCTGTCAGGGTCTTGGTCAGGTGATAAAAAACCCCTGTCCAAAATGTCAAGGCCAAGGACGCCGGCCAGAGGTGCAATCCTTAGAAGTTGCTCTGCCGGCAGGTGTTGAGGACGGGACTCAAATGCGGGTTCGTGGCCAGGGTCATGTGGGTCCTCTGGGTGGCCCAGCGGGGGACCTTTTTGTCTTTATTCATATAAAACCGCATGATCTTTTTGAACGGCATGGTCAGGACATTTTCTGCCGCGCCCCTATTTCCATGATGACAGCGACGCTGGGCGGATCAATTGAGCTTCCAACCATTGGGGGCGATCGGGTGGACCTTAAAATTCCCGCCGGTACTCAGCCCAACACGCGGTTCCGTTTGAAGGGAAAAGGGATGCCTGTTGTCCACCGTCATACCGTTGGGGATATGTATGTAGAAATTGCCGTTGAAATTCCAAAGCATTTGACAACAGAGCAAAAAGAGCTTTTGGAAACATTTGAAAAGGGCTCAAACAAAAAGCACAACCCCGATTCCTTTAACTTTCTTGAAAAAGTAAAGCGGTTCTTTAAGGACTAGATGAATGGATCAACAGGCGGTTAGAAAGTTTTTTAAAACCCTTCAAGCTGCAAACCCTCATCCCCAATCGGAATTAGAGTATGTGAATCCCTTTACTTTGTTGGTGGCGGTAGTTTTATCCGCCCAGTCAACGGATAAGGGCGTGAATAAGGCAACGAAATCCTTGTTCCAAAGCCATCAAACGCCAGAGTCTTTTGTAAATCTTGGTGAAGAAAAATTGCGAGAGGCCATTAAAACCATCGGCCTTTATAAAACAAAAGCGGCTAACATTATAAAATTATCAAAAATAGTGGTCGATCAATACGATTCTAAGGTGCCAAGTACACGAGAGGCCTTAGAGTCCCTCCCCGGTGTTGGGCGAAAGACAGCGAACGTCGTTTTAAACGTGGCGTTTGGCCAGCCCACCCTTGCGGTGGATACCCATATCTTTCGGGTGTGTAATCGAACAGGTCTCGCCCCAGGGTCAACGCCCCGCGCCGTTGAAGAGAGCCTTGAGGTAGCGCTTCCTGAGACCTATAAACTGCATGCCCATCACTGGCTAATCCTTTTGGGCCGCTATACCTGCAAAGCCAGAAAACCAGAGTGCTGGCACTGCCCCGTCAGAGAGTGGTGCATGTATGAGGGGAAGACAGAAAAATGAGCGTCAAACACACCTGGGGAACTGTTTTAATTATTGGCCTATGCTGGTGGGGGTTTGGGGTCGAGCTTTTGGGCTCAGGAAGCCTTACCCCCGATATTCATGTCATGGTGTCGCTGGGGGGCTTGGTACGGGACTTGGTCGAACCGCCTCACAACGAATGGTACCGCTATGTTACGCACCTTTTCCTTCACGGATCCTTCCTTCATATCATTTTTAACAGCATCGCCCTGTATTTTGGGGGCCGCTTTTTAGAACTGATTGCGGGGCACACCTGGTTTTTCCTGATCCTTTTCTTGTCGGGCTTTGGCGGTGGCTGGCTGGGCGTGGTCCTATCAGATCCGCATACAGTTTTGATCGGTATTTCTGGAGGCGTCATGGGGGTCTTGGGTGCCTTAGCCCTTATGGCTTTTTCCCTGAAAGAAAGCCCGCTGCGCCGGCATATTATGGCGAACAGCATGCAGATTATCATCCCCTCCCTGGTGCCCGTTCTATCGGGTGTCTCGTACGCCGCCCATTTAGGAGGATTGGTCGTTGGTGTGGGGATAGGATGTTTATGGATCCTTTGGACTAAAGTAAGGCGTTTATTTAAAGGCTCTTATGCAAAATGAGAGAGCAATTATCTAGAAAATTGAGCAAAGTTCCAACTATTTCCCCCTTATTTCTGCTTGGGCGTGGGCAAGGAGGCGGAGGTCTCTAAGGACCTCGTTGGTTTGGCGGACGTTACGAAGGAAGGACTCCTCAATTTCATCATGGGTAAAAACCTTAAAGACAATTTCATCCAGTTGTTTTTGTAGGGCATTGACTTGTTCTGGAAGGATCGTTTTCATAGTTCTATGAGGATTTTTTGTGAGTGCCGCTGCAAGGTTAAAGATTTTTGTCTTAAATTTTTCACCCTGTCTGTAGGCAGTTTGCAAAGCTTTTTGTGGCAATTTTTCCATCGTTGTCTCCATTTATTTAAAAAATAATAAAAATGGCTGGAAAAACTGAGTAAAATATTTATAATACTGTTGCGTGGTTTTATCCAGCCGGGATCCCATTAACGTAGCGCTAACTACGGGGGTCCTGTTCTTATTTAGAAATCCTTTTAATACCTTTCTTCGATAAACAACTAAGTTCAATAAAGTGGTATAAATGTTTCAAAAAATTAAAAGAGAACATAAATTCTCTTTTTAATATAATTTTGATAATTAGATTAAGGTTATGGATGTAACATGACTTCCCCCACTTTTTCTCTTCTTCCTAAATTAGCCGGTTCACAGCTAATCCATCTCATGTTATCTTAAGCGCAAATTTTTTAATGTCAACAGCAATATTTAATTTTTTATTAACAATTTAAGGTTTTTTTTAATGAACCTCCGTTACCTTTTACAGTTTTACGAATTGTCGCACCATGAGACCATGAGCAGCTATGCAAAAGCTGTGGGCGTTACGGCCCCCCAGGTAACACGGATGGTTTCTGAATTAGAAAAAGAATTTAATGCGCCGCTCCTTATTCGCAAAAAGAATCGGGCTATTATTGAATTCACAGAAAAAGGTAAGCTGCTCCTGTCACGTATTCCTATCATTTTAAGTGAAATCAAGAATACGAAAGATTTGGTCCAGCTTAATCCCAATGAAGATTCTGGAAAATTTAATTTATACACAACCCACTTTTTAATAGATTATCTTCTGTCTCCTCATTTGATTCGATTAAAAGAAAAAGTACCAGGAATTACGCTAGATCTTTATGGGTTAGAAACCCCTCTTTCTGAAAAAGACAAAAAATATAATCTTTCCATTTCTCCCTATGTTCCCAATCTTGCTGGGATAACTCAGGTAGATCTAATGACTTTTCACATCGGGTTATGGGCCTCAGAAGACTATATTCGCCGTTGTGGAGAACCAAAGCATCCCTCAGATTTAAAGGGACATAATTTTCTTTGTTTTGAAGAAAAGTGGCCTGAATTATCGTATCCTACGGTTAACTGGTATTTAGAGAATTCTTTCTTTGAAGTCAGAGAAGCGAACGTACAGGTGATTCGCTCCAGTGTTGGCATTATGCAAGCGGCAAAATCAGGGCTTGGAATATTTTCTGTTTCAAAAGAATCATTAAATTTATTTGATATGAAGTTTGTGCCGATTCTGCCAAATCTTAAAGGTCCAGTCGTTAGGATGTGCTTTACCTATCCTAACGAATGGAAGGATTATAAATCTATAAAGTCAATAGAAGAGTTTCTAGTCAGTCTTTTTAAGACCAGAATGATTAATGAATAAGTATAACTACATTGCCTCTACGCTTGGCTACATATTTGAATGTTATAATAACGTTCTTTTCGGGTTTTTTGCAGTGACCCTTGCGCCTATTTTCTTTCCTGAGAATCGATATGCCCTTCTTTCAAGTTTTGGTGCTTTTGCAGCAGGATACTTAACGCGTCCTATTGGAGGGACTATTTTTGGATACATTGGTGATAAATATGGAAGAAGAACGGCCCTCATGTTTTCCGTTTTACTGGCAGCTTTCCCGTGTTTTTTTATTGCGCTTCTGCCTTCCTATAAGAGCATTGGGATTTTTGCGCCGATCTTGCTGATTTTGGCGCGTCTTCTTCAAGGGATCTCTAATGGGGGTGATTATTCGGTAACAATTATTTATATCGCCGAACAGAAAACAAAAAGTAAGGAATTTTTGACGTGCATTGTTGTGGCTTCTGGGTTCTTAGGGGGTATTGTGGGAGCCAGTATTGCTGCTCTTTTTTCTCTTGATATCTTTCCAGAAGATGCCTGGCGTTTTACGTTTTTGCTCGGCGGATTGATGAGCATTGCTATTTTTCTTTTAAGGCAAAAAATGGATGAAAGTAATGCATTTAAAGCAGCTCAATCTTTTGATCTTGAACAGGAAAAAATCACAAAACCTACTATTCAAGCGCTTTTAGCCTCCTGTATTTTAGGGGGCGCTAATCTGGTGCCCATCTATATCGCAATCGTTTTTATTAATAAAATTTTGCTTAATGACTTAGGGGTTGATCAAACATTAATATTTGCTAATAATTCCATTCTTCTTGTGATAGGCCTTTTCCTTGTCTTAGCTACATCGGCTTTAATGAAGCGATTTGGTTCAGAGAAAATTATGCTTATTTCCATGAGCTATTTTATTGTGTTGTCAGTTCCTGTTTTTTATTTTTGTTTTTATCCGCCACTTTCTCTTTTTAAGATTTTTTTATTACAGCTTTTTATTATTTTGGGAGATGCTCCACAAATTGCAGCCTTAACGTATTATATTCCAAGGTGCTTCCCGGCTAAAAGCCGTTGTAGAAGCTTAGGAATAAGCTTTACCATGGGACAGGCGCTTCTTGGAGGGACTACGCCGATGCTTTGTTGGCTTTTTATTGATATCTTAGAATTTAAATGGGCACCAAGCTTGCTTCTAGTTTTTTCGTCTATCTTATATATACTGGCTATTGTCGCAACGAATAAGCATTTGTATACGGTAGATTAAAAAAATTGTTAGGAAAAAAGAAAGATTATTTATTTCCTCTCCTGGGGAAAGACGGTTTAATTCCGACCTTAAACGGGTATGGGTATATGTTGGAAAAACCAGATTTTCTGAGCAAAGAGTTTATTAAATTTTCATCCGAAAATTCCCCTGTTTTAGATATTGGATGTGCCTATGGGAATGTCGCTATACAATGCTTAAAAAAGGGGGGAATCGTCTATGCTGTTGATCTGTTAGAGGAACATATTTTTCTATTAAGATCTCTAGCCCCTGTAAATCTTTTAAAAAATTTATTTACATTTGCGGGACGGTTTCCAGACATCCCTTCAGTAGAGCCCAATTTCTTCTCTGGTATTTTGGCTTCCGGCGTTTTGCATTATTTACGTCCAGATGATTTGCTGCCTGCTTTTAAAAGGGTTTTCGATCTTCTTAAGCCTGGAGGCAAATTTTTCTTTATGACATCAACACCTTACATAAAGCTTTTTGAATCTTTTTACCCAGAATATTTAAAAAGACTAGAAAAAGGGGATCCATGCCCTGGTTATATTATTGATCCCGGGCAATATGCGCCTGAGCGGAGGGAAAATCTGCCAGAAACTTTGATTTTAATGAACAAAGACAATGTTAGGTTTTTATTGAAAGAGTCAGGGTTTAAAATTGAGTTCTTAGAATTTGTTAAAATGCCCGATTGTCCAGAGTATTTCCAAAATGAAGGGAAGGAATATATCGGGGCTATTGGAGTAAAATAAAACAGGGTCTATGGGGGTAGGTATGTCTCGCCGATAGTATGATAAAAAACTTAAGGTGCGCTGAAAGCAACAACGCCACTATAAGCTACAAGCGCTAAAGCGATGTTATAAAATCTATACATGGTATGCTCCTTAAAATTCAATTTAGAGCATTAGACCATATTTAACGGAATTAGCAAGATTATTGAGAGGTTTGGATTTATTTTCATGGGTTTTATATAAGATAGTTAAAAATTATCATGGTATTTTTCTTAACCCCCCCCTATTTCCCCCGAATATCTCGTTGAGCAACAGCGATTTTGAGGAGGCCTTTTAGGACGCCCGTTGCATCATACATATCCCAATCGAACTGGTTTTGGGCTTTTGCGAAAGATTTTTTGATTTCCATCAGTTGGGCGTGTTCATCCATTAATTGCTCCACCTGTTCAAGGGAGGGGATAAATTCAGCGCGGCTTGGATTC
>VGCX01000024.1 GCA_016869935.1 Alphaproteobacteria bacterium
CGGGACCAGCATAACCCCCAGGGCCACCAGTTGAACCATAGCCACCGGGGCTTCCATATCCCCCAGGGCCACCATAACCCCCAGGGCCACCATAACCCCCAGGGCCACCATAACCCCCAGGGCCACCAGTTGAACCATAGCCACCGGGGTTTCCGTATCCCCCAGGACCACCAGCGCCACCATCTCCTCCAGATCCATCGTCTGACCCATATGCACCAGATCCCCCAGATCCATCGTCTGTAGAAGATCCTCCAGTGCCGTTAGAGCCACCAGACTGGTTATTCCCTTGCTTATTTCTTGAAAATTTATTTTTCAATCGTTGCCAACGGCTTGGGGGCTGTCCAACAGATTTCATTTCTTTTTCTTTTTGCTGCATCGCCTTTTTTTTGTCGGCTAAATCTTTCCCGGCAGCTTTTTGTTTTTGTTTAGCCTCTGCTAGATCTGCAGCGGCTTTTTCTTTTTCTTCCTTTGTTTTTGCATTCTTTAAAGCCGATTGCTTTGCCTTAACATCGGCATCCGCATCATCTTTAGCTTTTTGTGCAGCAGCATGCCCTTCTTTTGCGGCTTCATGGGCTTTGATGGCATCTTGCTTCTTTGCATCTTCTTCAACGGCACTTTTTTTATCTGCGGCTGCTTTTGCTTTTGCATCAGCGGCATCTTTTTTTGCTTGGGCTGCCTTTATTTTTTCAGGATCGCCCGTCTTTTTTGCCTCTTCTAATTCGGCATCTGCGGCTGCTTTTTCCTTTTGCGCAGCGTCGTGTTCTGCGTTTGCGGCTTCTTGCTTCGCTTTGTTCTCCGCTTCAGTTGCTTTATTTAATTTTGCTTTTGCGTCAGCGATTTTTTTAGGATCAGGGGGTTGCTCTGCTTCAGCCGCTTTAAGTTCCTCTTCGGCTTTTGCTTTTTCGCTTTGTTCGATTTTTTTCTTTTCTTCCTCTTCTTTTTTAGCTTCTTCTTCTGTTTTTTTGGCTTCTTCCTCTTTCTTAGCGGCGTCTTCAGCAGCAGAAGGCGCTTCCTCTGCAGCAGGGGCTGCATCACCATAATCGTCGCCAGCACAACAATAATTAGAGGTTAATAGAAAGAGAAAAAATACAAAAACTAATTTAAATGAGTAACAGAGCTGCCAGAAAAAGATTCTTTCCCGTTGCTGCTTTTTCTTTCCACCCATCGATGACCACCACTCTATTAAGTCGCCGTTGCAACGCTTTTTTGAGCTGCGGTGATAAATGTCTGATCAATTTTTTCTAGCAAGTCTTTAATCCAAGTTTCTAAGCTTTTTTGAACATCAGGACTCATAAACCCGCTATAGTAATAAGAGTAAACTTCTTGTAGCTTTATAGCGGCGGCTTGTGGATTTTTAGCAACCTCTGCTTGAGAGATTTGGTTCATCGTTAAATTCTTGCCAATTGCATCTGTTATTTTTTGAAGCAAGTTTTTTACTTTTTGTTCATCTTTCAAAAAATCATCTATCGCTTTCGATTTTTCTTCCTCTGTTGCTTTTTTTGCTTCCTCTGCTGAAGCAGGGGAGGCGCTTGTAGCTTCCCTTGATTCCTCTTCTTCTGCATCAGAAACAGGTGCTGTTTTTTTTGCTTGTTGTTGCAATCGACTTGATGACTGGACAACAGTAGCAGTAGTTTTTAATCGTGGTGAGGTTGTTGCTCGCGCTTCTACTGTTAAGGGCGTTTTTCCTAAGACAATCCACAAGAGGCAAAACAGGGTATATTTTTGCATTTTAGCCCCTCCTTCCAAAAAGTCCGCGTCTTTGTGTGCTCATGCTAGATGCAACAGCAGTTTTTCCATCTGCTGGTGCTAATGTGTCAGGCCAGGTAGCAAAATCGGCGTTGTAAAAATAATCGCCGAGATTGCTCCAGAAAGACGCAAGACGACTTGTTCCATAAACTCTTGTCAAATCAGAAACCATAACACTTCCTTCATCTTCTAATAGTTTAGGAAACTTTCCTACAAGGTCTTTCAAAACATTTTGGGCGTTACTGACCCGCGTTCCTCTGTTGCTTCCACTGGACCACACTTTGCTTTGGGCGCTTCTAACGTTAATTTGTTTTACAAGGTCAACCGCTGCATCCCAGGTGACAGATTGGTCGAGAGAATTAAGGGTAGAGCGTTCGTAGTACCCCTTCTTTAAGTAAGCGACAAGGCCTATTCCTTCGTTATACATAGATCTTGCGCGCGTCCCGCCCGTTGTGAGCCTCATCATCGTACCGCCAATCCCAGTTCTTGTTGCGGCCCCTTGCTTGTTATTAGCATCGTTATATTCTAAACTTGCCAAAACACTAACCAATCGATCAAAAAGATCTTGGACTTCTGAGTATTTAATTTGAGGGTGGAGCCTAGGTTTAGGATTTAAAAGAACGTTTTCAAAGATTTGTATATTCGCTTGGAGTGTTTGCGGCGTCATTTTCTGTAGATCCTCTAAACTCATAGTATTCATTTGCGTCCAAAGAGTCAGAACCTGTTGCATTTCTGGTGATCCCGTTCTAAAGGGGTTTGGAAGCGTTGGGTCATTAAAGGCTTTCACAATTGAATCCAGTTTTTGAAGGTGTATTTCAAGCTGTGCTTTCATTCCAATATCACCCCCAACAGACATATCTTGGCGGGCATTAAGCGCGTTCAAGACGGCTTGAATTTCCCTTTGAATTTCTAGTACTTCATCGCGTCCAAATTGGCTAGGCTGTGGTGTTGTTGGCAATAGGGGAGACCTAGGAGTTGCTCGAGGGGGTAGACGACGTGCAGGAGTGCCAGCTGTAGTTCCTGTTAATTGCAGAGACGACGTTGAAAGGCCACGTTCTTGGTCAATGATTTGTTCCCATGTTTGACGTGTAATGCTATCCATTAAGTTGTCATATTGACGTGCTTTAGCAATCAGCGTGTTGTAAACAGCAATATCAATTCGTCGAATCATTTCTCTGTCTTGGGTAGCACTTAATTCTTCTTTTGCAATGTTTAATTGGCGTTCATCTTCTTCGATTTTGTCAATGGCTTCCTTAACTTTTGCTAGAGCTAAAGTATTTGTTGATTGATAGGTGCCAACAGAAGATACAGGGGTTCTGGTTCGAACCGGAGGTAAGGGTGCTCTTAGGGCAAGAGGGGAGGTAGAGGGCTTTGACGAGGTTCCCCCATCAGGTGTCGTCCATTTTGTAAGCAATGCATTAAGACGCGCATTTCGTTCCGATCGAAGGCCTACGTCTGGGACCGTTCTAGAATCGGGATCCGCCATGAGCGATCCTTTGTCGGTGAGGGCAATGTTGATGCGACTCAGTTGGGTATCGACACTGACGGCATCTACGCCTTCTGGTAAGTTTTCCTCTGGAACAGATGTAAGTGTTTCTAGGTCTGATTGATATTTCTTAAGTTGCGCTTCCGTTTTACCAACAAGTGCTTGGTTCGTGAGACTTGAAACAATTCTAAAGGTTTTTGCCGTTGTTGTGGCCTGCATTTGACTATACTGTTGTTGAAATTGAGGTGAAAACATCATCATGGCGTTTTGCGTACTCATATTGCCAAGGCCCATCGATGAAAATCCTGTTCCTGAAAGGGCCATATTTGCCATCATCATGCCCATCGTAGAAGGATCTTGAAAGGGCATCCCGGGAAGGGCTGTTCCTCCGAAGGGGCTCATACCAGGGGTCATTCCTGGCATCGTATTCGGCATCATAGTTGACATGCTCGAAGACATCATGCTTGAGCCCATGCCTGTATTCATTGGGAGTCCTAGGGCCGCAGACCCTAAAGTTCCTGCTTGACCCGATAAAGCGGTCATCATAGCGGCATTAGGTCCTAGTTGTGCCATAACACCCATTGCAGCAGCCTGACCTGGACCCATCATTCCAGGCATCATACCTGGCATAAGGTTTGGTGGCATCATGCCCGGAGGCATAGATCCTGGCATCATGCCTGGTGTCATGCCGGTTGACATCATTTGTTGTAGGGGTGGAACAATCATGCTGGACTGTCCCCAGGGAACAAAAGCATTTCCTCCTGTTGCGCCTGGCGCTAGCATTGGAATTTGGCCTGTTCCTAGTCCCGGAATAATCGGCATTCCTCCGCCAACAGGGACACCTGTTGATGTTCCGTTGCCAAAGTTCAAAGAAGGATCATAGCCCGATGAAACATTGGTAATATTATTGATGATTTGAGACCCAGGGCCCACCATTAAAGATCCGCATATTGCCTCTAAAGGTAAGACATGGGTGAGAAAAAGAATAAACGCATACACATAACGAATCGCTTTATGCATATGTTTTGCCTCCTGTTGTTTTTTTTGATAAACAAGAAGATTTCACACTGGGAAAAATTCTTGAATTTATTTGTTTATTTCTTCCATCGTAACAGATTTTTATTTTTGATGGCAAGATCTATTATGCTTAAGAAAATAATGAGATGAAGTGTAAGAGTTTAAGTTTTATTGATAATCTTTAAAGGCACGGGCTTTGTCACGGTTCCATTCCCGTTCTTTTTCGCTGGCACGCTTATCGTAAAGCTTCTTTCCCTTAACGATCGCGAGCTCCACCTTAACGCGACCCTTATTATTAAAGTAAAGGGAGAGAGGAACAAGGGTAATACCCTCTTTTTTCAATCGACCCAAAATTTTATTAATTTGTCGGCGGTGAAGAAGAAGTTTTCGTGGCCGCCTTGTTTCATGATTAAAGCGGTTTGCTCCTTTGTATTCAGGGATATAGGCATTAATAAGGGCAATTTCGTCACCCTCTGCATCAGCGTAGGCATCGTTAATATTGGATTGACCGTCGCGCAAAGCTTTCACTTCACTGCCAGAAAGAAGGATTCCAACCTCTAGAGTGTCTTCAATAAAGTAATCATGGCGCGCCCGTCTATTTTGGGCGACTTTGTGAAAGTTATTGGTCATAAAAATAACTTAAGACTTTCTGGGGATTTAAGTCAATTTAATAGTTCATGGAAACAAATATCCTCTAACTTTTGAGGAATATATTCCCTAAAAGTATGATCAATATTTAAGACCTAGGTTTTTACGCATACTCCTAATTTATTGAGCTTCTTTATCACAAGCCTATTTAAGATTGCCTAACTGTGTGATAGATAGTATTAGTTAGTAACGATAATCAATCGGTTCATGCGAAAATTGAGGAGTAACTATGACCGCTCAAAACCCCATACCTATTTTAGAAAGCCATCTTTTAAAAGACGTCACGCATGGTTTCTTTACGCGCCAAGGAGGGGTTAGTATTGGAAATTACGGGACATTAAACTTTTCATTAAAAGAAGGTTCTTTAGAAAACGTAGAGGAAAACAAACGTCGAGCGCTAAAAGCGCTTTCTTTAGAAACGCTCCCCCTGTGCCTTTTAAAGCAAGTGCACGGGAAGACTGTTCACTTTGTTGATCAAGATTGGGATTTCAATACCCGTTTAGAAGGGGATGCCCTTATTACAAACCGATATGACGTGGTATTAGGTGTTCAAACAGCAGACTGTGCGCCCATATTACTTGCAGATCCCATTGAAGGATTTGTTGGGGCTATTCATGGCGGATGGCGCGGTGTTGCAGCAGGTGTCATTGAAGAAACGATCCAGGCATTGCTCGATCGAGGAGCAAATCCCCGCACACTGGTTGCCTCTGTTGGCCCCTGTATTGCAAGAGAAAGCTATGAAGTAGGGGAAGAACTTTATGAGGCAATGCTAGATAAAGACATGATGTACGAAGTATTTTTTGGATATAAATATCCCCCAGGAACCCGTCACTTTGATTTACCTGGAATTGTTGCAAAAATTATAAGAGGTTTTGGCATTTCTGTTGAATGCCTGCCTTATGATACCTATGCTTCAGAAGATTTGTTCTTTAGCTGCCGCCGTGCTTTTCATGAAAAAGCCATGGGTTTTGGGGGGCAATTATCAGCGATATCGCTTATGCCAAGGAAACGATCATGACCAATACATTCCCTAATCCTCACGATTACATTATCCGTCAGGGCATTATGCTGCTGATTTCCTCTCCCTCTGGGGCAGGGAAGTCAACGCTTGCAAGAAAGCTTCTGGAAACCCATAGCAATATTAAGCTTTCTGTATCTTATACTACCCGAAGTCCTCGCCCGAATGAAGTCCATGGCCGAGACTATTACTTTTGCTCGCTTGAAGAATTTAAAACAATGGAAGGGCAGGGGGATTTTTTAGAAACAGCGAAAGTGTTCGGTAACTGGTATGGGACGCTAAAATCCCCTGTAAAAGAGGCACTCAGCGCGGGTTATGACGTTTTATTTGATATTGACTGGCAAGGAACTCAAGCCCTAGCCCAATACATGGGGGAAAGGGTTGTTTCAATTTTTGTTTTACCACCCTCCATGAGAGAGTTGGAAAAACGGTTGCATACACGCTCAGAAGATGCAAAAGAGACAATCAATCTTCGAATGTCCCAAGCCACAAACGAAATAAGCCATTGGGCAGAATATGACTATGTGATCATCAATAATAAAGTCGAAGAAAGCATGGACGGCATTAATGCCATTTTAAAAGCAGAGCGATTAAAGCGCATACGACAACGTGGTCTTGATGATTTTATTAGTGCACTGATCAACGAGGAAGACTGAGGGTTCTACCAAACAACAGAGGGTAAAACGTGTGTTGGCATAATTCTTTGGTCTTCGAACCAGGATTCTAAATCTTTTGCCTCTTTATCTTCGGCATGAAGCCCTCCTTGGATAAAGGCGCTTGGAAGACCAACGCTTTGGGCCCCCTTAATATCGGTAAACAATCCATCCCCGACCATCAGCGTCCTAGAGATCTCCGGATTTTCCAGTCGATCCAAAATAGCCTCAAACATAAAGCGTTCTGGTTTTCCACAATAAATAACCGTTCCCCCCATTTTTTCATAAGCCTCTGCAACACTTCCAGCGCACAAGATTTTTTTGGTTCCTTTAATGACGAATCGATCGGGATTAGAGCAAAGCATGGGTAAATTTAAAGCGATGGCATCCTTTAAAATCTTGTGATCGTTAGGGGTAGGGGCTGTACATAAAAGGTATTGCGCTTCTTCCAAAACAGGAACGCGGTGCCCCTTCATTCCCTGCCATACAGATTGATGGAGGGTGTCATCCCCTAAAAAGAAAAAATCATCGGTCAAAGAAAGGGAAGGGGCCTTTTCAAGGGCCGTATTAAGGGCATCCCCTGATGTATAAACGAATGCATAAAGAGTCCGAGGAATCCCAAGGGCAGCAAAGAACCGTTCATGGTGCACCCCTGCACGCGGAGAGTTTGATAAAAACGCTATCTTTTTTTCCACGCGATAAAGCTGTTCTAAGCATTCTAAAACCCCTGGATAAAGCTGAACACCATTATGAACTACCCCCCAAATATCAAAAATATATGTATCGTAAAGGGTGTGGATTTCGCGAAATCCCCGACAATAAACCATAGAAAATCCTTTCTGAGCTGGTCCCTATTTTAGAGAAACAGAGAAAATATGAATATAAGCTTTTTTACTGAATTTTCTAGGACTTTTTTTCCAAGTTACTTCCGCAACAGAAATTTGACTTGAAATTTGATTTCTTGACTTTTTATCGAAAAAACCGCTAAAACCAGTTATTATGGAACCGAAGAAAATTATTGGGTTTTGGACCCTTATCTCCCTTGTAATGGGCAATATGATTGGGGCGGGGGTGTTTTCGCTTCCCGCGAGCCTTGCCCATTATGGCAGCATTAGTCTTATGGGATGGGCGTTTACGGCCCTTGGATCCCTTCTTCTTGCCTTGATCTTTGCAAGCCTTTCCCAAAAAATCCCCCAAGCTGGAGGACCCTACGCCTATTGCCGAGAAGGATTGGGTGATTTTATGGGATTTCAAGTTGCCTGGACTTATTGGATTTCCATGTGGGTGGGAAGCGTTGCAACGGTTGTGATTATTGTTGGGCACCTTGGGCTATTTATTCCGGCTTTAAGTGAAACACCGCTTTTGAGCTTTGCTTGTGGACTTTCGATTATTTGGGGATTGACGGGCCTTAACATGCTGAGTTTCAAAGGATCTGGTGTTTTTCAGATTATAACAACCCTTTTAAAATTAACGCCTATTTTAGCGATTATCTTTTGGGGACTTCCCCAAATTTCTTTTGAAAACTTTCAGGCATTTAATGTGTCTCAAGATACCAACACTTATGCTTTTATGGCAACAGCAACACTGACAATGTGGACTTTTTTAGGTCTAGAAAGCGCAACAATCCCTTCCAATGCCCTTATTAAAAACCCTCAGCGGTTTATTCCCCTTGCAACGGTACTTGGCACTCTTTGCGTCGGTGTTCTTTATATGGCGGCTCATACAACGATTCTTGGCCTTATTCCAAACGAGGTTCTTCAAAAAACCCCAACAGCTTTTGCTTTTGCTGCTGAAATCTTATTTGGAAAAGGAGGCGCCATTCTGGTTGCTCTTGGTGCTATTATTGCTGCTCTTGGGTCTTTGAATGGGTATATTTTTATTCAATCCCATATCCCTTTAACAGCATCGCAAGACAAAATATTTCCCCCATTTTTTGCAAAAACAACAAAAGAGGGGGTTCCCATCAGGGCCTTTTTAACAACAGCTTGCATTATGTCCTGTGTGCTGTGGATGAATTACGATAAAAGCCTTGTTCATCAGTTTACCTTTTTAGTGACCCTTGCAACGCTTGCGTCCCTTGCAACGTATTTTTTCTCAATTATTGCAACGGTTTTTATTGATCGACAAAGGCAAGTACCTTTTTCGTTAAAAACGTCTGTTCTTTACCTTTTGGCCCTTGGGTACACTGTCTGGACTATCATTGGTGCGGGGCTTGAAGTCTTCACCTATGGAAGCCTTCTTTTCTTGGGCAGCGCCCCTTTCTTTTTCTTGATTCGTTGGCGGTACAACAAGTCCAGTTCTTGAATCTTTTTCCCTTGCGTTTAGAGAAAACCGTGGTATCTGTTAAATAAAGGCTTTCTACGCGCGTTTACGGATTTCTGTGTAGGACATATAGAGGGTGCTTCCGATGATAATTGCAGCCCCCATCCATGTTTGAATGGTTGGGAGTTCCTGGAAGAACCAGTATCCAAAAAGGACCGCAAAAACAAGCTCTGTATACCGGAACGGAACAAGAGACGATGCCTCTGTTGCAGAAAACGCCTTGAAAAGGCAAACTTGAATTAGGTTGGCCCCAGCCCCCAGGCAAAAGAGCAACAAAAATTCCTCTAGTGTTGGCGTGTGCCAGGTAACAGATCCATGAGCAACAGAGATGCTAAGGGCAATCGCGCCCGCAACGGTTGTTCCAAGGGCAAAGTAAAAAAGAAGCGTTAGAGTCGATTCCTTTGAAACCATCTTTTTTGCTAGCAAATCAAGACTTGCAAACAAGAAAGCGGCCCCCATGGGGATAAAGACCAGAATATTAAAAGGATCGCTCCCCGGGTTAATCATCACAAGAATTCCAATAAACCCAACAATGGCTGCAACCCAGCGATTCATCGTCACTTTTTCTTTTAGAAACAGGACGGCTAGAGGCATAAAGAAAATAGGTTGGGTAAATGAGAAAACAATGACTTTTGCAAGGGGCAGCGTAATAATGGCATAAATATAAAGAGCAATCGCTCCAACGCCGAAAATTGCCCGTAACCAATGGTTCAGGGGTGAAACGGTCTTAAAGGCTCCAGCACCTTGACGCAGCATAAAGGGAAGAACCGTCAGCATACTAAAAAAGAACCGGAAGAACGAAACCTCCAGCCCGTCTAGTCGGGTTCCAATAAACTTGGTAATGATATCATTCCCAACACTAACGAGTGCGGTCAAAACTGCCCAAGTAACTCCCTGGAGGTACCCGCGCTGATGAATCCACAAGGGATTTTTTACATTTTTCAAAGACATGTACGGGTTGTAATTTATTTTAGCCGGTTTGTACAGTTTTTTTTAATTTTTCAACTTTTTAACCCCTTTTTATAAAGGAGGCATTTGTTATAAATACCATAGGAGATAGACGCATGATTTACTTTGCCTGGATTGACCCCGAAACCCCTTTCAACCTTGAAGCACTCTCTTTGATAGAAGAAGACCTATTGGGGGTGAAAATTCACCATAGGGAAGGGGGGTTCCCCTCCGCAAGAGTGGTCATTGCCCGTACGGACAAAACGCCAGAGCCTCTCCCCCATCATGCCGTTTTATATTATGAAAAAATGGATCAGCGTTTCCTGCTTTTTAAAGGAAGCCTCGTCATGGCACCGCTTAAAAGGCAAGATCGCTGTCTTATTTTAGAGTTCACAACAGAAACGGATGATACAAAACCTCTGCTTCAGATTGACCAACGTGCCCTTAAAACACTCCCATTTTTTGATCCTTTATTTGTAGATCCCCTTCATTCAAACGATTTAGACGAAATTTTAGAAGCCTACACACGGCTTCCTCACTGGGATCGTACTGGTTCTTTTTGTTTTTCAGATATCATTAGCGGATCAAAAACGATCAACCTTGGAGGGAATTTTGACCAAAAATCTTTAAAAACCAAGCTTCTAAAAAAGCCTTTAGGATCTCTTTCTTTCGAAATAACAGCCCAATGGATTCAAGAGTTTTCAGGTCTTATAAATCTTTCACCCTCTATAATGAATGCTCTTCCTGATCGGATGATTTCAACACTTACACCCCATTACTTACAAAAGCATTGGTGGAAGGTGGATCATTCTCTAGCCCAAACCGCCTATAAGATTGTTCAATCAGACCTTATCCCCTTTGATCCAACTGTAGGTGGGGTCGAAGGGCGGTTTTCTTCGCTTTCTTCTGCTTTTCATATTGATGATCGGTTTCCAGTTTACGTGCCACGATTTTGGTTTTTGCCCCATTTGGTTGTGCAATGTAATTATCGACAAAAGCGGTCTGAAAGTGTTTCCGTTACTGTGCCTTCGCCCTTTAACCTTTCACCAGGCAATTCTTTGGAAAAGAAAATTCGCCTGACTCTTCAAAATGTACGCAAGGATACACAAACGCCTCTGTGGAGGGCAGGGGAAGATTACCGCGCAATGGATTGCGTTCAAAAGGATGGGTGCCATTATGAATGTCACGATGATCATACAGCATCAAGGCGTTTTGATATGGATGAATCCTATTGGAGTCGAACTTTTTTTGATAAAAGCCCTCTTACCAACCAAGCGGCGAGCAGTTATTTCCTAAGTCCCCGTGGGGAAGAATCAATCATTCATGCTGTTGAACGCGCATGGGCCTATCTTGTAGCAGGAGCTCGTGTGATGGAGATCACTTTTGAAACCTCTTTCTTTTCTATCGAAGATATCGACTGCGATACAACAATTACAATAGAAGATCCAAGACTTCCAGGCGGCAAGATTAGTGGAAAAGTTGCTGGCTATAAGATACTTTTTAAACAGGGGGTATCGACTGCCCGGATTCGTCTTTTGGCAACATCAGAACGAAGGACATGCTTACCCGCCACTTACCAAGAGATTTGGAAACAAACGCCCTCTGGTGTGTTACTTGGAAAACCTGAAAGCAAATCTCCTATACAAGGTATTCTTGATCCACGTCTTTTAACAGGGGATGATATTTTTAAACGTCTTAAAACCATTGATAGTCCAGAGGAACAAAACGCTTTGCTTTTTGACAAAACCTTCCCTTCGCTTAAAGAAGCAGAAAGAGCTGTGGCCACACACCCAACGCGCTTTTGTCTTGAGCTTCTGCCCCTCAACCAACAAAAAAAATTACATCATGAAATAAAGATTCCGGTAGTAGGACATGCCAAATGCCAAAATTAAAAGGCCTGAGTTTCAACAAAACTCAGGCCCCAAATGATTATATAATACTAGAAATTATGCCTTATCGCCCTCGGCCTCAGCTTCATCCCCAGGGTGAAGTTTGACAGGCTCATTTGGCATAATGGTTGAAATAGCGTGCTTGTAGACAACCTGAACATGATTTTCACGTCGTAACATTACACAAAAGTTATCAAATCCAATCACAACCCCTTGAAGCTTAATCCCGTTGACAAGGAACATTGTAAGAGGTGTCTTATTTTTCCTTACAAAATTTAAAAAGATTTCTTGAATATTATTTTTCTTTTCTTTTTCTACACTCACGGCATCCATCCTGCTATCTTTACTTATCTATTACTTATATTTTATTATTAATTAGTTTACCTTTCAAGTCTTTGCATGAAAATACAACCATATCTGATGCAATGCCCTTGTTATTTAAGTATTTTTTTTCTTCACACATTAGTACCCCAAAACATCCACTTTGGGAAGCACATTCCATATCAACCGATGTATCCCCTATAAACCACACGCTTTTACTGGGCGCAAGACCTAAAGGACCTAAAACATGCATAACCGGCACAGAGGATGGCTTATCTTTCACACAATCCCCCGCCCCAATAATGCCCCTAAAGTATCCTGTCCAAGATAAATAATCAACCTCTTTTCTCAATAGCTCTCCCTTTTTGTTGCTAATAATACACAAGGGGATCTGAAGGTCATAAAGAGACCTCAAAAGATCACCAGCGCCTAATGTCGGCGCAAGGACCTTAAGATGCTGGGAGGCGATATAATCATAAAAAACATCTTCTGCTTTTTTCGCCTTATCCCCAAAAACGCTTGGAAAATAATTTCTTAAGGATAGTGAGGGCATAGAGTTAACATCAATCTCTTGAATTGGCTGAATTTTTTCTAAAGTAAACTGAAAGGCTTGTTTAATAAAATCAAGACTTTCAACTAAAACACCGTCCCAATCAAAAATAATCGCCTCTGGCTTTGGATAGTAGGTATTATTCATCATAATCCTTTGTCAAAGTGTGCTGAAAATGCCAATACGCCCGTTGTAGTTTATCTGTTATAGGTCCCATCATGCCACTAGCTACTGGATGACCGTCAATGGAAATAATAGGGTGAACCCCCTTGGTAGAGCTTGTCAGAAAAGCTTCTTGAGCTTTTAAAGCTTCTTCAATGGTAAACGCTTTTTCTTCAACCGGAAGAGAAAGGGTTTCGGCAATTTTTAAGAGACGCTGACGAACAATCCCATTTAAAATAGCAGGCGTTACGGGGTGGGTCTGTATAATGCCTTGATTATTAACAATCCAAGCATTTGTTGCTGATCCCTCTGTGATAAAGCCTTGATCATTATAAAGCCAAGCTTCATCACCCCCCTGGCGAGCCGATTGATATTTTCCCATAATAGCCCCCAAAAGGCTTATGGACTTTATGTCATTTCTTTTCCATCGAATATCAGGCGTTGTAAAAACCTTTAAAAGAGGAGGGGTTTCCTTAAATACATGAGGGCGCACAAAAAGCGTTAACACAGGATGAAGGGGATCAAGGACCACATGATCTCTTGGGGCAACCCCTCGTGTTATTTGAAGATATAAATATCCTTCACGACATCGATTGCGTCGCATCAATTCATGCATAACAATCAACAGCGATTTATTCGATAGGGGAAAAGCAATGTCCAGCGCTTCTAGCGAATGTCTAAGCCTGTCAAAATGGGGAATAGCATCAACAAATACACCTTTCCAGTTATAGGAAAAAACTTCATAGACCCCATCTGCAAAATGATAGCCTCGATCATTCATCGAAATATAAGCTTCATTATAGGGAACAAAGGATCCGTTAACATAGGCAATCCGGCTCATAGAGAACTTCCCTTCAGCAAAGATTCTATTATAGAAACAGAATCACGGAGCCCCAAAAGAATCACATGGTCTCCCATTTGAATAAATTCTTGAGATTTAGGGATCAGGAACTGTTTTCCTCGAATAACTCCCCCTAAAATACACTGATGGGGCACATTAAAAAGACGAAATTTTTCCCCAACAAGCGGAGAGTTATCTGTAATTGTGTGTTCGAAAATACTTCCAAACCCTCCTTGTAAAACAAAAAGCGATTGAATGTTCCCCTGATGAATCCGCTGTAAAATATGAGAAATTGTAATCGTGCTAGGATTAATAACACTGTCAATACCCAGAGAAGGAAGGAATTTAGGGTAGGTTTCCTTGTTGACTAAGGCCGTTACGTGCTTAGCTTTAAGATTTTTAGATAATAGCCCTGAAAGAACATTTGTTTCATCATTATTTGTGACACAAATAACACGATCAGCGGAAGAAACATTCGACTCCCGTAAAAATTGAGCATCTAAGGCATCCCCTTGAATAACAACAACATTTTCAAGATTTTTTGCAGCAAACAGTGCTTGTTTTTGGTCTCTTTCGATCACTTTAACATTTAATGTTGGATAGGCTTGCCCAATTTTCTCTGTCAGCGCGCACCCAACGCGTCCTGCCCCGATAATCACAACGTTTTGCAAGGGGTCATTTTCTCGGCCAAAAATACTTAAGAATTTTGACAAAAGATTTTTTTCCAGAACCACATAAATTTCATCATAGGCATATAAAACGTCGTTAGGGCCTGGAATAATAGGTTCTCCCTCTCTCAAAATACATACCACTCGAAAGGGCAAATCAGGAAAGCGTCTTCCTAAGTCTGCAAATGGTTGTTTCAAAAGGGGACATCCCTCGTGACAGTAAAGGCTGATGACGCTGAGACACGGATGATGAATCGGAATCACAGACATAGCTCCTGGCACGTGAAAGTTATCCAAAAGGCTCTGAGCAACCTCTCGCTCAGGCGAAATAATAAAATCAACTGGAATATGGTTTGGGTTGTAAATATGACTCCAGGCAGGGTCTAAGTAATGGTTGCTTCGAATATGCGCAACTTTTGTAGGAACATTAAAGACGGAATAGGCTACTTGACACGCCATAATGTTAAATTCGTCTA
>VGCX01000025.1 GCA_016869935.1 Alphaproteobacteria bacterium
CGCACAAGAGCTCGCTTTTATTTTTTCCCTACTTTACATCTTGCGGTCTATCCGCTTTTTTTGTTTTTTCAGGTTCCCATTTTCTTGCACCTCTTTGCAATAGATGGTTTTTTTATCTTCAAAATTTTTTATCTGTTTTATTCTCTTTCTTATTAAAGGTTGTTATATCTAACTTTTTTTTCTTTTGCAAGATATTTTGTTTAAAAATCTTAAAAAAAAGAAATTTGCTTTACCCATCTAAAATATTACTATATCATCCCAATCATAAAAACAACATATTTATGTCTATACCCTCTAAAGCACAAAAGCAATAAGGAAAAATGAAAAAATTAAATTTTTCTGTTAATGAGGCTCGAGCTGTTACAATGCTCGAAAAAACACTCAATGTAGCCTCAGCTGCCAAAAGGCTTGATGTGTCTCCGAATGCTCTTAATATAAGCATTTCCAGGGTAGAACAAAAAATTCATCGGGCTCTTTTTGTGCGGAAACAAAAAACAGGTGAAGTAACCATTGCCCCTGGCGTTGAGTTTATCCTCTCTTATATGAATACAATTACGAACGCTGCAGACCTTATTGAAGATGAAAACAAGACTTGGTCATCTGAAACAACAGGAGGGCAAATTATCCTGACAACGTCCCAAACAATTATGGAATATGTTTTGGGTCCTTATTTTGTTGAATTTGTTAACAAAAGCCCTCAATTAAACGTTTCGATTAAACAGCAAGACGATTGGGCAGACTATACCCCTGCCACCAATGAAATTTGCATTACAAGCTGTCAAGAAATTGAAGAAGGATACACCTATTTCCCATTTCATTCGTTTGTTCAACGATACTGGGCAAGCAAGAAATACATAGAACGCTTTGGGTCTCCACAGACAATGGATGACTTGTTTCATCATAGAGTTTTGTTAAGAAAAGACTTAAAGGATCCGCGTATGCTCTTTGCATCTGTTCCCATCTCCCAAGTTTTTCCCCACAACACGCTGAAAGGATACGAAATACAAGGCGCTCGTGTCTTAGACTTCTTATGCGAACGAGGACTGGGCATTATGGCTGCGTCAGAAGAAATGATCAAACTTTCAAAGCTAAAAGTCGAAAATCTTTTCCCTAAAACAAAGGGAGAGAAAATGGATGTATTTGTCAAAGCGAACAAAGAATTCCTTAAAACACCGATTGCCCGCTATTTTATTGATTGGCTTTTTGAATGCCGAGACAAGATTTTTGTCACGATCAATACGAAACCATCTTACTCTTACAAGAAGCAATACTCTTAAAAGTCGTCAGAAGAAGTCAGTCTGCTTGGTAAACCTTTAAATCGCATACAGACAGCAGAAGAAGGACTTTTTCCAGAATTTCCGTTTGAATACGTTCGTGCGGCTCCCAGAGAAATTCTGTTGTGAAAGCCCTGATCTCGAGAGGAATTCCATGGGACGTTGGGTCCAGAAACATTAAGATCACCGGTTTCTTTTTACTAATTTTCTCATGTTTTTTAAGCATCGCTTCCGCACTATCTCTAAAAAGCTCTGAATTATTCTCATAAGACTTTTTAGGATCTATTAAATCTTTTAAGTGTGTGTTTTTTCTATAGGCCTCAAGTTTTCCATTCGTCAGGGGAAAAATCGTCGTTTGATCAATTAAAACCGCTTTTTTAATTTGTCGTGTTTTTTCTAACGCAAGATTGCTCCAACTTCTAACAGGATTTTCAAACAATTTATGGGTGGGAAGGATTGTAATTGTTTCATCAGAGTGTCGAATGCGAATAAAACTAAGGCCTATGTCCAAGACATATCCTTCAATATTGGCACTCTCTACCCGAATAAAGTCTTCTTTTTTAATGAGCTTGTTAAGAGCAATTTGAATAGAGGTCACAAGAGAAACCAGCGTGTCCTTAAAGACCACGCTTAAAATAGCTGTTGCAGCTCCTAAGCTTCCTAAAAAAATGGTCGGGGATTTTCCTAAAAGCAGACACGCAGAAACCGTAAGCCCGGCAATAATAATTCCCAAAGAAATAAACTGAGAGCATCCTTTTAGGGAAATACTATAAGCATCGTCGTCTGACGTCATAAGGTATTCTATGACTTTAATAATACGATAAAGAAAAATAGTGATCGCGATTCCAATATAGGCATGCAAGCAATGAAAGAGTATTTGTTTTATAAGGCTTTTAGGGAGGCCTTGTGCGCTAAAGAGTGCAATAATACCACTCATAATATGGGGCAATACTCGAAAAATACGAGACTTTTCAATTGCTATAAACCATTTATTGGAATAAGCGCGAAACCATTTTTTTTCATAGGGAAAAAAAACTTTATGAAAAAGAACAAAAACGACAGGAACTGCCAGCAGCAGGCCCCCAATCCAAAAAAGATACGGATAATTTCTATAGAAATAGGTTAAATAGTTTTCAAAAAAATCCATAATTTTTCCTGTTTTTCTTTAACCATATCATACCTATTAGAAATTTTGGATATAAAAAAAGCTGCCAATTGGCAGCCTTTTGAAATAAAACTTTTGCTTTTAACGCTTCGAGAATTGGAAGCTTCGACGTGCTTTGGCACGACCATATTTTTTCCGTTCCACTTCACGGCTATCACGCGTTAAGAATCCGCCAACCTTTAGAACCTTACGAAGCTCTGGTTCAAAATTGATAAGAGCACGGCTAATTCCAAAACGAATAGCACCTGCTTGTCCAGAAAGACCGCCACCTTTTACAGTGCAAACGACATCGTAACTTCCAGTACGCCCTGCAGCAACAAAAGGCTGATTCAGAATCATTCGAAGCGTTGGACGCCCAAAATATTCTTCTAACGGAGAGTCGTTAATTACAACATGCCCTTTTCCAGGCTTAATCCAAATACGCGCCACAGAATCCTTCCGGCGACCTGTTGCATAGGCACGGCCCTGCTTGTCAATTTTTGGCTTCCCAGGAGCTTCTGGTTGCGTGCTTTTCTGAGCTGCTGCTGGTTTTACAACAACTTCTTTTTTAAGATGACTTAGATCCATTTTTGTCTCTGCCATTATGAGATCCTCTTATTCTTAGGGTTCATGGATGCAATATCCAAAGAGTTTGGTTTCTGGGCTTCATGGGGATGATTGGGTCCCGCATAAACATAAAGATTAGTCATTTGCTTTCGCCCCAAAGGCCCACGCGTAATCATACGACGCACAGCATCAATAACCAAAAGCTCGGGCTTTTTGCCCATTAAAGTCTCTTTCATTGTTCTTTCTTTGATCCCACCAGGATGGCCAGTGTGCCAATAAAAAACTTTGTCTTCCATCTTCTTGCCTGTCAAACGCACTTTTTCTGCGTTCACTACAACAATATTATCCCCGCAATCTAAATGCGGCGTGTAATCGGGCTTATGCTTCCCCCGAAGGCGCATGGAAATAATCGAAGCAAGCCGACCTAAAACCAAGCCTTCCGCATCAATAACATACCAGTCCTTTTTAATATCGGACGCTTTTAACGAATATGTCTTCATTGTCTTTAAAACCTTTTTTTAATAAGTAGGAAATATAGAGTGTTTTTCCCCGATTGTCAATAAACTTAATGATGGTATTATAATACCGTCGTCGATTCCCTTACCCAATCAAGAAAATCAGGGGTTCCCCCTTGAACAGAGAATGTTAAAAAACAAGGACACATATGAGGGTGATTGTTTTTGAGAGATTCTGTTATTTTATCAGTACAGGTAGTAGTTGTTTTAATAAAAGTTACCACTTCTGATGCTTTTTTTAAGCTACCTTCCCATTCGTACAAAGAAAAACTCTTTGGAATGATATTGGCACATGCAATCAGTTTATCTTCCAGCAGCTTTTGACAAATAGCTTCTGCTGTCTTTTCATCTGGAAATGTCATGTAGCCTAAGCAAACTGTCGACATAAAATTCTCCCAACTTTTAATGGTCGGAACGGCGGGATTTGAACCCACGACCCCTACACCCCCAGTGTAGTGCGCTACCAGGCTGCGCTACGCTCCGGCCTTGGGAGTGACTATAAAGCATTCCACTGAAAAAAAACAAGATAAGAATTTTAAAGGACGATCTAAAAGAAAAATTTTATGAACGACATCCTTCATTCACAGTACTTTTTAAGAACCTTGAGGGACGAAAGCTAATAACACGCCGAGAAGAGATCACCGCTTCCTCCAAGGTTTTTGGATTACGCCCTATCCGCTCATTCTTTTTTCTAGAAAAAAAGACCCCGAAAAGGGGTATTTTAACTTCTTGGTCTTTAGATAAGGTTTTTGAGATTTCTTCTAAAACACCTTCAATAAAAGTCGCACTTTCATCTCGTGTTAATCCTTGCCGTTTTCGCAAAGCATCACATAAGGTAACACGCGTTAGAGTAGTTATCGTCATTAAAGTCTCCCAGATTTAATCTCTTATTTAAGCATAAGACAAAACAAGAGATTATGTCAAGAAATCCTAAAATCAGATGATTTATAAAAATCACCCTCTTTCAATTCAAAAACCTCATGACAAAGGCTATCCAAAAACGACCTTTGGTGACTAATAATCAAAAAGGATATGTTTTTCTTTTGATACAGCTTCTTTATAAGCTTACTTAATCCTAAAACGGATTCTTGATCCAAAGATGCCGTTGGTTCATCTAAAATCAAAAGATCAGGCTCTATAACAAGTGCCCGAGCAATGGCTGCTTTCTGAATCTCCCCCCCTGATAGGGTTTCTGGATAGCGTTTCCCATAGACAGGATCTAAAAATACTTCCCGAAGAGCAGAGTCTATTTTAGCCGCTCTCTCTTGTTCAGAAAGCGTAGGAAAATGAAGTTTGACCCCTTCCATAATTGAGTCAGATAAGGTCATCTTGGGGTTAAAGGAACTTAAAGGATTTTGGAAAACCATTTGAATGCTTTTAGCGTAGACTCGTTTTTGGTCTTTAGACAACGTCTGGGCATCCTTTTCATACCACAGCACCTGCCCTGTAAAGGGCATTAGACCAACCAACGCCCTAGCAAATGTCGTTTTACCAACCCCATTATCCCCAAAAATTCCTATAATTTCTTGTTTCCTTAGAGTGAAATTTGCCTGAGAAAGCACCACTTTTTTTGGAAACGAAATACCAAAATCATTCAACCTTAAAAAAGGAAGGCCCTGAACTTTACTCATTGCAGGGCGCATTTCTTGCAAAACCGCTGCAGGTTTTGAAACCTCCTTAATAACTGTCTGATCAATTGTCAGAAAACGATCTGCATAGCGTTCAACAATACTTGGGTCATGGCTTATTAAAAGAATTGCCATGTTTTTTTCTTGTTGGACTTTTTTCAAAAGCGCCATGATCTCATTAGAGGCTTTCTGATCAAGAGAAGCCGTTGGTTCATCCAAAATCAGAAGGGAGGGAGAATGGATAAGGCTAAGCGCAATTGCTGTGCGTTGAGCCTCACCCCCCGATAATTGAAAAGGATAAACAGAAAGGAAGGTATCTGGACAAAGTCCAACCATTTCTAAAAATTTCCTAGCCTTAGATAATGCCTGGTTTTTTCTAAGGTTTTCGTGAAAAGCAATACTCTCTAAAAAATGGGATTGAATGGTTTTTAAAGGATTAAAAGACCGCAAAGGGTCTTGAAACACAAAGCCTACTTCTTTTCCTCGAATTTTAGCCCATTGATTATGCCCAAGATCTAGCATGTTGTGACCGTTCAAGTCCACTTGTCCATGGATAGCCCATTGCTTTTTATTCAGCAACCCCACGATGCTCAACGCAACCGTTGTCTTTCCAACTCCGTTTTCCCCAAGAAAGGCAACTGTTTCACCAGGATAGATAGCCAAATTTGCCTTAGAAATCAGAGGCGCCTTTCCAATGATTTTTAAATGATGAATGGAGAGTAGAGGTATTTTCTTCATAAGGAATCCGGCATGTTTTGAACAAAAATCTTTTGCAGCGCTTCGCCTAAAAACAAAAGAATCATCATAAGGCCAACCAAAAATCCAATCCCCCCCAAAACAATCCAGGGCGCATAAAGATGGTTTTTCCCTTGAATCAAAATTTCACCAAATGTTAAGCAGCTTCGTGGAACAGAAAACCCAAAAAAACTAAGGGTTGTAATAATAGAAACAGCATGGGCAATCATGAAGGGAAGTTTAGCCAAAGGAAAAACTATGATATTTGGCAAAATATGCCGCAGACAAACAACCCAAGAGCTCTGACCCATAACACAAGCAGCTTCTACGTAGGGCAAAGACCTTGCTCTCAGCGAAAGCATTCGAACCATCGGAATAAGGGTTGGAGACTTAATAAAAATAACTGCCCCTATTAAAAGCCATTGATTTAAACCAAAAAAGGCAGAAAGCACCATCAGGAAAAAAAGCCCAGGGATATTAGACCACAGCTCAAAAATCCGCTGCAAAAGCAAATCGACCCCCCCTCCGTAATATCCTTGAAAAAGACCAATATAAATACCAATAAAACCACTAACCAATGCCACCATTAAACCAAAAAGCAACGAAAACCTTAAAGCATAGAGAAGCCGAGCCAGCATATCACGGCCCTGCTCATCGGTTCCAAGAAGATGGCGCAAAGACGGTTTTTGGGGCCCAGCCTTTTTTAAACTATAATCAACCGTATCAGGTCCATAAGGAACCAGAGGGTAGAGCACAATCGCGTCTTTCAGAGTATTTTCCTCAAAAGACATATCCAACTCTAATGTTCCCCCAAAATCTTTTTCTGTGTAGGTAAAGAATAGGGGAACATAAAACCGGTCTTTATAAACCAAAAGAGGCTTTTCATTAACAAAAAGTGGCAATGTCACAGAAAAAATCACAAGACCCAAAAAAATTCTGACGACCCAGTGCCCTAAAGTATCTTGGTTGATTTTATGTAAAAAGTCTTTCCAGAGAATCATTTGCCCCACCCCAAACGATCAAAGCGTACGCGCGGATCAAGTTTCAAAAAAATCAAATCGACCAAAAGCTGTAAAATAAGTCCCAAAAACACAAAAAGATAAAGATTTCCAAGAATAACAGGATAGTCACGCTCTAAAATCGCCTGCAAAAGCAGAAGTCCAAGTCCGTCAATTGAAAAAACCATTTCAACAACCAGAGCCTTCATGAAAAAAATACCCATAAATGACGTCGGAAAGTAAGAAAGCAACGCAAAGAAAACATGCGGCAGCATTTGACTATAAAATGCTTGTTTTTCTGTTCCTCCGCGCACATAAAACCCTTGCACATAAGGTTTCGACATTTCTTCTAAAAACGCCCCTTTAACAAAAAAAACACCTTGTGCAAGCCCATGAATCACAAGGATAAGGAAGGGTAAAAATAAATGACGGCAGTAGACCAAGACTTGTTCATACCAAGGAACATTCACCAGAGAAGGAATTCCCCCTAGGGGAAACCATTCCCAATAAAGCCCTCCTGCAAAAAAGATGATAAAAATAATGCTTAAAAGAAAAGAAGGTATCGCATCGAGTGTTATAAAAAGAACCGTTGTTATTTTATCAAAAAAATCACCGGGCTTTCTCGCTTTTCGAGCGCCAATAACAAGCGAAAGGGCATAGGAAAAGATTAAAGATAAAAAGCCAAGCGCAAACGTTAAAGGGACTCTTTCTTTAATCAACTTCAACACTGGCTCGTCTTTTGAAAGGCTTTGACCAAAATCAAACCTACCATAATGTTGAATAAAATTAAAAAAGCCTTCAAAGAAAGATAAAGACGAAGATGAAGATTCGAGAGACACCATCGCAGAGGGCAAATCATTCTCTATTGATATATTGGCAATACTCAATCCAGGCTTTGTTAACCCATACATTTTAGCCGTTAAATAATCCGATGATGTCCCAGGAAGCATTTTTAAAAGACTAAAATTTAACAATAGGACGCCCAACAGTGTTGGGATTATTAACAAAAGACGTTTAAGAGTATACAATAGCATAAAGTGATTCTATCCCTCAGTAGGCATACGTTACGCGAGAGCATAGCACCCGAGCATCATAAATAACACTAAAAATAAATTTAGGATTTACAGCTCTTTGAAAAAATGGCATTCTGTATCTAATAAATAAATATATACAGGCAGAACAGGGAGAATAGAGTTATGTCCGAAAGTACCCAACATAAGTTAGATCGTGTACGCCCTCCGCGTGTTCAGATTACATATGACGTGGAAATTGGTGATGCCATCGAGATGAAGGAATTACCCTTTGTCATGGGTATTATAGCTGATTTATCAGGAGATCGTGACCCTGATCGCGAAATGAAACCCCTTAAGGAACGGAAATTTGTCGAAATCGACCGTGACAATTTCAATGACATCATGGTAGACATTGCACCTCGGGTTGCAATCCGCGTTCCCAATAAATTAGGCGGGGGAGAAAATTCAGAAGAGTCACAACTTAATGTTTTGCTGAATCTACGTCACATGGATGATTTTGATCCTGTTCAAATCATTAAGCAAGTTGAACCAATGCGTAAGTTGTATGAAGCACGCACACGCTTAAATGACTTACTCGGAAAACTTGATGGGAATGATAATTTGGATGCGCTTCTTAGAAATGTTCTGGAGAACACAGAAATTAGAGATGAGCTCACCAAAAATCTTAGTGAAGCAACAACAAATAATGGTGATGCAGACGCAACGCCAAACAAAAAATAAATCCTAGATACATAGGATAAGGGAGGAAGATAATGGCAGAAAAAACGCCCGATACAGCAAAAGAACAAACAGGAACCCTTTCTGTTTTAGAACAAGTTCTACAAAAAGGAAAACTCGCCAGGAGCGAGGATCAAGTTCCTTATGCTCATCGTATGGTTGACGAATTCGTCCAACAAATTCTTCAAGCAGGGGATACAGTTAGCAATGACACCATCGCCTTTATCTCGAAGCGCGTTGAAGAAATTGATTTATTGCTCAGCCAGCAATTAGATGAAATTCTCCATCACGATAGCTTTAAGAAAGTAGAAGCATCTTGGAGAGGGCTCAATTACCTTGTTATGAATACGGAAACAGGGACAAAATTAAAGCTTCGTCTTTTGAATGCTTCCCGCAAAGAATTGCAGGCCGATGTCGAAAAAGCCGTTGAGTTTGATCAAAGTACGCTTTTCAAGCATATCTATGAAGAAGAATATGGTACCTTCGGTGGTAATCCCTATTCAGCGCTTCTTGCAGACTTCGAATTCGATGCCTCTGCTCCTGATATGTCTTTGTTAACAAAGCTATCAAACATTGCAGCAGCCGCTCATGCGCCTTTGATGACTGCAGCGGCACCAGGCATGTTAGATATGGATGACTTCACAAGTCTTGGAAAACCTCGTGATCTTGCAAAGATTTTTGAGGGGACGGACAAAGTGCGGTGGCGATCTTTTAGACAAACAGAAGATTCCAGATATGTTGTTCTTGTTTTGCCACGCGTATTGATGCGCCTTCCTTATGGACCAACAACAAATCCTGTCGATGGTTTGATGTATGAAGAACGCGTTGACGGCACAACCCAAAAAACGTTCGTTTGGGGAAATGCCGCCTATATGTTTGCCCAACGGATTACCAATGCTTTTGCCCTTTATGGGTGGACAGCTGCGATCCGCGGTGTTGAAGGCGGTGGTCTTGTGGAAGGGCTTCCAGCCTATACTTTCAAAACAACGGACGGCGACATTGCATTGAAGTGTCCAACACAGATTGCGATCACAGATCGTCGCGAAAAAGAATTAAGCGATCTTGGATTTATTGCCCTTTGTCACTGCAAAGGAAGTGATAAAGCAGCATTCTTTGGGGCGCAAACAGCCCAAAAACCAAAGAAATATAATACACCGCAAGCAAACGCAAATGCGAACACATCAGCAAGAATCCCATACCTTCTTGCAGCATCACGCTTTGCCCATTACATCAAGGTGATTATGCGCGACAAGATTGGATCCTTTATGACCAAAGACAATGTGCAGAAGTACTTACAAGCTTGGATTGCTGAGTATGTTCTTTTGAATGACGATGCCGGTCAAGGTTTGAAAGCGCGCTATCCTTTAAGAGAAGCACGGGTGGATGTGTTTGATGTGCCAGGAGAACCTGGAAAATATCGGGCAACAGTTTTCCTACGCCCTCACTTCCAACTTGAAGAACTGACAGCATCCCTAAGGCTTGTGGCGGAACTTCCCCCACCAGCAGCAGGTTAAAAATCACAGGGGTATAAAAAAGGATTGATCATATGACTACTGTATATGTTAAGAGCGCAAAAATCCTAGGAAGCGTCAAAATATCTTGCAAAGGGTTTGATATCAACCAATCATTCCCTGCAATACGTTGGCCAGAAAACGGTCTGGAAGTTTTTGAAAACCCAACAGCGCAACCTATGCATCGCGGAGCAGATGACGTAAAAATTCACACAGTAACTGTTTATGCTGTCTATGATAAATCAGCCGCTCAATTGCTAAATTTACTTGCCCAAGGACTTTGTCTTGGAACGGTCACAATTGTAGATGTGGTCCGAAGCAATGATGCTGAACCACAACCGCTTCGTTCTCTCGTCTTAGAAGAAACTTACCTATCCGGAGCTGGGTGGTATTATGATGAGCGCTTTAGAACAACAGAAGGATATATTCCGGGCGGTCTTATTGGTATAAAATTCCGCTGTGTAAAAATACAAGCAACTCATACAGAATTTGGCGATGATCTAAAACCATCAGGAAACGTCAGCGCAGAATTTAATAGCGTTAAAGGAACAGAAGGAGCTGCCTAATGAACCATCAACAATTTTTAACCGTGTCGGATAGCGCAGGAACGGCTATTGAAGGACCAGTATCCTATACGGATATTAGCGTTGATAAAAGTTTTCTTGTCCTAAGACACCGTATTGAATTTAGACGAGACTTCAAACCAGGAGCTTCTGGAATTCTCCAAACAAGCGGAACCATTAATGTTGATGAGTGCAAAATATTAATCAGCGATATGAAGACAACCGCTCTTTTTCAAGCATGCGCTGATAAAAAAGTACTCTCCTTACAGCTTCGTTTATTTCGAAGCTTAGGGGATATGAGGAAGGTCGCATTCACGATTGAATTTACAAATACTACGATAAAACAGTTCCAAGAAGGCCCATGGCATTCTTTCCAAAAAACAGGGGAATGGGATCTTCCCTTCGTGGACGAATCTTTTTTTGAAACTATTCCAGAAGAAGATAAGATTCTAAAACCAGATACAAACGTTGTTGCTCTTTCTTTGAGCCCTTTGGGTATGATCACAACAACCTATAACGCTGCAAGCACAACAGCAGAAGAGCACGGGACAACAGCGAATAAAATTGACCTTAATAAAGTTCAAGTTGCAGCGAGTTGACCTCAACATAGTTAAAATTGTATACAATAACTTATGACAAATTCAAAAAATCGAGGGGGCTTCGCCCCTCTTTTTAATCGCCTTACAGATTTTGACCTTTCTGTGAAAGAGGAGAACCCTCCTTTTGTAACCTACAACGAAGAAGAGGCTCGAACCTCCATTCAAAGAGAATGTAAAAGAATCTTAAATACCCGCTGTAAACTTTCCCAAAAGGAATATGAAAAATTAGAACCAGAGGCTTTGGAATTTCGATTTCCCGCTTTTTTTGGTATTCCTGACGGAGCCCATATAAACCCAAAAGATTCAAAAGGCCAACATCAAATTGAAAGAACGATGGCAAAAGCTATTGAAATTTTTGAGCCACGCCTTCAGAATGTTAGAGTGGCAATTCAAGAGTATGAGGAATCAAAACAAGCTCTTTATCTTGCGGTAGAAGGTGAACTGATAGTGGGAGACATCAAAACCCCCCTTTCATTCCCCCTCGCCCTCAAAGATTTCCAAGAACAAGGAGAGCGTGAGAGTGCTTCTTATACCAAAAGACCACAAATAGAGTTATACAAAGAACAATAAATTATAATGAACAATAACCACGAAAAGCATTTACTCTACTATCAAAAGGAAATGTCTTTTCTAAGGCGAATGGGTGGTCTTTTTGCGGCCAAATACCCAAAAATCGCCAAGCGCCTAAATTTCAACGAGCATCAGTCTAATGATCCTCATGTAGAGCGTTTGATTGAATCGTTTGCCTATTTAACCTCTTACCTTCAAAAAGATATTGATGATCAATTCCCTCGTGTTTCATCAGCCCTTTTAAAAACGCTTTATCCACATCTTGGAACGATGACACCCCCTATGAGCGTCGCCCATTTTGATGCGTATACAAAAGGAGGATCCACAGATGTTTATAGCATTCCAAAACATACTAAGATCTTTTCCGAAAGCGCTACAGGTGATCGGTGCCGATTTCAAACGTGCTATCCAGTCGATCTTTGGCCAATTGAAGTCAAAGACGTTGAATTGACAAAGCTTGCAAAATACGATTTTGCAACGGGTCTTTTACCCCAGTATGCCTATGCCCTTAAAATTTCTCTGTCTTCAGAAAGGCCTTTGGGATCTCTGGATCCTAAAAAGCTCCGGTTTTATATTAATGCCCCTAAAACAGATGCCAATACGCTCTACCATCTTTTGTTTGAAGAAGATTTGCCTGTTGTTATCTTGGGAGAGGATCAAAACACGCCAACCCTTTTACCCGCAGGATCTATTAAACCTGTTGGTTTTGACCGAGACGAAGAAGTCATTCCATCCCCTAAAAATGGTCATAGGGCCTATGGTCTTTTGCAAGAATATTTCTCGTTCCCCAAAAAATTTATGTTTTTTGATATTGATAACTTACGTTTTGATGAGACGTCCAAATCGATTGACCTTTTAATTCCCATTTTGCACGGGACAACTGCCAAGAATATTGTGATTAACAAACGGACTTTTCTTTTAGGATGCACGCCAATCATTAACCTTTTTTCCAAAACATCAGAGCCTATTCGCCTCAATCATCAAAAGATTGAATATCGTTTAATTGCCGATCATCGCCGTGAAAATACAACCGAAGTCCATAGCATTGATCGCGTTTTTAGTTCTGGCACTGATGAAACACAAGTTAAAGAAATTTCCCCTTATTTTTCTTATAACCATCATGACTTAAATAGTCGTAAAAATTATTTCTGGCACGCGCGTCAAATCTCAAGCGCAAATCCAAAAATTGAGGGAACCGACACGATGATTTCCTTTGTAGACATGGATATGTCTCCAACGCAAACGCCTGTTGATGTTGCCTACGCTCGTATTTGGTGCACCAACCGTGATCTTGCAAGCAGTCTTAGTGCGGGAACTCTTTTACAGGCAGAAGAACTGAATCCTCCTGTTCATTCTATCACATGCTTAGAACAACCCACCAACACCGTTTACCCATCCGATGATGGGGCAACGCAATGGAAACTCGTTTCCCAGCTTTCGCTGAATTATCTTTCTTTTTCCTCTGGGCAAGAAAGCTTGGAGGCCTTGAAGGAAGCGCTTGTTCTTTATGCAGGAGATATGCAAGGGGGGCAAGAACTAGAAATTAACAGCCTGAAAGACATGCACTGTGAAACCGTTTTAAGGCGTATTACACAAGAAGGATGGCGGGGATTTGTGAAGGGAACATCTGTTACTCTAACGATCGATGACAATGGATCCCCAGCTTTTGGGGCTTTGCTTTTCATGTCTGTTCTTGCGCATTTTTTTGGTCTTTATGCCCACATTAATTCCTTTGCAGAATTAACAATTAAAAACGCCCACAAGGAAGGAGTATGGAAGAAATGGCCCCCCATCAACGGCACACAAAAACTTCTATAATTTCTGTCCTCCCGAATGAGGCAGATCAATTTGAATTTCACGCAATTGTCAAATTGCTTGAAAATATCCAAAAAGAAGCCACCCCCGTTGGGGAAGGGATTGATCCTTTGGTGGAGCCGCTCCGACTTCAAGCCCGTGTAACTCAAGAGTTTCCCAGCACAGAAATTCACGAACTTCTGATACCAAAAGACAAAAAAGTCCCCCCTCTTTTGACAACAAATTTTTTAGGGATTGCTGGAAATAATGGTCCTCTTCCAGACCCCTATACGAACCATATTATTCAACGAAATCTTAAGGGCGATACAGCCCTTAGAGACTTCTTAGATATTTTTAACCACCGCGTTCTTTCTTTGCTGCATCGTATTCGAAAAAAATTCTGGATCGGTGTTTCTGTTGCAGCCCCTGAAACAACGCTTCTTGGAAAATGTTTGCGGTCTCTTTTGGGTCTTGCTCTTCCTCAGACACAAAACCGCCTGGGGATCCCTGATCGAAGTTTAACATTTTACGCTGGAATTTTATGGCAGAACCCAAGATCCACCCAAGGATTAGAAGCATTGCTTCGGGCTTTTTTTAGAATCCCTGCGCGTATTCATGCCCTTCAGGGGAAATGGATCCCTGTCCCCCTTCAACAACAAAGCGTCCTTGGTAAATGCCACCATCGATTA
>VGCX01000026.1 GCA_016869935.1 Alphaproteobacteria bacterium
AAGTCACCCCCCCGCCCTGGTACATTTCACTGTTGAATAGGCGCCTTAAAAATAAACAAAAAAAATTAACGAAGACGACCAGATTAACTCTATGGTATTATTCTGTCAGATCATGAGAACCAGTAACAATGAAAAGTAAGTCGATTCAAAAACAAGAACTGATTATCTATACAACCGAAGATGGCAGAACAAGAGTAGAAGTTCGCTTATCGGGGGATTCCATTTGGCTCTCTCAGGCACAAATGGCTGATTTGTTCCAGACCACCAAGCAAAATATTAGTTTGCATATACAAAATATTATTGAAGAGCATGAGTTATTTGAAGCGGCAACTGTCAAGGATTTCTTGACAGTTCAAAAAGAAGGAAAACGAGATGTTTCACGCAACATTACCTACTATAACCTCGATATGGTCATTGCTGTTGGCTACAGAGTAAAATCTCCTATCGGCACCCAGTTCAGGCGTTGGGCAACTGAAATTCTTTCTGAATATGCCCGTAAAGGTTTTGCAATGAACGATTCCTTGCTTAAAGCAGCAGGAGGCGGTGGATATTGGAAAGAACTACTGGCACGGATTCGGGATATTCGCAGTAGTGAACGTGTATTTTACCTTCAAATACTGGAAATTTATGCAACATCAATGGATTATGATCCTAACGCATCAGAAACCTTAGCGTTTTTTAAGATGATGCAGAATAAGATGCATTTTGCGGCTCATGGACATACAGCGGCTGAACTACAGTACACAAGAGCAGACGCCTCTAAACCTTTTATGGGGTTAACTTCTTGGACAGGAGATAAACCGCGCAAGTCGGATGTGACCGTTGCAAAAAATTACTTGCACCTTAAAGAACTAGACACATTGAATAAGATTACAACGGCCTATCTTGAGTTTGCCGAGATGCAGGCTACAAATGAAATCCCGATGCGCATGAAAGACTGGATCACCAAACTCGATGAATTCTTGAAACTTGGTGGCAAAGCATTACTCACTCATGCAGGGCAAATTTCAAAGGAAGCGGCAGATGAAAAAGCGGTGAGTGAATACACAAAATATCAAGCCATCTTGCCTGATACTGAATTGTCGGACATTGAAAAAAGATATCTTGAAAATTTGAAGTACGCTCAAAAGAAATTAGAATCCACTGAGTACAGAATCAAAAAAGAGACTGATCGCCTTTGACCATGAATAATACCATTTTTCAGATTAAACCAGACAAATGGTATCACCCCCCAAATCTATTAGACCTTGGGAAGCCATCCGGGGCGAAGCGGCCAGCGGCAGCGCGGTTACCAAGCCAGGGTTGGAAGTTTGGTTCTGTTGAAAATCCGCGACCTTTTTTCCAGCTAGGTCCTACGGTGGATTTAAATACCTGAACATCAGACAATTTACCCCCTGCGTATTTTTGCAAAGTCACCCCCCTGCCCCGTGCCATGAAAGGAATTTGGGCTAAAGGATAAATCAACAGTCGGCGATTTTCACCAATAAGGGCTATGTGATCTTGATCGGCGATCTTTCCACAAAACACGGGCTTTGCTTTGTCTTTAACGGCCATAACCTGCCTTCCCCCTTTGGTTTGGGAGAAAACGTCCTCTGCTTTCGCTAAAAAGCCCCGGCCATCATTAGAAACCAATAAAATGGAAAAAGATGACTTTCGATCATAGGCAAAAAACGTCAAAATTTGATCCTCTGGATCCAGATCCATCAACAACCGCACAGGGTCTCCAAATCCCTTGCCGCCTGAAATTTTATCGGCCAGCAAGGTATAGAATTTGCCGTTATTGGCAAAGAATAGGATAGAATCCGTCGTATACGTATGGATCACCTGCTGCAGTTCATCCCCCTCTTTGAATTTCAAATCATCAAAGGATTCAATGTGACCACGCATGGACCGGATCCATCCTTTTTGAGACAAAATTACCGTCACAGCTTCTCGTTCAATCATCGCCTCTAAAGGCACCTCAACGTGACCAGAAAGAGGTTCTTGGAACACTGTTCGACGCTTGCCAATCGTTGTTGATTCACCAAATAGTTTTTCAATTTCTTGAATATCTTTTTTGATGGCCTTCCAACAAGCTTTTTCGTCTTTGAGAATGCCTTCCAAGATTTCCTTTTCTTTAGTCAGAGCCGCATGCTCTTGACGAATTTCCATTTCATCAATACGACGAAGGGAGCGAAGACGCATATTTAAAATAGCTTCCGCTTGGTTATCCGTTAGTCCCCACCGTTCCATCATGATAGGCTTTGGATGATCCTCTTCGCGAATGAGTTTAATCACTTCATCAATATGAAGATAGACAATCAGATAGCCCTCTAAAAGCTCAAGCCTTTGGGCAATTTGGTCTAAACGAAAATGGCTCTGACGCGTGAAAACTGTAAAGCGATGATCAAGAAAGGCCCCCAAAATTTCCTTCAAATCCATAACCCGTGGCACATGATGTTGATCTACGACATTCATATTTAAAGTCACACGACTTTCAAGATCCGTTTGTTTATAAAGGATGTTCATTAATACATCGGGATCCACCTGTCGGCTTTTAGGCGTTAGAACGATTCGAATATCGTCCGTTGATTCATCTTGAATATCCGCAAGAAGCGGCAATTTTTTGTTTAAAAGAAGATCTGCAATTTTTTCAATCAGCTTTGATTTTTGAACCTGGTAGGGAATTTCTGTAATAATGATCTCATAAAGACCGTTCTTCTTTTGTTCTATTTCATATTTAGCCCGCACCCGAAAGCTACCACGGCCTGTTTTATAGGCTTCTGTTATGGTTTCTTTAGATTCCATCAAGGTCCCACCCGTTGGTAAATCAGGTCCTTGAACAAACGCCATCAGGTCTTCAACAGAGGCTTGAGGGTGATCTATCAGGTGTGAAAGAGCCTGACAAAGTTCGCCCACATTGTGGGGTGGAATGCTGGTTGCCATACCAACGGCAATCCCTTCAGCGCCATTAGCCAGCAAATTTGGAAACCGGGAGGGTAGAACCAAAGGCTCCGAAAACTCGCCATCATAAGTATCTTTGAAGTCAACCGCGTTTTGGTCAAGACCTTCCATCATAACATCGGCAATCGCTGTCAATTTTGCTTCCGTATAGCGCATGGCCGCTGCATTATCGCCGTCCACGTTCCCAAAGTTCCCCTGTCCATCAATCAACGGATACCGCAGCGTAAAATCCTGGGCTAACCGTACGAGCGTTCCATAAATTGCGGCCTCTCCATGGGGGTGATACTTACCCATAACATCCCCAACAATCCGGGCGGATTTTTTATACCCACTCTTGGGATTGAGCTTTAGTTCCCGCATAGCATAGAGAAGACGTCGGTGAACGGGTTTTAATCCATCACGCACATCCGGAAGCGACCGTGCCATAATGGTAGACAAGGCATAGGATAAATACCGATCACCAAGAGCTTTTTTTAACGAAATGTCTGTAATAATTGTCACGGTGCTTTCTCTAATTGTTTTTCAAATGTTTTTATAAGCTGTGCACGAACAAGGTCAACCTTTTTGTAGGAATTTTGTGGCATATGTTTTTCTAAAAAATATCCCATTAAAGAAAATCCCTCTAGAATTTCCTGTAAACTTTGGGCCCTTTTGTCAAGATCTCCTAAAAATGCCGGTAGCTTTAAAAGCTTATCATGATAAGCTTTTCCAGCATCCAAACTTACAGCGCGTCCGGTTTTCGGAGATACATAGACCAAGTCATCCACAGACCCTGTCACACAACATGCCTTTAATTTAAGCCCAAAACCCATTTCCTGCAAGACTTTCTCCTCAAGATGACTATAAGACTCTGGCCAATTTTCTAATTTCAGTGATTTTATAAAATAATCTAGCCCATCATAGAGGATCGGATAAGGATGCCGCTCTGGACAAAGTTCATGCAAAAGCAGCGTTGCGGCATTCAGGGCAAGAAGCTTTCCAGGGTTTCCTAAGACATGCCCCATCATGCTGCTCTTGACCTCTAAAGAGACTGTCCCTAGGTGCGTATCCAACCGCGCTTGCCATTGAAAGGCGATCTGCATACCGCTCTGAAGGCCTCCTTGCAACCGCAGCGCCTTTGTCAACCGCACCATCCCCGCCATACGGCCATGGTCTTTCGTCAAAACCGATACAATTGCCTTTTGTTCCCCAAAAGGTCTGAAGCCCAATACAATGCCGTCCCCCTGCCAATGAATCATACCTATTATCCTTTTTAAACAAAAAGTACCTTACCTGCCACCCGCTAGTAAACCCCATAAATCCGACTAATCTAAAGTCAATATTAAAATAGTCGTGACCAATCTAATATTCATGTTATAATAGTCGAGAATTTTAGGGGATAGTATGCAGCGATTTTATAGCGATATAATTAAGGATCATTTCAAGAATTTCAAGCAAATGGCCTTTGTTTCTGGTCCATGCCAAGTTGGAAAGACAACAATTGCAAAGAGTTTGATGGATGCAGGATCAAAAGCATTTTATAACAATTGGGACATTCCCAAAGATCGACAAAAAATAGTTTCTCAAGATTTCGAGAGACTTTTAGAAGGGATGCCTCTCTCCCCCTCAACACACCCTCTCATTGTTTTAGATGAAATTCATAAATATGTTGAGTGGAAAAACTATCTCAAGGGGCTTTATGATGCCCATCAAGGGTCGATTGATATTTTAGTCACAGGAAGCGCACGGCTTAATATTTTTCGAAAGGATGGGGATAGCCTTATGGGACGCTATTTTCTTTACCGCGTACATCCCATAACAGCAGGAGAAAGAGCCGGTCGCGCTTTTACTCTTTTAACCCACCCTACCCTTATTCCACAAGATAGAATTACAACCTTATTAGAGTTTGGGGGATTCCCAGAACCATTCTTAAAGGGCAACACCTTATTTTCAAATCGTTGGCACACCTTAAGGCAACAGCAGCTTATTTATGAGGATGTACGTAGTTTAGAAGCAATTCATAATCTTTCTCAATTGGATCTTTTGGCAACGATTCTCTCTCATCAAGCAGGGCAACTTGTTAATTATACAAATTTAGCTTATAAAGTGCGTGTATCTATCCCGACAATTCAGCGATGGATGGCTATCCTTGATCAAGTTTATTACTGTTATCTTGTACATCCTTGGTCAAGTAACGTCATGCGCTCTCTGTTAAAAGAACCCAAAGTCTATCTATGGGACTGGTCTACAATTGCAGATATTGGTCAGAAACATGAAAATTTTATTGCCAGTCATTTGCTTAAAGCTGTCCATTTTTGGAATGATATAGGTCTTGGCACGTTCGATTTACGATTTATCCGCACGAAAGACCAAGAAGAAGTAGATTTTGTTGTTATTAAAGATGAAAAACCTTGGATGCTTGTGGAGGTAAAATCCTCAAGTAAGGCCTCTTTAAGTAAATCACTGCAACGATATAAAGAAACCCTAAATTGCCCGCTAGCATTTCAAGTTGTTTTTGACTTAGAGGCTAATCAGAAAGGAAGTGATTGGTTAACAGAAAACGCTATCGAAAAAGGTACCCACGAAAAAGCAGTGATCCTCCCCGTAGCATCGTTTCTGAGCATTCTTCTTTAATGTGACTCATCCCCCATTCCTTGAACGAGGGGTACTTCTTTTGACCGCTCTACCTCTTGATCAATAAACGATTTAGAAAAATTCGTCACACCAAAAACTTCGTAAACAGGAGCGATAATTTTATAGACATGGGTTGATAAATCACGTTGCAGGGTTTCAGTCTCTATTGAAATTTCTGATATAACTGTGTCTGTTTTTGAGGCGCCTTCCTGTAATGAAACAGTCTTTAAAGGATTGCTCCATAGTTTTAACATCCTTCCAGCAAGGCCTTTATAAGTTGCGCGAAAATGAAGACGAAGAGGATCTTTTTTCTGAAGCCTCCGTGCAAGATATCTTGCTTGCATAAGGGCCTCCGCGATTTTGCGAACAGGCAGCACACTATCAAAAATAGATTTTGGAGGAAATGTTTCTGCCTGGTCTTCTTTATATCCTTGAAGAAAAGCAAAACGTCCTTCCCTATAAGCTTGCCAGTAATAAGGCAATATGGGCCGTCCTAAAAACGGTATGTAGCGACACTCTATCCCTTCTTGCTTTGAAGAAGGTATAGGCCTAATTTCGTCCTGAGAAGAAAGAAATAGTGTACAAAATGTTGATAGGTGTAGAATTCCCTCAAACTCATTTAAATGAAAGGACTTAATTTCTCCTTCAAAATAATAGTCAAAATAGCAGTACCCATGAGGTAATCGCTCAGGACAATCTATTGGCGTTTCGTCAACAAGTTCTTGCCAGCGCTTTAAAAAGCGATCGACAAAAACGTCTTGGTCATTTTCTTGTCGTTCTGGTTCAATCATTCCGACAACGCGCAAAATATCAAAAGCTTTTTCAAGGGATACAGTTTTATCCCCTCGTTCAAAAGCTGCCATTGTTGGTATGCTAACGTTTGCAAGCGCTGCATGAGTCTTTTGTGTAAGCCCCTCTGCTTTTCGCCGTCTTAAAGTCTCTATAATAAAAGACTGCCAATCTAGTTTTTGAAAATTCTCAAGCATGCATTCCTCACAACTTCTTCAAACCGTGACCTAAAGCTTCCAACATCTTCCATCTCTAAAGGCCTAATGATGGGAGCTGCTTTTTGAACCTGCCGTTTTAAGTCGTCAAATGTTTGCTCAATTATTACGCGTGAAAGACCTATGTCTTGACCAAAATCATAGAGCAGTTTGGAATCTACTTGTTCAATGTGAACTTTTTTACCTCTAATAGAAAGGGCTAGGTTTTGATTGTAGCTTTGGTAAATAGCGGTATTGAGAACATCATACACAGGAGAAAGGCGCAAGCCCTCATTTGTTTCTAGAAGAGAAAAATTCTTCAAATGCCCATCTGCATTTCCAATGAGGGAAAAAATGATGAGGCGTCGATAAAATTTTGCCAAATCAATAATAGGCCTCACAGAATGATCAAGGATGACTTTTGCAACCTCTTCATAAGAGGCGTTGTATTTACCGCTATAATCCCTTCCCTTAGGCCTACAAAGTATTTGCGAAAAATCTTCTAGTCTTAATTTTTCTCCCTTTGGTGTTCTATCAAACCGTTTAATAATAAGAGCACTCTCGTTTAATTTTGAAATATCTCCCAAAGAAAACTCTGTTACTTCATTTGCCCCAAGCACAGCAGATGTCCATCGAAGGCTTAGAAATTCATTCATTACAAGATCTTTGATTGTTGAATTTAGTTTCGCAATATACGGGGCAGGACCTGTTGCAAGCGCGGGAGAAAAATCACCTTTTTTCTGGGCATCAACCACCAAAAGTTTTCTTTGAACTCCAGATATTGTACGACCAGGATTTATATTCTCGTCAAAAACACTATCTTTACTAGACAATTTTTCAACTGGTATAATACTAATTGCCCCTATGCAATCCGATCCATACCGCAATAAAAGCCCAAAATCATCTTCTTCAGCAATGTGCGCTGTACGTGCCTGTTCTTCACGAAGCCATCCTTCTGGGCCCAGATTCTCAAAAAAAGGATGAAGACCTTGGGGCCAAAAGTGTTCAGTTTTTTTAACAGGGAGACAACACCCAATATCTTTTGTCCAAGCTGAGTCATAGATAAAAGAAGTTCCACCCGTCATTGTTTCGCTCAGGATACCAGCCTTCAGACCCTTAAACTGGACTTCTGCAGATCTTAAAACCATGCTATAGTTTCTTTCTTATAAAAAAGACTAAAAAATAGCTAAAAAATGAAGCTATAGCTTTATTTTATAGAGGAAAATTTTCAAAAGCAAATTATATTTTCTTTTTAAGACACCCTAGGCTTCCACACCTTCGGTCAAATCGCCTTCACCATCTTCGGCTCCTTCGTCTTCTTGGATGCGATCAGCCGAGACAACTTTTTCATCATTTGAAACACGGAAGATTGTGACACCTTGGGTTTTTCGACCCACGATACGGATTTGATTCACATGGCTTCTAATTAATTGGCCACCATCGGTTACCAACATCAGGTGATCCATTTCTTCAACGGGGAAGGACGCGACCACAAGACCTGTTTTATCCGTAATTTCCATATTGGCAATCCCTGTCCCGCCGCGACCAGTCAAACGGTATTCATAAGCAGAGCTCCGTTTACCAAAGCCTTTTTCGGTGATTGTCAAAATCATTTCTTCGGCGGCGAGCATCTCATCAAAGCGATCTTCTGTTAAAATATCTGATGGTTCCAAAGATTCTCCCGCACGAAGGGCCCGAGACCTTTTTAAGAATTCGTCTCTTTCTTCCATGGTAAATGTGGAATGCCTTAAGATGGACATGGAAATAATCTTATCCCCGTCTGCCAATTTAATACCTCGAATTCCCATAGAATTTCGCCCCACAAAAACGCGAATGTCTTTCACAGGGAAACGAATACATTTTCCTTGATGGGTCGACAAAAGCACATCGTTTTCTTCAGTACACGTCGCAACATTCACCAAATATTCCCCTTCGTCCAACTTCATCGCAATTTTTCCATTGGCTCGAATGTTGGTGAAGTCTGCAAGGCTATTTCGCCGCACTGTTCCAGAGGAAGTTGCAAACATAATGTGAAGATTTTCCCAATCTGCCTCGTCTTCAGGCAAAGAAAGAATTGTTGAAATTTTTTCGCCCTTTTCTAGCGGCAGCAAATTAATCATTGGCTTCCCACGAGAAGACGCCGTTGCAAGGGGCAACTTATAGACCTTCAATGAGTAGGCAATGCCAGTGGAGGAGAAAAACAGAAGTGGCGTATGCGTATTGGCAACAAACAGCTGTTCTACAAAGTCCTCGTCCCGTGTGGTCATCCCAGATCGACCCTTACCACCACGATGCTGTGCCCGATAGGTTGATAACGGCACGCGCTTGATGTACCCCGTGTGACTAACGGTGACCACCATATCTTCGCGTTGGATGAAAGCTTCGTCATCGCTATGAGACTCTGCATCGGAAAATTCACTAAGCCGAGGCGTTGCAAATTTTTCTTTCACCTCTAAAAGTTCGGCTTTCAGGACGCTCAAAAGCACAGAGCGATCGCTCAAGATTTCTAAGTATCCTTTGATTTCATCAATAATTTCTTTGAGTTCTTCAAAGATTTTTTCCCGCTCTAGGCCCGTTAACCGGTGCAAACGGAGTTCAAGAATCGCACGCGCCTGTCGTTCGGACAGTTTATAGGTCTCAGGCACTGATTGGCCTTGTGTATTTTCAACCAGCTGGATATAGGGCCCCACATCCTTGGTTGGCCATTCACGCGCCATAAGGTCTTCGCGCGCAATCGTTGGATCTTTCGCCGCGCGAATAAGCGCGATCACTTCATCAATGTTTGCAACGGCAACAGACAACCCCACCAAAACATGGGACCGCTCCCGTGCTTTGTCTAGATCGAACTTGGTCCGACGGGTAATAACTTCTTCGCGGAAATCAATGAAGGCCCCAATGATCTGATGAAGATTCATCAATTCTGGTCGTCCCCCATTTAATGCAAGCATGTTAAAGCTGAAGCTCGACTGTAGAGGTGTATGCTTATAAAGCTGATTCAATACAACAGAGGCATCCGCATCACGCTTCAATTCAATCACAACTCGAACGCCGTCTCTATCCGATTCATCGCGTAAATCCGCAATCCCTTCAACCGTTTTATCATTAACGATTTCCGCAATGCGTTCTATCATTTTGGCCTTGTTCACCTGATAGGGAATTTCAGTGACGATAATGGCTTCCCGCTCTTTGCGGACTTCTTCTACATGGCTCTTGGATCGCATAATAATAGACCCACGGCCCGTTGCATACGCGCTCGCGATCCCGCCACGCCCCAAGATTAAGGCTCCAGTTGGAAAATCAGGACCAGGAATATACTGCATGAGCTCTTCAACGGTGATAAAGGGGTTGTCAACATAGGCAATACAGCCATCAATCACTTCGCCTAAGTTATGAGTTGGGATATTGGTTGCCATTCCCACCGCAATCCCCCCTGCCCCATTCACCAAAAGATTCGGGAAACGAGCGGGCAAAACCGTTGGTTCTTTGGAGCTTTCGTCATAGTTTGGAACAAAATCAACCGTATCCTTGTCAAAGTCTTGAATCAGATAATGGGACGGATGAGACAACCGCGCTTCGGTATACCGCATCGCTGCTGGCGAATCCCCATCCATGGAGCCGTAGTTTCCTTGACCATCAACCAATAAAACTCGCATGGAAAAGTCTTGCGCCATTCGGACCATGGCATTGTAAATCGCCAAATCCCCGTGTGGGTGGTATTTACCCATCACATCCCCGACAACACGGGCAGATTTTCGATAGGCGCGGTTATAATCCAATCCGCCTTCTTTCATCGAATAAAGGATCCGACGATGCACGGGCTTTAACCCGTCACGAACATCGGGAAGCGCACGACTGACAATTACACTCATGGCGTAGTCCAAATAGGACCGCTTCATTTCCTCTTCAAGAATCACTGTTTCGATTGAAGTTGGAAGATTTTTAATATCGTCGTTCACAGGAATATCCTTTATTTATTTATTAATTATAACCGCTCTTTATTCTTAGAAGGGAATATCGTCCTCAAGATCATCAAAACTATGATCCGCTGCTTTCGCTGTCGATCCTATAGATCCACCACTCGTGCCTGATGAGGCAGCAGCATAGCTATCCCCCCCAGCCATGGCAGGTTCTGGGATTTCTTGGTAGCCGCCACTAGAACTGCTTGCTTTTGAATCCAAAAGCGTTAGTTCCCCACGGAATTTGGATAAAACTACTTCGGTTGTATATTTTTCAACCCCAGCATTATCGTTCCACTTACGGGTTTGAAGCTGGCCCTCTAGATACACCTTTGAACCTTTATGCAAAAATCGTTCTGCAACATCCGCCAAGTGATCATTAAAAATCACCACACGGTGCCATTCAGTCCGTTCCTTACGTTCACCGGAGGATCTATCCTTCCATACCTCGGAGGTTGCTACCGAAAAGCTAACAATTTTACTGCCATCTTGGGCATGTCGGACCTCAGGTTCACGACCCAAGTTTCCAACAATAATCACCTTATTAATGCTACCAGCCATTTTATTCGTCCTTCTTTATTCTGGTCTTCATCATAAGAGACTTTTCCCCAAACCTCAAGCGCTATAAAAGCGAAAAAAGCCGAAAGATTCTCTAAATTAGAGTTAAATCTCCTCAAGGCAACTGAGAAAGAAAGGATCGGAACCTTTTCTTTGGCGGCCTTTTTTCCAACTGCTTTTGAATATTGTCGAATCTCTGTTGTTTTGAGGTGCTGAGAGTCCTTAGAACACTTTAACTTTACTGCAATATATTTAAGAGGCTTGTCGTTTTTATAATCGAAGCCCTCTATGCCCCCAAGCTTCTCTGATTTTTTCTTTTGATCCTTCAGAAAATCCATTTCCAGTTAAATCAAGATTAGTAACACCTGTACGGCCGCTTATTAAACTACACATTCCATCAACATCGGCATCAGTTAGACCTAATGATTTTACACTAAGCTTTTGGAGATCATCAAGAGATGGAAGAGTTTCAAGCGCAGGAAGCAAAGGGACCAATGAAGTTTCTCCATCAAAATTCAATTCTTCGATTTCTACCCTTGTTCCATCTAACAAAGTAGGAGCACTAAGGAAACGACGAACTAAATCTGTCGGAAAGGTACTTAAATCGGCGTGTGTTAATCCAGAAATTCTTACAGAACCATCCTGCAAAAAAGTAATATCCCCTTGATTGGCTGTTACAAAAATCCCTTTATTCATTACCGCGTGAACATACCCTCTGGCTTTTTCAATGCTACTAGGAGCTTCTCGTGCTAGGCTTTTTACAACTAAGGATGAAGATGGTTCAGAACTGCTCCCAGCACCAGCTCCTGACCCTAGTCCTTTTCCAAAAGAATGGGTTTGATTAATAAAATCACCTTGAAACTGTATAAAATGCCAAGGATATGGCGCTAAGTTTCCTGCTTTGGCTATATAGCCATCAACCGTTCTTGACCGCGGGTGATCATATGACCGACCTGAACTGAAGACAACATACCTTGGATTAACATACTCTACCCATTCAGGAACGTAGTCATCCCATGAACCATGATGCGTTGCTAAGAGAATGTCTGATTTTAAAGCATCTAATTGTCCTTCTTTAGAAAGTCTCGCAATAATAGCTTTCGTTTCTGTTTTTGTTTTGTCACCTGTCAGCATGACAGAAAAAGGTCCACAATAAACTTTCATAACAATACTTACCTTGTTTGTATCGTCCTCTTTTTCTGTTATTACTGTTGCAGAAGAATCATCTGCATCGCCGCTTCCAGCTCCTGAACCCTCTCCAAAAGCAGAAACTGCTGTACGTTTTTTAACTACTTTTCTTACAGCTCCTAAATTGCCATCTACAGACAAAAAATCAATTTTTCCTTCCCATCCTCTTAATATTTTAGAAGGAACTTCTCTTGGTTCATACATAACTCCAGGGCGTAATTGAGCTTTATAATCCTCTGCCCCAAAAAAACAGGGAATACTGTAGGATAATAAAAATCTTATCAGTGCATTACTATCTCCTGTTTTATAGATATTTCTCTCCCCTCCTAATAAAATTCCAATAGACGTTCCGTCGATAACCCTTCTCTCTGTTTTATCCAGTAAATTAGATTGTTCTATTATTTTAATAACTAAATTTAAATGATCTTTGTCAGGATGACTAACCACAAACCAAAGCCATTTACTTGCTTCAAGATCATCTTTTATGGACGTAAATATTTTATCGGCTAAGGCTTTGTATTTTCCTTCTGTTGGAATCTCTTCAACCCCTGTTGTATTCGAAGATCCCGCATCCACGATCAATACTTGTCTACGAGGGGATTTAATGACAGTACAGTTTCCTTGGCCAACATTGTGGAACGTTAATTCATAGCAAGCACTTGTGCAGAACCCTAAAAAAGGACAGCTTAAAGAAATCCAACATAAAAAGGAAAAAAAACCTTAGAATTATTTTCGCAGAATGAAACATTCTTTTTCTCAAGCTCTTCAAAAGACTAATTCGTTTAGAAAAAGCGTCATTGTATAATTTGAAGACCACCCGCAAAAGTACTCGGGGCGGCTTTTTCCATTTGTTCTATAAAATCATCATTTAAAGAAAGTCCTATTTTTAAAACAGTTTCTCTCACATCAGGATAAATGTCTTTCCCACCTTCTTTTTTTCCATGTTGCAAATGATCTAAGAACATTAAAAAGCCAGTTTCATCGAAGGTTCCTCGTCTTAAATCAATAAGCTCTATAGTGCAGTGTGGTATTCCTGCTAATCTTTTTTCTCTCTCTACAAGAGCATTAAACACAATTTCTAGATCTTCATTGCTTAATTTTACTGAAGAAAAATCTAGACTGACAACCATAGGATTTGAGCAAACCTCTTCCACGCGCGAAGAAAAATCATGGCCTTTCACCCTAAATCGATGAGCAATTAAACTTTCATCTTCACTGCTTGAAGACGAAGCACAAGCGGTTGAACAAATCAGCAAAGTTATAGTCAAAAAACTTCTAAACACATTTAGCATTTGATTCTCCATATTTTTCTTCAATTTACAGGATACAAATAAGTTTCTAAAGCAAAAAATTCAATGCCTTGATAAAACCAGCTTTTGAAATGTTTCCTAATCGTCTCATTAAGAGGTAAGATATATCACCGTTCAAAGTACCTGTTCAGAAATCTGATCTATCTTACGATATACCTTATAAATCCATACTTTCTTATGGATATTTTCGGATACAACTCCGAAAATTTCACGGATAATTTCGGAATAGGCTCCGAAAATGTCCACAACAAGGGTGATTTTGGAAAAAATCTACTCGCCTGTGATTTCTTTCACCCAAGCCCCTTGAAGATCCTGTTTCCAGTAGGTCAGAGCATGCGTCGCCTCTTTTTTGAGGGTACGCCACAAGGTACGGGCTTTTTCTAGCTGGTCCCCTTGTTGGCTATCAAAAAGATAAAAAACATGGGAAAAATCGGCCGTAAAAGGAAAATCAGCGTCCCCATCCACAACCAAATACTGGCTGTTATTGGGGTTTTCAAGGGTATCTGTTAACCAAAGAGGATAATCCTCTGGATCACCACCGTCGTTTTTTGTTCCATGGGGCAAAAAACCATCAGGACGGAATGTCCAGAGAGAATCGTTAAGAGCTGATACTTTGCCTGAGACTGTTAATATCACCGCGCGCCCGTCTTTTTGAAGAATTTTCTCCAAAAGCTTTGGGAGCGTTTTTTCTAGAGATGTTCGGGTCAAGTGATAAAAACTGATCTGCACCTATATGCTCTTTTCGTAATACTTGGCA
>VGCX01000027.1 GCA_016869935.1 Alphaproteobacteria bacterium
TTGTTATTTAGAGGATATAGAAATAAATACGTTGTTTTTATGATTGGGATAATATAGTAATATTTTAGATGGGTAAAGCAAATTTCTTTTTTTTAAGATTTTTAAACAAAATATCTTGCAAAAGAAAAAAAAGTTAGATATAACAACCTTTAATAAGAAAGAGAATAAAACAAATAAAGAATTTTGAAGATAAAAAAACCATCTATTGCAAAGAGGTGCAAGAAAATGGGAACCTGAAAAAACAAAAAAAGCGGATAGACCGCAAGATGTAAAGTAGGGAAAAAATAAAAGCGAGCTCTTGTGCGTGCCTCCAATTGTGTTCTCATTATAATAAACACACAAGAGCTCGGATCTCTGAGGTGCTTTTTTTTAGCACCAATGTTGATACGTTAGCATATGCTGAAAAAAAATCAAGAGAAAAATCTCCTTGATTTTTCTGACATTTTTTTGTCCAAATTTCCCTGATTTGACTGGGGTTTCCCTTACAAATTTTTCCATGATTTAATGATTAAATTAATTTTTTTCTTGAAAATTTTATGCCTTTCTTAAGTTTTTTTGGATAAACAATCTCCCATGGTGGTTAATTATTTTTTTTATGTACGGTTAAAAAATTTTAAAACCTGATGTCAAAAATTAGAGATTAGGCTGCTTTTTCTGGATTAGTGTATATAATCAATTATCATAGTATTCTTCTAGATTTTTAATATTTTCTTGACTATATCTCTATAAATTCAGGAGAATTGCAATGTATATTCTTAAAATAAATAAAGCCTTAATTATAAAATTTACTTTTTTCTTATTTTCTTGGATTCATTTTGTAGAAGCTGCTTCTGTAGAGTTTGATGAGACGTATAAAAGATTATTGTCAACCTTAAGAAAATCAGCCACAGAGGAAAGTCATACCGTTCGGATTACAGCAGATCATCCACGGGCTATCTTTTCCCTAAGTTTTGAGGACGAATCTACATTGAAAGTGTTTCAGGCAATTAAAGGGGTTGTTGGTGTAACTGTTGCGCCATTATTAGCACCTGTTTCTGAAGAATTAGCAGGATCTTTTTTTGATGGAGGTAGTAGGGGTCTTCCTTACACAATGTTGCTTTCGAAAGCCAATCGAAAAGAATTTGAATGGAGAGAGCCCAATTTAATACAAGGTATGTGTGAGACAGCTTCTGATGGAAGCTCTGGCTATTACTATCAGTGGGATCGCCATCAAATTGTAAGTTTGGGTCAGGTCGTAATAAATACAGACGATGAAGGAGATCTTGTTTGTTATGACTCGCGCAGAGATAAGTCAGTTGGCTACAGATTTCCTGTGACGACTGATTGCATCAATAATTGTTCCGAAGGAAAATGGAACATCGTAGATATCAAGCTTTCTTTGCATTCTTCAAAAGGGTGGTCGTTTAATCCAAGAATTCTAAACTCAACCTTTTCTTTTTTAGAAGCTGAAAAATTTTCTATAGGCGTTGACAGTGCTAAAAGACGGGCCTTAATAGAAAGCTGCAGAAGAAATGCTGCAGCCGCAAGAGGAGGCAAGCCTATTTCTTTTCGTATAGAAGAAATAGATCCATCGACCATGGTTTCAGGGGGTTCAGATAAGGGGATGAGGGTCAGGGCAAGTGCTGAGGAGGAGTCTATAGAGGCTGATTTAGACGACGAAGCTTAAAGGATTCTTCCTGATTGAACTTTTTTCTTGACGGAGGGGGGTAGAAATCTCTATAACTCAACCGTATATATAGTCTAGTATATTAAAATACAAAATAGAGTAGAAAATGTTTGCAATTGTACGTACTGGTGGAAAACAGTTAAAGGTTTCTGTTGACCAAAAAATTTCTGTTGAAAAACTGGATTCCCCTGTTGGAAAAGAAGTTGTTTTAGATCAAATATTAATGATTTCGGAGGGTGACAAGGTTTCCTTGGGTGCTCCCACTGTTGCGGGTGCCTTTGTTAAGGCGATTGTCGAAGGGCAGACGCGCACTGATAAGGTGATTGTGTTTAAGAAAAAACGCCGTCAAAATTATCGTCGTAAGAAGGGCCATAGGCAACATCAGACTGTTTTGCGGGTGATTGAAATTTCCGTTGGAGGAAAATCTTTCAAGTCCGAGGGGAAAGCGGCTCCTAAAAAAGAAGTAGCTCCTAAGAAAGAAGCAGTTTCAGCAAAGGCTGATAAAAAGCCTGCTGAGAAGAAAGCGTCTTCTAAGGCAAAAGCATCGTAAACTTTAGATAAAAGAAGAGGAAGAAACAAATGGCAACGAAAAAAGCCGGTGGTAGTTCTAGGAACGGTCGAGACTCAGAAGGACGCCGTTTAGGGGTTAAGAAATTTGGTGGACAAATGGTTGTTTCCGGCAACATTATCGTTCGCCAACGTGGAACAACGTATCATCCAGGAGCGGACGTTGGTATGGGGCGTGATCATACGCTTTTTGCAACGCGTGCTGGTCGTGTACAATTTGCCCATAAATCTGAAGGGCGTTGCTATGTGTCTGTCGTTTAACGACGATAGTTCTATAGTTTAGCGTGGAAGCCCAAGAATTTCTTGGGCTTTTTTATATAGGGAATGCCATGGTTACATACCTTGCACCATTTTCCAGATGGATCATTTAAAAATGAAAATTGCTATTATTCGGTTCTTATTGCGGATTTATTATTCCTTTATGCACATAATTGGTGGCAAAAGTGTTGGCGCACGGGCGATTGTTTTATCCGAAGATCTGGAAAAAATTCTTTTAGTCTATCATACGTATTGTCCTAATTGGCACTTGCCAGGGGGTGGTGTTAAAAAAGGAGAGCACCCTTTTGAGGCTGTGGTAAGAGAAGTTTATGAAGAAACTGGTGTCAAATGTTTGGGATCTCCGGAATTTTTTGGCGTGTACTATCAAAAATATACGGGCGTTGACGATTATCCATTTGTCTACGTTATTCAAAACTGGGTTCAAGAAAAAGATAATTATTCTCCTGAAATTAAGGAAATACGGTGGTTTTCTATTTTTGAATTGCCGGACGATATGGATCCAGGCAGTTTGCAGCGTATCCATGAATACTGTTTAGGGGGTGCTCCTACACGCGAGTGGGATCCTGACAAGGCGAGAAAAAATGAAATTTCTTGATCAAGCAAAGGTTTTTATCAAAGCGGGCGATGGCGGTTCTGGCTGCGTAGCCTTTCGTCGGGAAAAATTTATTGAATTTGGCGGTCCTGATGGTGGAGATGGTGGCAAAGGGGGAGATGTTATTATTGAGGCAGTTCCCAACCTTAACACTTTGATTGATTATCGCTATCAACAGCATTTCAAGGCGGAGCGTGGTCATAATGGCATGGGAAAGAATTGTGCAGGCCGTTTTGGGAAGGACCTTATAATGCGCGTTCCTGTCGGGACACAGGTTCTTGCAGATGATAAAGAAACCGTTCTTTTTGATCTTAAAAATGCTGGCGATCGTTTTGTGCTGGCCGCTGGAGGGAAGGGAGGTCTTGGCAATGTTCATTTTAAATCTTCTACCAATCAAGCGCCACGCCAATCAATACCAGCAGAGATGGGAGAAGAATTGTGGGTTTGGCTTCAGCTCAAGCTTATTGCGGATGTGGGCCTTGTAGGCATGCCAAATGCTGGAAAATCTACCTTTTTAAGCAGTGTTTCAAGGGCGCGTCCAAAAATCGCTGATTATCCCTTTACAACACTCCATCCTCAGTTAGGCGTTGTTTATCTTCATGACCAAGAGTATATTATAGCAGATATCCCTGGGCTTATTGAAGGGGCCCATATGGGAGCAGGTCTTGGAACCCGCTTTTTGGGTCACGTAGAACGGTGTCGTGTGTTGCTGCATTTAGTGGATGGAACCGCAGAAGATCCTGTCCGGAACTATGAAACTGTTTGTCAGGAAATTGAAAATTATGGCGGAGCTCTTGGGGAAAAAGATGTTGTCGTTGCCCTTAATAAGTGTGACGCCTTAACAGAAGATGAAATCACGGATAAAATAGCGGTACTTGAAAAAGTGAGTGGTCAGAAAGTTTATCCTATATCGGCTCAAAGTAAAAAAGGAATTCCAGTGGTTTTAGAGACTCTTTTAGACTATATTAATAAAAAGGAAGAATTATGACAAATATTGGTGGAATTGCAAAAGAACAACTTAAGTCGGTCATTGAACGTATCGAACGCCTTGAAGAAGACAAAGCACATTTAGCTGCTGATATTCGTGAAGTGTATGCGGAAGCGAAGGCTAATGGCTTTGATACTAAGACCCTTCGCCAGGTGATACGATTAAGGAAAATGGATGCAGACGATCGACAGGAGCAAGAATACATGCTAGACCTTTACTTAAATGCTTTAAGTATGGTGCGAGCAGCTTCTGTGGAAGAACCAGTGTCTTAAAGATTAAAGTAAAAAAAGGCACTGAATTTTGTTGTATATTTTTCACAAATTTATTATATTGGTTCGAAAATAATAAAATTATGTCAGATAAAGATAAAAAATCAGATTTAGATTCTTTTGGAGCGCGTCTTCGCGCCCTAAGAGGATATTCGCGGCTTTCTCGTTCGGAGATTTTCCGTCGCTTTGGAATTCCAGAGGCGACGTTAAAGTCTTGGGAGTTTAATCTTCAAAAAGATGTCAGCACAAAGGCAGTAAAGCGGATTCTTCATGTGTTTAACACGGTTGGAATTCCGTGTTCTCAAGAATGGTTGGTCTTTGGTGTTGGGGTGCCTCCTTTCTACAAAGAGGTTTCAACAAAGGGTCCTAATGTTCGAAAAGAATCCTTAGAAAAGCTTTATTTTGAGGAATGTCACCCAAAAGCCTTAACACACACTATTAAGAACGAACTCTTAATGCCCTATTTTGCTAAGGGCGACATTGTTGGGGCGCTTCCTGTCAGAGGGGGTGTTTATACCCCTAAGCTTGGGGATTTTTGTATAGCGGTCACATCAAGGAACGAACAATTTATTGGGCGTCTTGCTAATGGAACCCGGGAAGGAGAGTTTTCTATTGTGCAAGATCTTTCTCTCCAATCTCCGGACTCTATTATAGTTGATATCAATCTTTCAAAGCTCTACGAAATTGTTTGGACGCGCAAAACACAGAGATAACGGCTTATTATCCCGTTTCTTCTTCGCTTTCTAATACGAGTTTTGCGTGGAGTGCTTTGATAGCGGCTTCGATTTCTGTATCAGAGGACTCTATTGAGAGTGCTCGTACTGTAGTAGTATCACCTATTATAGCATAAGCAATTGCAGGGTCTGCACTGCTAGCTGTTTCTAGTATGTATCCAATTACAGCAAGTTCAGCAGCTTTTTCTAAATTTTTTTCAAAGGAATCCCATCCTTCTAAAAACAACTTTGAAACAATCGAAAAAATGATAGGATTCCTTCCAACCAGGGGAAAGGTCTTCCATTCGTCTTTTTGTTCTAATGATAGTCTCACAAGAGATTTAACATCTTTACCTACTGAAGAAAAATCAGCATCTCGAAAAGATCTATCCTCTATAATAGTCGCGATTTTACTTATGGCCTCTTGAGTGCTCTCGTTGCTCCAATCAATACCAGTAGCGGCTTGGCTATAGTAGGATAAAAGTAAATAAATAATAAAGAGAAAATATTTAATCGATTTTATCATGTTAAAAATACCTTATTTATCTGTTTTTACATGATAAATTTAAAGACACTTAAATATCAACAATGCAAACTATTTTTATATTATTTTTTCTTTATTGTATAAAAAGAGAAATTTTGTTGCATTGTTGCATCTATTTTTATTATAGCCCTGTTTTTGCATTAGCTGCAGTCAGGGGTATTTTTTTCCAAATTAATTTTTTAATCTTTATAAATCTGGTTCGGTTAGATCCTTGTTTTTAAGGATATAACAGGAAATCCAGCAGGGCTTTTGATAATTTCGAAGCGTGGGTCTAACGTCCAAGCAGTTCCTGTGGCTGCAGTTGTTTCTGAACTTGCTTCAGTATCTATAGTAGAAAAATTAAACAATATTGGAGGGAGCGCTTTTAAATCTAACTCTCTCTGAGCAGATAACTCTTTACGAGAATCATGAAACTGAACTGATCCCGTACTATCTATAGAACGTGTTGGGAAGCTTTTAAAGCTTGTAACAAGAAAGCGTAAATTAATTACTGTTCCATCGTCAAAAATTTTAGGACCACTTAAGGCGCTTAAGGTTCTTGCACACCACCAACAACAGTCTTGAAGGGTCGCTATATGAAAAATAACTTCAGCAATCCCTTGAGCTGTATCAGCACCCTTTACCATTAAGTGTCTCCTATAAAGGTTAGGTATGACAATTTTTTCAAAGTAACGTGCCATTACCTGCTCAGAATGTCCATAAATCTTACTGATTTCACCGTCTGATAGCATGCTCAAAAGTGGGGTGATATCATTTGATAATTCTACTTTCTCTTTTTTTTCAGCAATTTCTTCGATGAGGTGTTTTAGCTGCATTTCTAGCTCTAAAGCTCTTTGTTCGGTTGCCTTTGAAAGCGCATCTTTTATATTGAAAAGGAGTTGCTCTTCTAAAAAAGCCAAAGTGTCTAGGGGAAACATTCTTCTCGTTTTATTTAAAATAGAAATCACACTTGAACGTTTGTCATCAGGACTATCTGAAGGTGCATCAGAGTCGGAAAAAATTACAGGAAGAAATTTATCTTTAATTCCAATAGTAAATCCATCTTTTTCTTGCAAATCTAGATCTCCAATGACGTTAAAATTCTTACCTTTTTCTCTAAATGCAGGCCCTGAAGGAGAAAGGCAACAGGAGGCACCAGGGGATCTCGGTTTTGCAGGTGTAGGGGGACTTAAAAATCCAAAAGAGTCTTGCCCATCAGAAATTAGTAAAGAAAGATTCCCTGAGGTATCAATAATGCTGGTGCTATAGGCGCAAACATTTTTTGTCGAAGCCGTTTTGACACCGCCCGTCATATTCTGAGAAATAGCTTTTACGGTCTTTGAAAGTCGCCGCTCCACATGGGATAAATAAGGACCAATAAGCGTATCACCATACTGAAGATTATGAAAGCAATGATGTGTCGAAATGTTTGCTCTCATTGCTTCTTCAGAATAGTGAGGGTCGTGACCCTGTAATTTTAATTTCGGTAACAGGGAATCAAAAGCTTGTGGCATATCTTCTGTTGATGTATCGATCACAAGAAGTGCATGAGGGTCCTGGTCTTCAGCGTCTTTTTTCTCTATATCATTAAAAGTTGGGCTGGGTTCTTTTGATACTTTTGGGGCTGCATATCTTGTTTGTGGTTCATATCTCTGGCTGTCATCAGCAGGGCTTCTTTGAACATCTAAGGATGCTTCGGATCTATCTGCTGCGGTGCTTCCATCGGAGAAACCTCTTCTAAGTTGAGGGGTTTCTAGGAAAAGGCCAAGATCGCCAAGGTCTAAATTTCTAGATGTTGAAGGAGTTAGTGGTATAACTAATGAGTCATCTAAGCTATGGGTGCTTCCTTGTCTCCTAATAGGGCTCATTGGAGGAAAAAAATCAAACCCCATAGGAGAAGAAGGTGGCGACTTTTCTTCTTCACTTTCCTCAAATCCAAAAGCATTATCTATCGTTAAATGAACAAAAATCAAAAAAATCCAAGAAAACAAACGCATACTATAAACCTTTTCAGTAATTTTTACGGTCTAGGTTTATATAGAAAGGTTTTTTAAGATTTCAAGGTGTCGCTTTTAGAGATTTTGATACCATATAGGATCAGCAAGGATCCAATCAACGCCCCAAAGAATAGGATCAAGGCAATTGAAAGCCACGTGCCGTCATACGCTTTGCTAGCATAAGCAACCATGGCAGAGGAAAACAAAAGCCTAAAAGCCATAATAAGAGACGAAGAAGCGCCTGCAAGGTCGGACCTAACCGTAAAGGCAATTGCAACCGTTGTTCCAAAGCAAAGAGCGATTCCCATAGCATGAATGCACATAAAGACAGTAATAGAATAAGGGTAAAAATAGTCATAAAACCCAAGCAACAAAAGGGCAAAAGCACTGAGTATTGCAATGCTCCCGCCCAAAATAATCGACGATTTCATTCCAAATAAATGGTTGAGTTTGCCTGTGAACATACTAATTAAGGCAAAGCTTATTAAAATAAACCCTTGATGGATAGCAAATTCCACAATGGGAAGGCCGAGCTGTGTTTGGTAAAAGAAGGAAGCTGTCCCAACAAAAGTTAGATAAACTCCGACTAAGATGCTTGGCCCAATTGTTAACAGCATAAATTCCCTATGGGTTAAAAGGCTCTTGTAGTCTTTAAGGATTTTTCTGAAGTCAAAAGGGATTTTTTCAGAAAGCGTTTCTGGGAGGAAGGCAATCATCATGATAAGCGTACTAATGCTTACTCCCGCAATTGTGATGAGGGGGGCGCGCCAGCCAAAGTATTGATTAATAAAGGCCCCTGCAAGAGGAGCCCCTGCCATAACAATTGTTAAAATAGCATTCATCATGCCATGGAACCATGCCATTTTTTTGGGTGGATAGATGTCAGCAATCATGGCATATAAAATAACACAGCCAGAACTTGCGCCTAATCCTTGAATAAATCTGAACAATAAAAGCGCTTCGATAGAATTCATCAGAGCGCACCCTATGCCTCCAAGGACATAAATGCCACATCCAATCAAAAGCGTTGACCGCCTGCCAAAAGTATCGGATACGGGGCCATAAATAATTCCCCCCAAGCAAAATCCGAAAAAATTAAGGCTCAAAGTCATTTGTAGAAGAGCTTCTGTTGTATTGAGCGCTTTGACAATAAAAGGAAAACTAGGGACGGCGAGATCGATTTCAATACAGTACGTAATGAAGGATAGAATAATAAGAACCGGCGTATAGGCCGGGATATTGATATTCTTAAAAGACATGTTGATCTCTCAAATCTCTATAATTCGTGTCGCGGCATGCTCAATAAAATAACGGTCATGGCTTACAAATAAAAGTGTTCCTTGGAATTCTGTCAAGGCCTTTTGTAAAGCTTCCGTTGCGATAAGATCCAAATGGTTCGTTGGCTCGTCTAAAATCAAGACGTTTGGTCGATCCAGCATGACTTTTGCCAAAAGAAGCCTGGCACATTCGCCCCCACTTAAAACACCCACCAACTTCTTCACATCATCGCCACTAAAAAGCATGGCGCCTAAGGCATTTCGAACTTCTTGTTCTGATCGGTTGGGATTTGCATCCATCAACCATTGATACGCTGTTTTTGATCGGTCCAAAAGATCGTAGTGGTCCTGGGAAACATAGGCCAACTGCACACCGTGCCCCCAAGTGAACGTTCCAGAGGTGGCCTCCAATTGCTGCATGAGAATTTTCAGTAACGTTGATTTGCCTCGACCGTTTGCACCAATAAAGGCAACTTTTTCACCTCGATGAACAGCGACCGATAGATCTTTCAAAACATTTTTTTCGCCAAAATTTTTGCATAATTTCTTGGCCTCTAGAATGTGTTTTCCAGAGGGGCGTTCGCTAACAAAATGAAAGCGGGGCGCCACATAAGATGATTTTCTGATTTCGGGCAGTTCAATTTTTTCAATCATCTTTGCCTTTGACTGGGCTTGGCGGGCCTTGGATGCCTTGGCCTTGAAGCGATCGACGAACTTTTGCAAATGATCGATACGGGATTGTTGTTTTTTCAGTTCCTGAGCCTTTTGTTCCTGGAACAGGACCTTATTCTTTTTGAACAGTTCATAGCTTCCTGGATAAAGGGTTAATTCCCCGTAATCTACGTCAATCACGTGGGTTGCCATACGGTTTAAAAATCCTTGGTCGTGGGAAATAAAAATCAAAAGGCCGTTATAGGAATCCAGCAAATATTGTTCTAGCCAATCGATTGAGGGCATATCCAGATGGTTTGTCGGTTCATCAAGGAGCAAAATATCGGGATCATTGAAAAGAGCCTGTGCCAAAAGCACCCGCATTTTATATCCCCCCGATAATTCTTTGAGGGGACGATGGACTTGCGCTGGGGGAATCCCAAGGCCGATCAGGATTTTTTCGGCTTTTTCTTCGGCATCATAGCCATCATAATGAAGAATTGTTTCCTCACAGTCTCCGAAAACAATACAGTCTTCTTCTGATAATGTTTCTTGGGACAACAGTTGGTTTTTGGTTTGGAGTGCTTTCCATAGGTCGGGATTGCCGCGAATAGCAGCACTGACAACGGGTTCATCTTCGTAGACGAATTGGTCTTGTTTGAGCCATCCAATCCGTTCTCCACTTTTAAGGGAAATTTCCCCCTCTGTGGGCTCTGTTTCCCCAGAAATCAAATGAAGAAATGTTGACTTCCCAGCGCCATTAGGCCCAGTAATTGCATAACGATACCCTTTGTTAAGATTAAAATTGGCGTCATAAAAGAGAATACGAGAGCCGAAAGCCATGGATAAATTGTTAACTGAAAGCATTTAAACACCTATAAAAATTGTTAAAAAATAATAAAAAACTGAAATTTAGATACAATAAGCCCCTGGAAGCCTTTTTAGGCTGTGATGATAATAACAGGTGTTGTGCTTAGAAACTGATGCATAATCGTTATATAAAACCTCTGTTTCTATTTGTCAAATCTAATTTAAGCTGCCGGGGCTGCCGCTATTGCAATGGGTTGTGGGATAAGTTCAGGGGGTAAAGCAATTCCTAAGGACTGTGCATAGTTTGCGTCAGCTACTCTGTAGGCGTTTCTAAAGCCTTTAGGCATAGCAATGGGTTCATCTTGATGGAGAACGCCCCGCCAAAAAGCCTTAACGATAAGATTTCTTTCATCTCTTGGATCATTAATAGGGGCAAATAAAGTTGTACCAACCTGAACGGGTGTGCTGGTTAAAAGAGCCCGTGCTTCTTTAGCATCGAGTCCGGAAGACTGAAATATTGCCATTTTAGCGCGACGAATTAACATGCCAAATCGGGGCATTTTAGCATCCAAATCTAAAAACTCTGTTCCAATAGTTTTCATCAAAATTTGAGGTGTGATGGTTGCTTTGGGATTTTCTAAAATCATGCGGTCAACAGCAAACATAGCCGTATCAACGGCATAGCAAATTAGGTCGTTTTGTTCGTCTTTTGTAAGCGTTGAAATAATAGGAGCATAGGTTTGATAAAAAGCTTTTGCGGTTGTATCTGCAAGATAGGCCGCATCGATAATCGACCGCGCCTTATAATTAAGACGTGTGCCGGATAATTTTTCTAATCCAGCCTCTGCTATATCACCGATTTTATCTTCTAATTTTTGAAGACCAGGGATCGATGCTTTACGAATAGCATAGCGTATTCCCGTTGCAAATCCCTGGGGGCCCACAATTGCAAGGAGGGATTTTGAAGGGCCATCTCTCCCCAAAATTCGACCAACGAATTCATGTCCCATCCGTTCACTGAAGGATTCAACAGCCGTGACAGAATCATGAAGACCAAGGATTTCTTGGGTTTTATTATTCTTCCAAACACTCAAGATCGTTCCAGAAAAAGATTCAAATCCATCGACAATTCTATCTCCTAAGCGGGCAGATTTTATAAGCTTTCCAGCGACGTTAAAAAGATGTTCTAAATCAAAATCATCCTCCTCTCTCTCTCCACGAACGGATTCCCCTGCATCAATCGATGGGGGTGCTCCTTCAGAGGTTCTCTCTGTTGTGGGCTGGGTGCTTCGACCTGCATGTACCACCTCAGCAGATGTTGAATCACTCGTATGAACAGCAATGCCGCTGGCTGTAGCGCTTTGATCGGCCGCTGTATTGGATGATGCAGGGGCAATACTTGCGGCAACACCTTGAAAACTAAAAGACGATGATTGCTGGGTAAGGCCTGTATTAAGATCTGGGGTAACAGGGGAAGCAGATTTTGTTACAAGTGTTGTTGCTTGTGTTGGCCCTGTAAGGGTTGTTTGATTGTTTGCAGATAAGGGGTCAGAGAAGGCCCGCGATGATGATTGTGATGCAATGCTAGACGTAGAATCCATTCTTGCAATAGAGGGTGTATCACTTTGCGTGTCAGCATTAGAGCGGGATGTTTTTGAAGAGCGCCCTGTCATACGTCGAATAATTACTGTTCCACGTTCTTTAACGCCAGAAAAAAAACGCGATACGCGTCCACGATTTTGATGGCCTGTCTCGCCTTCCGTCGAAAATCCATCAAATGGACCTGAAATTATTACAAAAGCTATGAATAAAAAAATGCTTTTCTTCAATGTTTGCCGTCCCTATTATAATAGATATCATTCTTTATTTTATAATAGATTGAAGGGTGTCGTCAAATGATTTGGATTTTGAGCCTCACAACCAATATTCAGCGGGCCTTAGAAGAAATTCCTCAATAGATATTCCCTGTCCTCCAACAAGCAATTTTTTTGTAGCGTGAAACTTTTTAGAAAATAGCTCTATTCCTGGAAGAGCTGTTCTTTTTTGGCTGCTTTTGACTTCAATAGGAATAACTGTGTCGCCGTTACTCATAATGAAATCTACCTCTTTGTTTCCTTCTCTCCAGTAAGAAATATTTGTTTTAGTCCCAATCGTAGAGTTAACTAAATGTGCCCCCACGGCACTTTCTACAAGGCGTCCCCATAGTTCTCTATTGTCCTGGGATTGCTTAAAAGAAGAGGCATGTTGAGCAGTAATAAGACCCGTATTTAGCACTTGAAATTTAGGGCTTGAAGCTTTTTGACGAACGAGTTCATGAGAAAACTTTGAAAGTCCAACCAGTAATCCTGCACTGGCAATTAGGTCTAGGTAATGTGCTACGGTTGCAATATTTCCTATATCCTGCAACTGTCCAAGTGTCTTTTGATAGGATAATATTTGACCAGAATAAGCACAGCCAAGTTCAAAAAGGCGTCGTAAAATGGCTGGCTTATGGATGCGCGTCATCAGCATAATATCTCTAGAAATACTTGTTTCAATCAGGGAGTCTTTTATGTAACGCGACCATCGTTTTTCATCATCAATGAGAGGAGCTGCGCCTGGATATCCCCCAAAATAAATATACTGATCGACGGTCCATCCAAAGCATTCTTTGCACTCAGCAAATGACCAGTGTGTTATTGGAATGACCTCAAACCTACCCGCTAAACTCTCCGTAAGTCCTTTTTGAATCAATAGTCCGGAAGATCCTAGAAGAATCACCTTAAAATTGATCTGATGAAAGCTATCTTGATCCCATAAATTTTTGATAATTTCTGACCAATGAGGTATCTTTTGAATTTCATCAAGAATAAGAAGGGCTCCTTGAGGCGCTTTTTTCGCTCGTAATCTTCCAATTTCCCATTGTTGCTCTATCCAGGAAGAATCTTTTAATACAGGTTCATCGGCTGAAGCATAATGTGTCTCTAAAGATGTAGATCGGGCAACTTGGGAAGCAAGTGTGGTTTTGCCAACTTGTCTTGGGCCCGCGAGTACTTGAATAAATTGCCTCGGTTCCAGCAAGCGTCCCATAATTTTTTGGTAGACAGGTCTTATATACATCATCATCCTCTAGAGTAATAGTGTACAAATTTGTACACTATGTCAAACAAAAATGATCAATTTAGCCCTAATACCCGTAAAATCTTCATGGCGCTTTCTAGTTTGAGGGTTGTATGAGCTTGTTCAAAGCTGTTTAGCGTTGGCTTGCTGATGCCCGCAAGGATAGCGAGCTGGTCTTGAGTCAGTCTTTCTTCTTTGCGACGTTTTATAGCTTGCTTGACAACGTCTTGCCAATTAAGGCGAACGTACCGTTCCATCTTTTCTCCATAAAAACTTTGCCATAGTTAAATCCTTTTTACTATTTTGAATAATAGGGCAAAAAAAGTCGGCTATATTTTACTTTATTGATGAATTGGACAAAAAAGTTAAAGGCATTTAACTAGAGACTTTAATTTCTGGGTTTCTTGTTTTAAAGGATGTTTTTAGAGCTATGCATCGGGATCTTCTTCAGTGACACCGCCTGTAGTTTGTTCTCCGGTGTCAAAGCTAAGCGATGGTTTGCGCCGTCCTTTCCCTCCGCTCCCTCCTTCGGGTGCTGATTCTAGAGAAGTGGGGAGCGAATCTGTCCCATCAACAGTTCTTGATGGGACAATAGGGGATACGAAAGGGGGCACGAAAGGCTTAGAGGATGTTCCAACTGGGCTCACCTGAGGCTGAAGAGTGTTTTCTGAACCAGATTTTA
>VGCX01000028.1 GCA_016869935.1 Alphaproteobacteria bacterium
CCCCTTTCCCTTTAGAAAGTCCATCCATACGCCCCATTAATTCCGCCAACACCCCCTTAGCATCCATACCACAAGCCAACATATGCCCGTGATCTCGGTATCCTGTAATAATGCTATCACCCTCTTTCACGAACGTTTGAACGCCGGTCACAACAGCCTCTTGACCAATATAAAGGTGACAAAATCCAGCAATTTTCCCCATGCCATAAAGCTGCCCAGATTTTTCTTCGAGTCGTCGAATCAGAAGCATGTCATAGTACAGCTTCAGTAATTGCTCTTTAGTTTGCCCACGAAATTTCTCGTGTAATACTTTTGTCATGATTATAACTTTCTCTTTAAGATTTCATTAATCATTTGGGGGTTCGCCTTCCCACCGGAAAGTTTCATAGTTTGCCCCACAAAAAATCCGAAGAGTTTATCCTTACCCGATTTATATTCTTCCACCATTTTTGGATTATCTTTAATAACCTGATCAACGATTGCTTCTAAAGCGCCCGTATCGCTAATTTGTACAAGCCCCTTTTCATCTACAATTTTTTCGGGCTCTTGGCCAGTTTCAATCATAATTTCAAAGACATCTTTTGCAAGGCGCCCCGAAAGTTTCCCCTCCCCAATCAAATTTAAAAGCTGAGCCAATTTTTCAGGAGCAATCGGGCTTTTATCGATGGATAAGTTCTTTTCATTAAGTGCTGCAAATAATTCTCCCGATATCCAGTTAGAGGCTAATTTAGCGGCCTCTATTTGATCCTTCCATCCCTTAAGATTTTTCAGAACCTTTTCGTAATAAAGGGGCGTTTCCAAATCAGATACCAAAACCGTCGCATCATAACGAGACAGTCCGTAATCTTCCATAAAGCGTGTCCGCTTTTCATTGGGAAGCTCTGGAAGCGATTCTTGAACTTTTTGAATATAGTCTTCTGTTAAAACGATAGGCCGCAAATCTGGATCAGGAAAATACCGATAATCTTGGGCATCTTCCTTGCTGCGCATCGATCGTGTTGTGCCACTTGATGCATCAAAAAGACGAGTTTCTTGATCCACTGATTGATCGCTCTCAAGGAGGGCGATTTGACGATTAATTTCATGATCAATGGCTTGGCCAATAAAGCGTATTGAGTTTACGTTTTTGATTTCCGCTCGCGTTCCAAAAGGTGTGCCTGGACGATGCACAGAAATGTTTACATCCACCCGAAGACTTCCTTCGTCCATATTCGCATCGCATGACCCAAGGTATCTTAGGATCAGGCGCAGTTTTTTGATGAAATCCATCGCCTCATGAGCGCTTCTCATATCGGGCTTTGTGACAATTTCCATCAACGCTGTCCCTGAACGATTGAGATCGATAAATGACTTATCAGGATGGAGATCGTGAATACTTTTTCCTGCGTCTTGTTCTAGGTGAATGCGTTCTATATGAATCGTTTTAGTCTCACCATTTTCAAGGTCAATTTCTAAAAATCCATTGCGGACAATCGGATGATAAAATTGGCTAATTTGATACCCTTGAGGCAAATCCGCGTAAAAATAATTTTTCCGATCAAAGACCGAGTGAAGAGCAATATCTCCCCTCAAGGCAAGTCCTGTTTTAACTGCCTGTTCGATACAGAATTTATTAACAACTGGCAACATTCCGGGAAGTGCCGCATCCACGAGCGATACCTTTGTATTCGGATCCGCTGCAAAAGAAGTCGCAGCCCCTGAAAAAAGTTTTGACAAGGACTTAACCTGAGCATGCACTTCAAGTCCAATGACGACTTCCCAAAGACCTGTAGCTGTTTTGATAAAAGAGTGTGTCATAGCGAATGCCCCCCAAGATTTTTGAACCGCGCCGCTTGCTCAATAATATGGGCAAATTGAAAAAGCTTTTCTTCTTGTAGCATAGGACCAAGAACCTGCATTCCTATCGGAAGGCCTTCTTTTGAAAGACCAACAGGCACTGAAATACCTGGAATTCCAGCTAAATTCGTTGTTACCGTAAAAACATCTTGTAAATACATAGCAATCGGATCTGTAATATTTTCACCAATTTTAAACGCTGTGTTCGCTGTGGTTGGCGTTAGAATAACATCGACCTTTTGATACGCTGCGTTGAAGTCGTTCGTGACACACTGGCGAACCCTTTGGGCACGTAAGTAATAATCTTCATACTTCCCAGCGGATAACACATATGTTCCAATGAGAATGCGTCGCTTGACCTCATCCCCAAAACCAGCTGTTCGGGTGTACGAATAAAGATCATCCAACGTTCCTCCTGGAACGCGCAACCCATAGCGAACCCCGTCATAACGGGCTAAGTTAGAGGATGCTTCTGCTGGTGCAATAATATAGTAAGTTGGAAGACCGTATTTTGTGTAAGGAAGGGAAATTTCCACAACTTCTGCCCCCGCGTCTTTTAACCAAAGAATCGTTTGATCCCACCAGTGGGCAATTTCTGCGTTCAATCCATCGGGTCTATATTCCTTGGGAATCCCCACTTTCATACCCCGAATGCTTTTTCCAAGGGCTTTCAGATAATCAGGCACCTGATACTGAAGACTTGTTGAATCTTTGGAATCGTGTCCCGCCATTTCCCTTAACAAAAGGGCTGTATCTTCAACAGTTCTCGCAAAGGGCCCTGCTTGATCCAGAGAGGATGCAAAAGCAATGATCCCATAACGGGAACATAAACCATAGGTAGGCTTAATCCCAACAACACCACAAAGGGCTGCGGGCTGACGGATGGATCCCCCCGTATCAGAACCCAACGCTCCCAACGAAGAATGGGCTGCAACAGAGGCACTGGACCCTCCGGAAGACCCCCCAGGGATCAAATCGCTTGCATGATCTTTCGACTTCCACGGATTTACTGTTGGACCAAAGAAACTTGTCGTTGTGGAGGATCCCATCGCAAATTCATCCATATTCGTTTTTCCAACGACAATAGATCCCGCCCCTACAAGCTTTTGAACCACTGTTGATGTGTAGGTAGGAACGAAATTTTCAAGAATCTTAGAGCCCGCTGTTGTTCGCATTCCTTGAACGCAAAAGTTATCTTTAACCGCCAGAGGAAATCCATCCAAGGGACGCGCTTCTCCCTTTTGGAAACGCTGATCAGCTTCTTGGGCTTGTTTTAAAGCCTGATCAGGACATATCGTCACAAAAGCATTGAGCTTTTCCGTTTTTTGCATTTGGTCCGTATAGGCCTTTACGATTTCTTGAACTGTAACTTCCTTATTCAGAACTTTTTGACGAAGGGCGCTATAGGATAACTGTATTAATTCATTCATAACTAAAACCCTTACTCGACAACCTTAGGAACAGAAAAATACCCATGCTGAGCCTCCGGAGCATTAGACAAAATTTGATCCTGGCACTCGCCATCGCTTACTTCATCATTCCGCCACGTGGTTTTTGGAACATTCACAGTATCTAAAGGGGAGACCATTGGATCTACGCCTTCAATAGACACCTCCCGCAATTGATCAATCCAATCAAAAACCTTGCTGAGCCGCTGACTAAATCCTTGCTCTTCTTGCTCAGGCAACTTAAGCCGTGCAAGTCTTTCAATACGGAGAATATCTTGTTTTTTAATTTCCATTCTTTAACTTCATTTATTGACTCATTGGAAAAATACCCTGAAACAGCCTATTTTGTCTAGAAGTTCTGTTGTTAAAAAACACAAAGTGTTAAGACACAAATTTTATCTAAAATCCCTAGCTTTCTGGGTTATTTTCATATAATTTACTTTGGCAGACAGTGTCGTTTTGTTGCCTGACTCGCTAAAATAGAGCCCTTAAATGTTACTCGACGTTCTAATCGAAAATTTAAAAAATTATTACCCTTCTCTGCAGTGGTATCCCTCAAAGATTCCAACCCAAAAGATAAAAACGATCACTCTAGACTCAAGAAAAACGGGACCAGAAGTGCTTTTTATTGCTTTAAAAGGGACCCACGTAAACGGGGAAGATTTCATTCCTGATGCCATTCAGCGGGGTGTTAAGGTTATTGCGACATCCCTTGATGCGGCTAAAAGAAACGCCTCCCTCTACCCAGATATTTTCTTTATAGGGGAACAAGATATTCGTCTCTTTATTAGCACAATCAGTAAAATATTTTATCCCCAACAACCGGAAACTATCGTTGCGGTAACGGGCACAAACGGCAAAACATCTACCGCTGATTTCACCCGTTATTTATGGGAACAGTGCGGTGAAAAAAGCGCTAGCCTTGGAACCTTGGGGGTGCGCAGTAAATTTTATGAAGAGGCAAAACACCTAACAACACCGGAAGCACCTCATCTTCACCCTTTGCTTGTCGAACTTGCTAACCATCATATAACCCATGTTGCTATGGAAGCATCGAGTCATGGCATTGACCAACACCGTCTAGACAGTGTGACCCTAAAAGCCGCAGGATTTACCAATTTATCCCCGGAACACTTAGATTATCACAAAACAATGGCGGAATACTTAAATGCCAAAGCGCAATTATTTCAAAGAATACTGCCTAAAACAGCCCCTTGTGTTCTGAACGCCGATATCCCTGAATTTGAAACGCTGAAAGAAAAATCTAGACCTCGGCCTATTATTTCTTATGGCTATAAGGGGGAAGAAATACGAATTCTTTCCTTAACGCCCCAAACCCACGGCCAGAAAGTGTCTTTGTCTGTATTGGGAGAACCAGTAGAATTTCACTTTCCCCTCATTGGATCGTTTCAACTCTATAATGCCCTTTGTGCCCTTGGTCTTGTTCTTGCCTGCAACCCAAATCATTTAACGAAAGCCCTTGAGGGCCTTCAAACACTCCCGCCCGTTCCTGGACGTATTGAACATATTGCGTCCACCCCAAATGGAGCATCCATTTATATCGATTATGCCCACACACCCGATGGGGTTGAAAATCTTTTAAAGGCCCTTCGTCCTCACACGAAAAACCATTTGCATATTCTGTTTGGAGGAGGCGGCAACAGAGACCCCAGCACCCGAAAGCCGCGGGGCATTCTTGCGGCAACGCTTGCAGATTATGTTTACATTTCGGATGATAATCCTCGATTTGAAGACCCAGCGTCTATTCGCAAACAAATTATGGAAGGGTGCCCCCATGCCAAAGAAATTCCCGACCGTGTAGAAGCAATCAGCACCGCTATTCGTGCCCTCGCCCCAGGAGACATTCTGGTCGTTGCAGGAAAAGGCCGAGAATCTGGCCAAGAAGTTAGAGGAACCACACTTCCTTTCGATGACGCTGAAACCATTTTTAAGATCATTCAGGAGATATCATGACCAAATCCCTATGGACCGCCTATGAAATTTGTGCAGCGACCCACAGTTCTTTGTGTTCCAGAGACAACTGGGCTGCAACAGGAATTTCTATTAATTCTAAAGACATCAATCCAGGCGATTTATTTGTGGCCCTAAAGGGCGAAAAAGTAGACGGTCATGCTTTTCTAGAGGAAGCCTTTAAGAAAGGGGCTGTAGCTGCCGTAGTTGATCATGCGCCCCCAACACCCCATCACTATGTCGTTGTCAAAAACACCTTCGACGCCTTGAGTGATATCGGGCGGACAGCGCGCAATCGCTTAGAGGGAAAAATTATCGGTGTCACGGGAAGTGCCGGAAAAACTTCTACAAAAGATATGCTTGCGCTTGTCTTGGCATCCTTTGGCAAAACTTATGCAACAAAACGGAGTTTTAATAGCACGGCTACCGTTCCCCTAAGCCTTGCTTCAGCGGATCCTTCTATAGACTACGGCGTATTTGAAGTCGGCATGAATCACCCCGGAGAAATCGATAGATTAACAAAAATGGTCCGACCTCATATTGGGATTGTGACCAATGTTGCCCCTGCGCATTTACAAAATTTTTCTTCTGTAGAAGCAATTGCTTATGAAAAAGGATCTTTGTTTTTGGGGGTTCCCTCTAATGGGGTTGCTATTCTGCCTGGAGACAACCTACATGCAAAAATTTTAGAAACAATCGCTAGAAAAAATAACATTCAAAACATTTATATGTTTGGTAAATCCGATGATTGCCACGCAAAGCTTCTGAAAAGTTATGAAAAAAATGGCCTGTATCATCATGAGGCGACAATTTTTGGTAAAAGCTGTTCATTCCATTTCTCAATGCCTGGAGAACATTGGGCCATGAATGGGCTGATCACACTTTTGACAGCGAACGCTTTGGGATTAGATCTTGAAAAAGCCTGTGCTGTTCTTTCTACTTTTACCCCTTCAGAACGTAGAGGCGTTCCCCTATTTCTCAGAGATAATATCCTATTGATTGACGAAAGTTATAATGCAAACCCCCTGTCCATGCATTCTGCCCTTGAATCTTTTGGGCTTCGAACTGTTGAGGGCAAAAAAATAGCAATTCTTGGCGACATGAGGGAGCTTGGAGAAGCATCCGAATCTCTTCATAAGGATCTTAAGGATGCCGTTTTGAAAAGTGGCACTTCTATCCTAATCACCTACGGGGATATGATGCATCATCTGCACACAGCCATGGAAAAATCCTTAGACTGCTATCATTTTAATACTCTAGATTCTTTAATTGAAAAACTTTTTGACATCCTAAAGCCGAATGATGCTATGATGGTCAAAGCTTCCTTAAGTATAGGATTTATTAAGATTATTCATGCGTTACAACAAAAGTTTTTGAAGGAATAAAGATGCTCTATTATCTTTCTTTAGACTACGTCCATCAGTATCACTTCTTGAACGTTTTTAAATATATTACCTTTCGTACGGGAGGCGCCATTTTAACCGGTCTTTTGGTCGGATTTTTATTTGCCCCGTCCATCATCCGATGGCTAAAAAGCCAACAAGGAAACGGACAACCTATCCGGCAAGAAGGGCCTGAGTCTCATCTCTTAACGAAAGTTGGCACCCCTACTATGGGGGGCGTTATCCTTCTTTTGGGAACACTTGTTAGCACTCTTTTATGGGCCAACCTTTCAAATCCTTACATTTGGGTAGTCCTATACGTCACCTTAGCCCTTGGAATTGTTGGGGGCATTGATGACTGGATGAAAATAAAGAAACAACACGCAAATGCTATGTCCGCAAAAATGAAGGCATCCCTCCAAATCATTATTGGGCTCAGTGTGATGCTTATCATTCAATACCTTCTTCCTTCTTCCCATGCCACAACACTGGCTGTTCCATTTTTTAAAAATATTTTAATCGATTTGGGATTCTTTTATATTCCCTTTGGAGTTGTGGTTATTATGGGAGCCTCCAATGCTGTCAATTTAACGGATGGTCTTGATGGTCTAGCGATTGGTCCTGTGATTATTGCATCGCTCTGTTTTGCCCTTATTGCTTATCTTGCTGGACATCATACGTTTGCGCATTACCTGCAGCTTCACTTTATCCCAAACTGCGGGGAAATATCTATTATCTGCGGGGCGCTTGTCGGTTCTAGTCTGGGCTTTTTATGGTACAACGCTCCCCCAGCACGGATTTTTATGGGCGATACAGGATCCCTTGCGATTGGGGGAGCTCTCGGTACGATTAGTGTTATTACAAAACACGAAATTGTTTTAGCAATCATTGGGGGTCTTTTTGTTATTGAAGCATTGTCTGTTATTATTCAAGTCGGATACTTTAAATGGACAGGGGGCAAGCGTATTTTCCTTATGGCACCCCTCCACCATCATTTTGAAAAAAAGGGATGGAAAGAACCAACGATTGTCATCCGCTTTTGGATTATTGCTATTGTAATGGCACTTGTAGGCCTTTCAACTTTAAAACTACGCTAAATGAGTACGCAACAGGATTCATACTATTATATCTTTGGCCTAGGAAAATCTGGGCTTGCGACCCTTAGCTATCTTCAAAAACATTCGATTAATATTTTGGTATGGGACGACAATCCAGAAACGCGAAAAACAATTTCTGAAGATCTTCTACAATCCCCAGAAACACTTCCTTGGGAGAAAATTGAAAAAATTATTGTAAGCCCTAGCATCCCTCATGAAGGCCCGAAAGCCCATCCGCTTTTGCTAGAGGCAAAAAAAAGATCCATTCCTTTTACAGTTGATATCGAGCTTTTTTTGAGACAGTCAACTTTTTGTCCCCATTATCATATTATCGGAATCACAGGAACCAATGGGAAAAGCACAACAACAAGCCTCTTATGCCACCTGTTAAATCACTTTGGAAAAAAAGCCGTTGCTGCTGGCAATATCGGCATTCCTGTTTTAAGCCTTGATCCAACAACTCAAGAAACTTATTTCGTCCTTGAACTATCGTCTTATCAACTAAGTCTTTTAGAAACCCCTGTTTTGGAGCAGGCGATATTTCTTAATATTAGCCCTGATCACCTTGACTATCACGGATCGATGGATGCCTACATTCGAGCAAAAACTTCCATATTTAATTTAATGATTCCAGATGGAAACCATAAGGGAATTCTTGGCATTGACGATTCTTATACCCAAGATATTTATAAAAAAAATCCTGATCTTTTATCGATATCATCAGAGTCAGAAACCGGGGATATTTTTATAAAAGACCATAAGATTTTTGACAAACGTTACAAAGAAACTATATCCCTTCCCTCTTTGATGAACCTTCAAGGCACCCATAATGCCCAAAACATTGTTGCATGCTACGCTGCCCTTCGACAAATTTTGGGCAATGATTTTTCTGAAGACTGTTTTGTTAAAGGGCTTTTATCTTTTAAGTCCCTACCGCATCGTCAAGAGATCATTGCTCAAGAGCGTGGCATTATTTTCATTAACGATAGCAAAGCAACCAATATGAATGCGGCAGAAAAATCTTTAAAAGTTTTCAAAAACATTCATTGGATTTTAGGAGGAAAGGCAAAAAGTGGAGAAAGCCCCACTTCTTTAACTCCTTATTTCAAAAATGTTGCTCATGTTTATTTGGTTGGAAGTTCAACAGATGCTTTTGAACAAGATCTAAAAGGCTTATTACCCTATACAGTTTGCCATACCATCGATAGAGCAACCCAAGAGGCCTATTCTCAGGCAAGCCCAGGAGATATCATTCTTTTAGCACCAGCATGCGCGTCTTTTGATCAGTTTCAGAACTTTGAAGAACGTGGGAAATTTTTTAAAACCTGTACAAACAATATTTTAAAAGGTGTTCTATGAACGAATTTTTTTCACGCGCGGACCAAAGTTTAATCGGTCGTTGGTGGTGGACCATGGACCGGCCCCTTTTTACATGCTTTATGATTCTTCTTGTGTTAGGTGTTCTTTTAAGTTTTGCAGGAAGCCCAAGCACTGCAGAGCGATTGAATCTCGATTCTTTTTATTTTGTAAAACGTCATGCTGTGCTTGTTTTGCCTTCTCTTGGAATTATCGTCCTGGGGTCACTTGCGTCTCCACGTGTTCTTAGGTACGTTTCGTGGGCAGTTCTTGGGTTAAGCATTGCTTGCCTTATTGTGACCCCTTTTTCAGGCATGGAAATCAAGGGAGCACGTCGGTGGATCTCTCTTGGTGGATTTTCCTTGCAAGCAACTGAACTTGTTAAACCAAGCTTTGCAGTGATTGCCGCTTGGTTGTTTTCTCAAACAAAAACGTATCCTCTCCCTGGAAAATTACTGTCTTTTATTCTGTATGGGATAATTGTTGGTCTTATTTTAATGCAACCCGATTTTGGGATGACGTTCATCATTTCTGTAACATGGTTCATTCAAATTTTCCTCTCTGGCCTTCCTGTTTTGTGGATTTCGATCCTCGGGGCTCTCGGCCTTATAAGTATCTTCGGAGCATATTTTTTCCTACCGCACGTTACAAGCCGTATTGATCGCTTTTTGAACCCGGAGGCCGGAGACCAATACCAAATTACTCAATCCTTAGAAGCTTTCAAAAATGGAGGGATTTTTGGTCAAGGCCCTGGAGAGGGTGTCTTTAAACGATACATCCCAGATGCGCATGCGGATTTCATTTTTCCAGTCGCTGCAGAAGAATTTGGTTTTTTCTTTTGCGTCTTTGTTCTGAGCCTTTATGCTATAATTTTTGTCCGCGGGCTTTGGCTTATGCGCCAAGAAAAAAACCTCTTTCTTATCCTAACGCTTGGCGGATTAATCAGTCAGTTTACCCTACAGGCCCTTGTTAATATGGGCTCTGCTCTAAAGCTTATTCCCACAAAAGGAATGACGCTTCCTTTTTTAAGCTATGGGGGATCATCCCTTTTAGGCACAGCCCTTACGACAGCGATTATTTTAAGCATGACCCGAAAACGTAGTGATGATTCGAGGATTTTTTGATGAGCAACAAACGAGTTCTTTTAGCTGCAGGGGGCACAGGAGGCCATGTCTTCCCAGCCTATGCATTGGCAGAAAAACTCTTAAAAGAAGGATTAGTCGCCTATCTTATGACAGACAGCCGAGGGCGGTCCTTCCAAAACCCTCCTGAAGGATTAATGGTTCGATCCCTACCCCTTAGAAAAACAGTCAAAAATCTGTGGGGAAAAGTGATAATGGTTCTTTCTCTCATCCCTTGTTTTTTCATAAGTGTTTATGAGATAGTGCGCTTTAAGCCTCATACAATTATAGGATTCGGTGGATTTCCTAGCTTTCCAACTTTGCTTGCTGGAATTTTTCTTAAACCTTTTCTGATGCATACGGTGATCCTCCACGAACAAAACGCTGTTCTTGGTCGCGTTAATCGCTGGCTTTTGCCTTTTGTTCATATTCTTGCAACTTCATTCCCTCAAACCTTTGGCATTGCAAAAAGATTTGAAAAAAAGGTAAAAATCGCAGGAAATTTTGTTCGTCAGGAATTTTTATCCTCCCCCCACAAAGATTTCAAGCCGTTTGACAAAAAAGACCCTATTCGTCTTTTGATTATCGGGGGAAGTCAAGGAGCCCTCAGTTTCAGTACTCTCATTCCTGCAGCCCTTGCAGCTCTCCCCAGTTCTTTAAAAAAACGACTTCATGTTGTACAGCAAAGTCGTCCGGAAATGATTGGTCACACCCGCGCTTTTTATGAAGCCCTTAAAATCCCAGCAACGATTGAAACATTTTTTCCCAATATTCCGACCCTAATGGAAAAAGCGCACCTTGTGATCTGCCGAGCTGGGGCATCAACCATTTTTGAAGTAGCGCACGCTAAACGTCCTGCAATTTTTATCCCCTATCCTCACGCTATGGATAATCATCAATATTTTAATGCCCTTGCGGTGAATAAATTAGGAGGGGGATGGATTGTTGAAGAAACAGACTCAAAAGCCCAAAAAAATTTGGAAAATCTTTTAAAAAGTATTTTAGAAAATCCAAAAAAACTTGAGGAAGCCTCAAAAAATATTCATAATTTGATCAAAGAAGACGCCTCCTCCTGCTTTTTGAGATTGATTGAGTTTTTGTAAGGCTCTTCTTTAAAAAAATACTCTGAACTTAGAAGAGCGGTCATAATAGACAACTTCTCAAAGATTTTTAAAATTTATCAAAAGGAGTTAGATGATGAAAGAAGTTTTTGTACTAGAACATACGCACGGAACTTCCAAGGAAGATCAAGTAGAGAATCTAAAAAGATTAGGCGTCTATTCGAAAATTGAAGAAGCACAAAAGTCAATTAGCCTATATGCTAAACTTACAGGATTCAAGGATCATTCCGATGGTTTTTTAATCACTCAATGCGCTCTAGATAAAGACAATAACACCTGGAAAAAAGGATTTGTAGTAGAAGCTGACAAAAACTCTGAAGAATATTTTCATCCTGTCTCGCCCAAAAGACATTACCAAGTTGGGCCTGGCTCAGAATACAATGCAATAAAGAGATGGGTTGATTATTATTATGAAGATCCTGTTTAATAACAAAAAATAAGAGCAATTCAAATGCTAAAAGAAGTTTTCATTCTCTATCATACATATGGTTCTGACGAAGAAGAGGACAATAACTGGAAAGAATTAGGTGTTTATTCTACACGCTCAAAGGCCTGGAATGCTATTAAAAGATTTAAAAGAAAACCAGGATTTAAGTCTCATCCAAAAGGATTTTTGATCGATAAATACAACATTGATTGTAATACTTGTTGGTTATCAGGTTTTTCTACGGGAATTAGCCCAATTTCGGACGAATGAAACTACATTAAAGAACGAGGAGACTCTTAAAAATATTAGTCTTTCCAAGAGATTTATGCGAACAAATGATTGACAAAAATATTCAAATGAATTGCATTTTAAATATAAGTCTAGGAGTGATTTATGGCAAATAACCTCGTCCAAGCAAGAATTTCTGGCGAACTTAAAACACAGGCAGATGTTGTTTTTACTTCTATGGGCATGACAATTTCTGATGCGATTAGAGTATTTTTACAGAAAAGTGTGAATATAGGCGGTCTCCCCTTTCAACCAATGGCTAAAATGCCCAACAAAAAAACTATCGCTGCCATAGAAGAAACTAAAAACAAGATAGGGAAAACTTTTAAAGCCCCAAAGGATCTTTTTAAAGATTTTGATATCTGATGTATGATATTTTTCGCACTAATTCTTTTGAGAAGGATATCAAAGTTTTGAAAAGACGTGGCAAGAATTTACACTGACACTTCCCTACGTTCTAAAATTCGTGTCATTGTTTCTGAATCTAAAATACCATCCACTTTTTGTCTGTGAAAGTGCCTTTGGAATGCCTTTACAACCCCTATGGTTTGGGGGTCCATGAGCCCTGTAAGATCGATTGAATACCCAATATGACGAAGCCAAGACTGAATGGCAACGATGGGGGGAGCTTCACTCAATTCTTTCCTTCCTTTAGGCATCCAACCAATACCGTGCGCCGCCAAAAACTCCCAATCAAAATGTTCACTTGGATCATCTTTTCGATGAGGGGCAATATCCGAATGGCCCAAAATATTAAAGTCAGGGATCGTATAACGTGTCCGAATGTCTTCAATAAGCCATACTAATGATTTCATCAGAGCAAGAGGAAATACATCCCCCAAACTATCAAGTTCAATGCCAATTGAATGGTCATTAATGTTTGTGCGGTCCTTCCAGAAACTAACCCCTGCATGCCAAGCCCGCATCGTCTCATGCACCATTTCATAAATAGTTCCATCGGCAGCAATCAAATAATGACAGCTCACTTTGCTGTTAGGATCACTCAATCGCTCTAACGCGGCCTCCACTGGTTTCATATTTGTATGATGCAGAATAATCATATCCGGCGGCCCTACGTCTAAGGGACGCATATTAAAATTCAAAGAATCATAAGTCTTTTTTTCCATCATTTTTTTCTATCGTATGATATAAGATATCTTAAAGGAGTGTATCATAGTTTATGACATTTAAGGATTTAGAAAAGAAATTTCATACTCTTATTAATACCATACAACAAAAAGGGGGACATCTTGTTTTTGTTGGCGGATGCGTTCGTGATATTTTGCGAGGCATTGAGCCTAAAGATTTCGATGCAGAGGTTTATAATCTCTCAAGCGAGGATCTTCTTTCTGCTCTTGGGGAAATAGACCAGGTCAAAACGATTGGAAAAAAGTTTGGAGTTTTTTATTTAACTGACTATAAAATTGAAATTGCTCTGCCCCGCTTAGAACAAAAAATTGCAAAGGGTCACAAGGGCTTTGATATTAAAACATACCCTTCCCTTTCCTTTAAAGAAGCCTCCATTCGCCGAGACTTGACCATTAACAGTATGGGCTGGGATCCCATTGAAAAGAAGCTTCTAGATCCCTGGAATGGCCAGCGGGATTTAAAAAACAAAGTCTTACGCGCGACCAATCTTGAAACTTTTGGCGAAGACCCTCTAAGAGCCCTTCGCGTTGCTCAGTTTATGGCACGGTTTAAAATGCACCCCGATGCCTCCTTAAAAAATCTTTGCGCTGCCCAAGATTTATCAGAACTTTCGATGGATCGACTATTAGGCGAATTTAAAAAACTCCTGATGATGGGAATAAAACCCTCTTATGGCCTTCGGTT
>VGCX01000029.1 GCA_016869935.1 Alphaproteobacteria bacterium
ATGGGTTTTGGTTATAATACCAGCACAGTCGCTAGTCCTTGAGCTACTTTACAGAAACCAATCACCAAAAGGAAAGCTTTATTCAGTTGAAAAAATTTTGTTTTTTCTCTTTTTTGGAAGAAAAAAACGGTTTTTTTTATAAACCGCCCATATAGGCTGCAACGTCCAACATGCGATTTGAAAAGCCCCATTCGTTGTCATACCAAGATACGACTCGGCACAAATTTCCTTGAACAACGGATGTTTGCGTTAAATCAACAATACTACTTAGGGGATTATGGTTAAAATCAGAAGACACCAACGGCAAGTTGACAGCCCCTAAAACATTTACCAGCGGTCCTTTTGTTTCTGCTAAAATAAAGGCGTTATTAAGCGCCTGGACGGTGGTATTTTTGTCCGAAACAAACTTAAAGTCGATCATTGACACATTGGGCGTTGGAACACGGATGGCAACCCCATCCAACTTACCCTGCATAGAGGGAATAACCAAGCCAACTGCTTTTGCTGCCCCCGTAGAGGTTGGAATCATATTCAAAGCCCCTGCCCGTGCCCGACGAAGATCTTTGTGATTCGTATCAATTAGCCGCTGGTCCCCTGTATAGGAATGGATCGTTGTCATGTACCCTTTGGTAACGCCTACTAAATCATCCAAAACTTTTACCATCGGCGCAAGGCAATTTGTCGTACAAGACGCATTAGATACGATGATGTCGGTTTTTTCAAGGGTTGTATGATTGACACCATAAACAACAGTGCGATCAACATTATCGGCTGGCGCTGAGATTAAAACTTTTTTCGCACCGCCCACCAAATGAGCGCTTGCTTTTTCTTTATTCGTAAAAACACCCGAACATTCAAGAACAATATCAACCCCTAAATCTTTCCAGGAAATTGCCGCAGGATTTGATTCAGAAAGGATTTTAATCGTACGATGTTGAATCGATAACAGTTGAGTTTGTTCATCAAAATTCATGGGAGCTCCAAAAGGGCCATGAACTGAGTCATACCGAAGCAGATGGATACTTGATTCAAAGGGAGCTAAATCATTAATTGCCACAATATCAATATCGACGCGTTTTGATTCAACAAGTGCTCGAAGAACCATACGGCCAATACGGCCAAACCCGTTAATTCCAACTTTTACTGCCATTTTATTAATCCTTTCCTAGTGTCTGAAGAATTTTTGAAGAAATATGCTCAACCGTAAGTCCAAAATATTCATAAAGATCTTCAGCCGGCGCAGAGGCGCCAAACCCGTCAATCCCAAAAATTAAGCCTGTGGTGCCAACGTATTTTTGCCATCCAAAAGGTGTCCCCGCTTCAATCGCTACCAACAGTTTCCCCTCAAGAACCTTTTGTCTATAGTGTTCTGATTGTTGGTCAAACAAAGCCCAACACGGCATAGAAACAATTTTACATAAAATCTTATGAGTCTTTTCTAATCTTGCCTGCACTTGAACCGCTAGAGATACCTCGGATCCTGTTGCAAGGATCGTTACCTCTGGTGTATCACAGTCTATCAAAGCATACCCACCCTTTGCTGTCAGGTTCTCTGCAGCATTTTGACGAAGTGTTGGTAAGTTCTGGCGACTAAGGGCCAACAGAGACGGTGCTGTGGTTGTCCTCAGCGCTAAATCCCATGACTCTGCTGTTTCAATTGTGTCCATTGGTCGAAACACATGAAGGTTGGGAATCGCCCGCAAGCTCATCAAATGTTCGATGGGTTGGTGCGTTGGACCATCTTCTCCCAAACCAATCGAATCGTGGGTCATGACAAAAATGCAAGGCTGTTTCATGAGTGCTGCCAATCGAATGCTGGGCCTGCAATAATCTGTGAACGTTAAAAACGTCCCTCCATAAGGCACAAATCCCCCATGAAGGGCAAGGCCATTCATCACAGCCACCATCGCATGCTCACGAATCCCATAGTAAAGATAATTGCCGGAAGGGTCGCTTGCTGTAAATGGCTTTTGAGACCCTGCTTTTGTGTTATTGGATCCTGTTAAATCTGCAGATCCGCCAATCAATTGAGGAATATAAGGCACAATAGCATTAAGAACATTTTCAGAACATTTGCGCGTTGCGACTAAGGGTTTTTCATCCAATGCTTTCTGACACAAATCCTTCAAAGGCTTTTCCCACAAGGGTTCCAAGTTTTTCTTTTGTTGTTCTAAAAAGGATTTAACCTTAGGCTCAGGAAGAGTCCGAAGACGTTTAGCCCATTCATCAAAGGCGATTGCCGAGCGCTCGGAAACTTCTCGCCATAAGGTCAAAATTTCATTGGGAATTACAAAAGGGTCAAAGCCCCACTGAAGAGTTTCTCTGAGCCCTTTAATTTCCTGTTCCCCCAAAGGTGATCCGTGGCATTTTTCAGAACCTGCCTTTGTTGGTGCCCCAAAGCCAATAGTGGTTCGAAAGGCAATAAGGGCTGGGTTTTTGGAAGCTTGTGCTTGTTTTAAGGCTTTTCGAATGGCATCGTAGTCGTGACCATCCGCTTCAAAAACATCCCAATTAGAAGCCTGAAACCGTTTTTTCTGGTCATCGGACGTTGAAAGACTCGTTGGACCATCAATAGTGATTTGATTATCATCAAAAAGAACGATCAACTTTGAAAGCTTTAGGTGGCCTGCAAGGGAAATGGCTTCTTGACTGATCCCTTCCATTAGACATCCATCGCCCACAAGGGCGTATGTATAGTGATCGACAAGCTCAGGACCGAAACGAGCGTTCAGATTTTTTTCAGCAATCGCCATGCCGACCGCATTAGCAAGCCCCTGCCCTAAAGGCCCTGTGGTCGTTTCAATACCCTTTGCTTCGCCGTATTCGGGATGTCCCGCTGTTTTACTGTGCAGTTGTCGAAAATTTTTAAGATCATCCAAGGTCATGTCTTCATATCCGGTCAGATACAGAAGACTATAAAGCAGCATGGACCCATGGCCCGCAGATAAAACAAAACGATCCCGATCAGTCCATTGGGGGTTTTTGGGATCATGCTTAAAAAATTCTGAAAACAAGACTGTTGCGACATCTGCCATCCCAAGGGGCATCCCAGGATGACCTGACTTTGCCTTTTCAACAGCCTCGACAGACAAAAAACGAATGGCATTTGCCATAGACCTTAAGTTGGCATCGTTGTGGTATTGCGTCATTTATTATTCCCCATGGTGCCCTATCATAGAGAGGGACAATGGATCGTGCAATAAAAACTTGTGATGACACAAAGGCTTATGTATAAACAACTCATGAAAGAAAAAAATACAGCGCTACTCATAGCCCTTGTGGCTCTTAGCATTTCTTTTTACCTTCTTTTTCTTGTGAAAGTTGGGGTGTTATAGTTGGTGCAACCAAAAAACCCGCACCGGTCTCTTTTAATTTTGGTTGTGGGGCTCGTTCTTTTTATGATTGGCCTTGCGTTTGCCTCTGTTCCTCTTTACCGTATCTTCTGCCAAAAAACAGGATATGGGGGAACTACACAAGTAGCAACATCCCTTCCCAGTCGGGTTTTAGATCGTCAAATCACAATCCGCTTTACATCCCACACAGATCCAAAGCTCCCCTGGTCATTTGTCCCTCTGCAAAAAGAAATAAAGCTAAATGTGGGCGAACAAGCCTTTGCGATTTATCACGTCAGAAATAATTCGGATAAATCTATCACGGGTATGGCAACCTATAATGTCACCCCTGATAAAGCAGGTCCCTACTTTCAAAAGATCGAATGCTTTTGTTTTATTGAACAAACACTTAAGGCCCATCAATCCCTTGATATGCCCCTTTTGTTTTTTGTTGACCCCTCAATTGACGATGACCCCAACCTTAAAGATATCGAAACGATCACACTTTCTTATACGTTTTTTGATCTGAGTCGGAATACGAAGACCCCTTAATACTATTTTATTTGTGTTATTTAAACAATTTGTTAGAATTATAGAGAGGAAAAGTTGGGAGTAAAATGATCAATTATAAATTAGTAAGTGTTCTTTCTTTTTCTTTATTAGCCAGTACAGGCTCTGCCGTGCAGAGTGGTTCAGTTTCCTACGATTGGTGCATGAAATATCATAATAATGAAGCAAAATGTAAAGTTTATAAAGATTGCAGACTACGGAAAAGAAGGGAAGCTGTTGCGACTACACAAAACCCACAAGAGCTCCAGAAGGGTAAAAGACAAAGATTCAGAGAATGCTTAGTAGAGGCAGGCCTGCCAAGGAATCCTGGCAGAAGATAAAGAGCCAGGGTATTGAAGAGGGTAATTTAATAAAGAGCCAGGGTATTGAAGAGGGTAATTTAATCAGGATAGGCGTTTTTTAACGCCCCGATCATTTGTCCATAATCCCCACTTTGAAAAATGCTGGTACCAGCAACAAGGACGTTGGCTCCAGCCTCTAAAACTCGAGGGGCGTTATCTAAGGTAATGCCTCCATCAACAGCAATATCAACATCAAGTTCTTTTTCTTGAATTATTTTGGAAAGGGTTCGGATTTTATCCAAAGGTCCATCCATAAATGATTGTCCCCCAAAGCCTGGTTCCACTGTCATGACCAAAATGACTGATAAATCACTTAGGTAGGGGAATAAATAGTCAACCGGAGTTCCCGGTTTAATCGCAAGGCCTGGTTTTTTGCCAAGCTCTTTGATTTTTTTTATAAGGTTCGTCAGCCCCTCTAGCTCTACATGAACAATAATATGATCACTGCCCGCTTTGGCAAAAGGGTCCAAAAAAGGCAACACTGGATCTATCATCAAATGGGTATCAAAAGGAAGGGATGTCAGGGACCGCAGGGATCGAATTAAGGCAGGGCCCATGGTCAAATTGGGCACAAAGTGACCATCCATAACGTCCAGATGAATCCAATCTGCACCGGCCTTTTCAAGCATAGCAATTTCATGGCCAAGTTTTGAAAAATCAGCCGCTAAAAGAGAGGGGGCAATTTTAATAGGCCGTTTTTGCATAAAAAATCCTTCTTTTTATTGACATATCATACGATAGCACAGTATAGAGATACTTGGTAGAAGGTATCTGTCAAAAATGGCGGGGTAGCTCAGCTGGTTAGAGCGGTGGAATCATAATCCATGTGTCGGGGGTTCGAGTCCCTCTCCCGCTACCATTTGATTTTATGGTGCTTTCATTATATAGTGAATACATGTCAAAAGAAGATTTAATTGAATTTACGGGTGAAGTGACGGAAGTCCTTCCCAATACGATGTTTCGGGTTGTCCTTGAAAATGGTCATAAGATTATTGGTCATAGTTCGGGCCGTATGCGAAAAAACCGCATTCGGGTTACTGTTGGTGACAAGGTTACCGTTGAAATGACCCCTTATGATTTAACCAAGGGCCGGATCATTTTCCGCCATCCTTAAGCGATGCCCTTTATTCTAGCGTCTCAGTCCCCTTTTCGTGTTAGCCTTTTAAAGCAAATTGGCTATGCACCACAAAAGATTGCCCCTCAAAATGTTGATGAATCGACACACCCTAAAGAAAAACCAACGGACTATTTAAAGCGGATTATTTCCCTAAAAATTACCTCTGCCCAACAAGAATTTCCAAACGATATCATTCTAGCGGCCGATACGATTGTGACCGTTGGATGTCGCATCTTTCAAAAACCAGAAACCAGAGCAGAAGCCGATCGCATGTTGACCCTTTTTTCTGGAAGACGGGTACGGGTTACAACGGCAATTTGCGTTGCCTTAAAGGAAAAAAAACGGGAACGCCTTGTATCAGCAACCTTAAGCTTTAAAAGATTATCGGCTTTAGAAAAAGAAGCATACCTTAACGCAAATACGTGGCATACCACCAGCGGAGGCATTGCCATTGATGAAATTGGGGGGTGTTTTATTAAATCCGTTCAGGGATCCGCATCGACCATTATGGGCCTTCCGTTGTTTGAAACAAAAAATCTTCTGGAGTCTTTTGGGATTTATCCTGACTGGATGCAAAAACCATGACATCTACCCCACACTGCCCTATTTGTAAAAAACCAACCGACCCTAAATTCCGGCCCTTTTGTTCAAAAGGCTGTAAAATGATTGACCTTAATCGGTGGCTTTCAGGAATCTATTCCATCCCAGGCGAACCCCTTTCCTCTTCCAATACCGATTCATCCGATGATTTTTCAGAGGAGTGATGCTTTAAAAAACGATAAAAGTGATCGTTGATTCTTCCTACTTTCCCTTTAAAAAGACTTTTTCCAGCCAATGGATATTGTAGTCCCCTTTGAGCATTTGGGCATTTTGGGCTAATTGCCGGTGCAACGGAAGGGTCGTTTTAATGCCAGAAATCACATACTCTGAAAGGGCGCGACGAAGCCGTGCAAGACACCGGGGACGATCGTCGGCATAGACAATCAGCTTTGCAACCAAACTGTCATAGTGCGGTGGGATCGTATAGCCTGTGTAAACAGCGCTATCAACCCGAACGCCAAGTCCCCCTGGGGGGTGGTTAAAGTCAATTTTTCCAGGACACGGAGCAAAGGTTTCAGGGCATTCTGCATTCACCCGACATTCAATGGCATGTCCTTTGATTTTAATGTCTGCTTGGGTCAGCGTCAGCATTTTTCCAGCTGCCACACGAATCTGTTCGCGCACCAAATCAACCCCTGTGATCATTTCTGTAATGGGGTGCTCTACTTGAACGCGCGTATTCATTTCGATAAAATAAAACTGACCGTCTTCATACAAAAACTCAACCGTTCCGAGACCTCGGTAGCCAAGTTTTTTCATAGCATTAACAACTTTTTCGCCAATATCATGGCGTTGTTTTTCCGTAATCACAGGAGATGGCGCTTCTTCCCAGACCTTTTGATGGCGGCGTTGGATTGAACAATCGCGCTCGCCCAAGTGAATAACGTTTCCGTGGGTATCAGCTAAAATTTGGATTTCAATATGGCGTGGTTGACGTAAGTATTTTTCGATAAAAACATCATCATTGCCAAAATTGGCTTTGGCTTCCGCTTTTGCAATGGGAAAACGTTCTTTAAGTTCCGCATCGGTTGTTGCAACTTGCATCCCCTTCCCGCCCCCTCCAGCGGTCGCTTTGACCAATACAGGGTACCCAATTTTTTTCGCAAAAGATAACGCTTCATCAACACTTTTAATGGCCCCATCAGACCCTGGAACAACTGGGATTCCAAGTTCTTGAGCTGTTTTTTTGCCGGTAATTTTATCGCCCATTAAACTGATATGATCAGGATGGGGGCCTACAAAGGTAATGTTGTGTTCTTCAACCATTTTGGCAAAGGTCGCATTTTCCGCTAAAAACCCATATCCTGGATGAATCGCATCAGCACCCGTAATTTCAGCGGCCGCCAGAATAGACTTCATATCCAAATAGCTTTTTGAAGCGGGTGCTGGTCCGATACAAACTCGTTCGTCGGCTAGTCGCACATGCATTGCATCTGTATCTGCCTTCGAGTGGACGGCAACGGTCTTAATTCCCATTTCTTGGCAAGCCCTATGGATTCGAAGGGCAATTTCACCACGATTGGCAATTAATAATTTTTTAATCATGGGAACTCCCCTATTCAATAATCAAGAGTAAATCGTCAAATTCAACAGGCGTTGCATCCTGTACAAATATTTCTTTCACTTTCCCAGAACGCGGTGCCCGAATAGGATTCATCACCTTCATGGCTTCCACAATCATGATGGTATCCCCTTCTTTGACAGTCCCTCCGGCTGTAACGAATGGAGCGGCACCAGGTTGCGATGATAAATACACGGTTCCAACCATCGGGGATTTAATAGCACCTGGGTGTTTTTCTGGGGAAATATCTTCCTTTGGCGCAGCCTTAGGCGCATCAACAGGAGCTTGCATCTGTTGGACAGGCGGCATAAAATTTGGGGCACTATAGGCTACCTGCATGCCAGTATTTCTAGCGACACGAATACGGCATCCTTCCGTTTCATATTCAATTTCGCTAAGGTCCGTTTCCTTAAACAGATCCGCGAGCTGCTTTACAGCCGCTGCATCGACCATAATGCCTTCATTTTTCTTATGGGTGTTTTTTGTTTCTTGAGTGCTCATTTTCTTCTCCTGGCTTTATTCTTTCTTAGGGTTCTTCATAATGATGGGTTGATTTTTCTTTTTGTTCTTGGCGAACAATAAAAAGACCGCAAGCAATAATAACAGCGGCCCCTGATAAGGCGTAAAAGGATGGGATTTCCTGCCAAAATACATACCCGAACACAATGCCCCACAGGAGCAAGGTATAAAACATAGGCGCAACAACGGCTGCTGGTGCAAGCTGATAAGAGCGCGCGATTAAAATATGTCCTGCTGTTCCGGCAATTCCTAACAACGTGATAAGGCTTATTTGATTAAACGTTGGTGTCACCCAAACAAAAGGAAGCGTCAACGCCCCTAAAAGGCACGTAACAAGTGTATAGTAAAAGACTGTTGTAAAGGCTTTATCTTGTTTTCCAAGTCGGCAGGCGTAGATCATGACCATGGCTTCCAAAAATGCAGAAATAACAGCCGCAATTGATCCCTCAATATTCAAAGATCCCGTGGGATTAGAAATGGCGATGACAGCCAGGAATCCTACAATGGTCGCAACCCACCGAGCAGCGTTTACTTTTTCCCTCAAAAAAGGAACCGACAGAGCTGTGACAAAAAGGGTTGTTGAAAATGATAAAGCCGTTGCATCGGCCATGGGCAGCGCTGCAAAAGACCAATACAAGAAATAAAGTTGGAAAAATCCAAGTGTTGCCCGAAATAATTGGGTTTTTGGATGATGAGTTTTAAGTAAATTATGAGTATGTTGAAACCGGGCATAGCCAAGCATACAAATACTTGCAACAAGGCTTCGAAAGAAGATAATTTCTGTTAAAGGAAGATCGTTCCCCGTTCCTTTGGCGACTGCATTGGTAATCCCAAAGAAAAACATCCCCCCTATCATAGAGAGGCAAGCCATTAGAATATTTTTCGAATGTTTATTCATAGAGGATATATAAGACTAAACTATCTCTGTATCAATGGTATGCGTCACGCGTTCAATTTTTTCCCGACGTACAATATAAATCCCACTTCCAACAATCAACGGAACCGCCACAATAAGCATGGTGCTGACTGTTTCGCCCCAAAAGATGTATCCAAAAACGGCACCCCAAATAATAAGCGTATAAAGCATTGGCGCTACCACAACGGCAGGGGCAATACTATAGGCATAGACAATGCTGTTATGGCCCAAACAACTAACCAGACCCAAAGCCGCCGTTGTTAGAATGTTGTACCCTGTGGGCATCTTCCATTCTTCTATAATCGGCAGATCGCCAAAATAAATAGATCCCGTAAAGTTGCTAATAACTCCGAATAACAAAGCAATAAGTGCAATAATGCTTGTATGATAAAAAACACTGGTAATGGGTTTATCTTTTTTCAGTAGACGCGCCATCAACATAATAAAAGCTTCAATGACAGCAGAAGTAAGGGCAATTGCCGCCCCAAGAATCGTCACATCCCCGGAGGGTTGCGCCACAAGCAAGACGCCACAAAACCCTATGACAACCGCAATCCAGCGTTGCATGCTTACTTTTTCTTTTAAAATGGGGGCTGAAAGGGCTGTAATAACAAAGGTACTAAGGAAGGTAAAGACTGTCGCTTCCGGCATTGGAAGCATTTTAAAGGATAGGAATAGCGTCCAAAGACCAAAAAATCCAACCACGCCACGGGTAATTTGCATTGGGTAGTTATGGGACTTTAGCCATTTTAAATTTCTGGAAAACAAAAGGAACGCCACCATATACGAGACTGAAAAAAAGCTACGCAAAAATACAACCTCAACGGAAGGGAGCGTTTCTGACGCTTCTTTGATCAAGGCATTGCCAATCCCGAACATAAGCATCCCAAAACAAAGAGAAAAACAGCCTACATACGCCGCACGTTGAGGGGACATATTTTTGAAAAACTCTTTTGTGATCATTTGAATCTGACTCCTTTTGTCTGGGTTTTATAATGATTGGTCTTGAATCTCTTGGGGATTTTCCAAAAGATGATAGTCCAAGGTACTTTTCAAGGCCCCTTTTAAATCAACAACGGGGGTCCAACCAAGTTTTTCCTGGGCATTTTTAATGGAGGGCACGCGGGCAGACACATCTTCGTAATGCTTGCCAAAATGCTGTTCTGCATCCACAACTTCAATTTTTGCTTTATCCGCAAGATGTTTATACGTTGGATATTCCTTGATCATATCAATGACCATCTTTGCAACATCGGCAATCGCATAGTCATTTTTTGGATTGCCCACATTAAAGATTTGCCTGCTGGCGCATCCGTTTTTGTTTTCGATCATGCGCATTAGGGCATCAACCCCTTCTTCAACGTAGGTAAAGCAACGACGCTGCGTTCCCCCGTTCATAAGTTTAATGGGTCGGCCATAAAGGACATTGCTAATAAACTGAATAACGGCACGCGAACTGCCTTCTTTCGGGGCATAAACATCATCCATTTTTGGCCCCAACCAATTAAATGGGCGGAAAAGTGTATAATCCAAATCACCATGAATGCCATAGGCGTAAATGACGCGGTCCATCAATTGCTTAGAACAGGAATAAATCCAGCGCTGTTTGTGAATAGGTCCTAACACAAAATTTGATGTTTCTTCGTTAAATTCATTGTCCTGGCTCATACCGTAAACTTCAGAAGTTGAGGGGAAGATCACGCGCTTTTTATAGCGAACGCATTGGCGGACAATCGAAAGATTCGCTTCAAAGTCTAGTTCAAACACACCAAGAGGGTTTGTCACATACATCGCAGGGTTTGCAATCGCAACCAGAGGAAGCACTACATCGCATTTACGAATATGATATTCAATCCATTCCTTATTAATTGTAATATCGCCTTCCACAAAATGAAACCTTGGGTTTGCAATGCTTTCTGAAAGTTTATTACTGTCCATATCCATGCCAAAAACATGCCAATCCGTCTTTGCAAGAATATTCTTGGTTAAGCAATTCCCAATAAATCCGTTAACGCCTAAAATTAAAACTTTCATTGATCTCTTTACTTCTTTTTCTTTTCTATAATTTCACGAATCACAAATCGATGTCTTTTAGAGGTACTTTGGTACATTCGGCCCACATATTCGCCGATAATTCCAATCCCCATGATTGCCACGCTAATCAAAAAGATCACGATGGTCAAGAGGGTGAAAACTCCCTCTGCTTCCGGCCCAACAATAAGGCGCCTTGCAATCATATAAAGGACGAGCAAAAAGCTAAATGATGAGACAATCATTCCAAAAAATGTAAAAAACTGAATAGGAACCAGTGAAAAGCTGGTGGCAAGGTCGATTGCAACGCGGATAAGATGATAGAGGCTGTATTTCGAATCCCCCTGCTCCCGTGCGTCATGACGAAGCCCCACTTCGGCAGGGTTATGGGCAAGGCGCCACGCAAGAACAGGAATGAATGTATGGCTTTCGCCCCCTTGCACAACCTGGTCCACAATCGGCCGCGTATAAGCCCGGAACATGCATCCCTGGTCTTTCATTTTAGCGTCCGTAATGAACCCACGCACCATATTTGCAAACCGCGATCCCCAATGTCTTAGGGGATTATCGCTGCGTTTCAGTCGGTAGCTTCCAACGACATCATGCCCCTGCTCTACCTTCTCTAATAATTTATGGATTTCTTCTGGAGGATTTTGAAGATCCGCATCAAGGTTAATAACAACTTTGCCTCGGGATTGTTCGAAAGCAGCCATGATCGCCATATGCTGGCCAAAGTTCCCCATAAAGTCGATAATACGCACATGATCTGGATATTGTTTATGGAGTTTTTGCAAGATTTCCAAAGACTTATCTTTAGATCCATCATTGGTATAAATCACCTCATAAGGTTTTTTGAGCGATTCCAAAACAGGCATCAATCGATCGGACAAAGCCTGAAGGCTTTCCTCTTCATTATAAACGGGGACAACAACGGATAGATAAATCTCTGACATTCTTTATTTCTTTCGTAAAACTTTCCAAAGTGCCTCAATGACATCATCCTGATCTTGCTCCGTCATAGTTGGAAACAGGGGCAGCGTCATCGCCCGATTTGCAAAATCTTCCGCGTGAGGAAAATCGCCTTCTTTATACCCATAGGTTTGACGGTAATAAGTAAAGAGCGGCACAGCCTGATAATGAAATCCAAGACCAATATTATGGTCTTTCATTTGACTTATAATCACATCGCGGTGAACTGGGCTTCGATCCAAATTGACAAGGGGGATGTAAAGGTGCCAGGCATGCAAATGATCAAAATTCGAAATGCCAGGACACGTCAGCTCCGGCCAATCTTTGAAAGTTTCTTGATACCGTTTGACTAGGATGTTGCGTCGTTCAATAAAATGATCAAGCGCCGCTAATTGATGGATGCCAAGGGCTGCCTGCAAATCCGACATATTGTATTTAAAACCAGGCGCTACAACGTCGTAAAAGGGGCTTCCATCCTTTGAGTATCGGTTAAAGGCGTCCTTGTTAATGCCATGGAACCGCATGATTTTCATCTGCTCAAAGGATTCAGGGGTATCGGTGACAACGCACCCCCCTTCCGCTGTTGTCATGTTTTTGTTGGGATGAAAACTAAAGACTTGAATATGCCCAAAAGATCCTAAACGCTTTCCTTTGTATTTTGTCCCAATCGCATGGGCGCAGTCTTCGATAATACGAAGGTTGTGTTCTTCTGCAATTTTATAAAGCGCATCCAAATCCACAGGCGCCCCTGCATAATGAACGGGCATGATGGCTTTGGTCCTGGGGGTAATGGCTTTTCTTACCTGATCCAGATTCATATTATATGTCTTTGGATCCATATCCACAAAGACAGGCCTTCCGCCAGCGTGCTCTATCGTATTAGCCGAAGCAACGAAGGTCATGGCTGTTGTAATGACTTCGTCCCCGGGTTTTAGATTCAGGGTCAAAAGGGCGAGATGAAGTCCGGCGGTTGCATTTGACACCGCCATTACGTAGGGGCGCCCAACGTATTCCTTTAATAGTTCTTCAAATTTTTGGACGCGAGGCCCTGTTGCAAGCCACCCTGATTCCAAGCAGGCTTGAACTTCTTGAAGTTCTTTTTCTGTAATTGTTGGCTTTGCAAAAGGTAAAAATGTTGTCCGTGTCATAAAGATACCTTTAATT
>VGCX01000030.1 GCA_016869935.1 Alphaproteobacteria bacterium
GGCAATTGTTGCGTGCATTAAAAAAGACCGTCAGGACATAAAAGATCTTTTAGCTCCTCTCAACCATGAAGAAACTTTTTTGTGCATTACAGCAGAGCGTTCCCTCTTAAAATCTTTGGATGCAACATGCCGAACCCCTGTTGGGTCTTATGCGATCAAAACAAAAGAGGGGCTGGTGTTGAAAGGATTTCTTGGAGTTGAAGATGGATCAAAGGGTGTGCGCCATGAGGCGCAAGGCTCAGATCCCATCATGCTAGGTCTTGAGGTGGCAGATTGCCTCAAGCGTTTCATGGATAAAGAATGATTCTTCTGACGCGACCCTATCCCCAAAGCTTCGCAATCGGTACGGTGTTGAAAAAAAGGGGCCTCTCTTTTTTTATAGAGCCTATGTTAACCGTTGTTCCTTTAGAGCCCGTTTCTTTGGTTGGACATCAAACACTGATCATCACAAGCCGCAATGCTCTAGATTTCTTGGAATCTTTTCGGCCTAATGTGACTATCTATTGTGTCGGGCAATCTTTAGAAGTCCTTTTAAGGGAAAAAGGCGCTGTATCTGTACGCTCGTTTGCCTCTGTTTTAAGGCTTGTAGAATTTATAAAAACAAAAAATCCCCAGGATTTGGGGCCAATTCTTTATATAGCAGGCCAGTCAAAAACACTTGATATAGAGGCATATCTAGGCCCTTTAGGGTATTCTATTCAAACAAAAACAGTTTATAAAACAGAAAGTGCGAAAATCTTAAGCCCTGACCTTATGGACCATCTTAAAAAGGGAGAGATAAAAACTGTTAGTTTTTTTTCTAAAAAAACCGCAGAGACTTTTGTAAACTTGATAAGGTTCCATGGGCTAGAATTTCTCTATCCCACTCTTGTGGCCGTCTCATTTAGTCAAGAGATCGCCAATAAATTAAAAGACCTTCCTTGGAAAAATAGCATAATAACAAAAAATTCTTCGATGAATAGCTTTTGGCAAGTGATAAAAAATCATGTAGGATAATGGAACATTTTAAGGAAATTTTATGAAACACCAAGCAGAAAAACCATTAAAGAAATCCAGAAAGATTCAAAAACTAATTTTGTTATTTTTTATCTTGGCTGGGCTGGGTTATTTGGTTTTTTCAGTTTCTCAGGACCAAAAAGATCTAAATCAGATTATTCCTCTTCAAGCAGATATTCAAACCCTAAGGGCCCAAGTTCGTCACTTAGAATCCGCTATTCAAGAAATTAACGAACGACCTCTATCAAATCCTACAAGTTATACAAAAAAAGACCTTATTAAATTAATTCTTTGGCATCAATTCATAACAGAAGTTTGGTCAGGCAGACCTTATAAAGATTCTTTAGATCAATTGAGAGAAGTTGCCGCTCTAGAGTTAGAAAAAATTCCTCAAGTGAAAAGTCTTCTAGAGCATGCTTCTCAAGGAATTCCAACGATTGAATATCTTTGGCTTATAATTGATGAACCTCAAGAAAATTCAAGCACTTCACTTTTGGAGGATGAAAAAAGTTTTTGGGTAGATCCCCTAAAGTATTTTCAGTCTCAATTTAGTTGGAATAAATTTTTTATTGTAACAACGCAAACCAATGAATCCGTAAGGCGGAAAATAAAAAAGTTTATTGCCCAGAAAAATTTTGCAAAAGCACTTAATGCGTTAAAAGAGTCAGAGCAAAAACTCCCGGCCTTAGAAGATGCGCTTAACTTATTGGAAAATGTTAACTTTTCTTTAAAAATTCTTGAAGAAAGAATGATACAATCTTTAGTTTCTGGAGAACCTAATGAAAAATAAACTTATAATATTTCTTTTAAAGTTAGCTCTTTTTGGCTTCATTTTTTTGTTCCTTATGGACACCTCAGGGGTCGTATCGGTGACTTGGAGACAGTGGCATATTACAACGTCCCTTAATATTATTTTAGTTGGTTTCTTTGGTGTGTTTTGCATTTTGGTCATGGCTCGCTGGGTCAAGAATAAAATTTGGTTGTTATTAAACTTATCGGAAGAAGCGCAGTTAAAGAAAACCGTAAAAGGAGTTCATTTGTTAGAGAAATCCTTAATTCAGGGGTATCTTGGAACAGAGGAACAGAAAAAAGAGCTTCTCAAAGAAGCAGAAAAGTTTTTGCCCAATTCTGGTTTGCCAAAGCTTTTAAGGTCCTATCATGGAGGAGAGGAGGTACCTAAGGTATCGACCTTCCAGGATTATGGTGCTTTAAAAATGCTTTCAAAAGTTTCTCAGGATAGAAAAGATAAAAACTGGAAGGCCCTTGAAAATTTTTTCCAAACAGCCCCTAAAAATCTTTTAAAAGAAGGCTGGTTCTGGAGAGAATCATTTCTTTACAGAAAAGAAATCAAAGATTGGGTAGAGGCAAAAAAGGCTCTTGAAAATTGTCGCCAGTATCAAGGACTTTCTAAAGAAAAAGCCCAGGAAGAAAAAGCGATTGTTTTTTATAATTTAGGGATGGAAGAGCCTCATCCTCTCAAACAATTAGAATGCTTCCAGGTAGCATTTGCTGCTCGACCAAATTATCAGGATAATGCGGTTGCTTATGCAGAGGCTTTACATCGGCAGAAAGATAGTCGTGGCGCAAGAAAAGTTTTAGTGAGCGCTTGGGTGCTTGATCCGTCCTTGGCTCTTGCGAAAACCTACGCTGATCTATTTGCCCTTGACAATAGTCCAACATCCCATGCTCATACAATTCGTGAACTTTATGAAATGCTTCCTGAAAATCCAAAAGGACAGCAATGTTTTGTGATAAGTCTGCTTCGTGCTAAACTCTGGGCAGAGGCAGGATTAATTATTGAGCGGTTGCCCCAGGGACCTCAAAAAACTCTTCTTAATACGCTTCTCACTATTAAAGAAAAGAAAATGGAATCCCTCCCTTTGCATGCTTTTAGGGAGCTTATCCCTCTTCTTCCTATAACAGATTTTGATGAAAGCTTGTTGGATTAAAAAAGAAGAATGACAGTGGATTATAAAGAATCTATTTCTCCTTTGGTACTTTGTATTCTAGATGGTTGGGGTATTGCGCCTCCTTCTGCCTATAATGCTATTAGTCAAGCGCATCTTCCTAATTGGGAAGGGTTTCAAAAAACATGCCCCCAAGCCCATCTTGATGCATCAGGGGAAAAAGTAGGTCTTCCTTCTGGCCAAATGGGTAATTCAGAGGTAGGTCATACCACGATAGGAGCCGGTCGTGTTATGATGCAGGATTTACCAAGAATTACGGATGCTTTTGAAAAAAATCTCGTTAAATCCTTACCATTGATGGAATCATTTTTAGAAAAAACGACGCAAAATAATAATGTCTGTCATGTTTTGGGGCTTGTGTCTCCAGGGGGTGTCCATTCTCATCAAAAGCACATGGAAGGATTTTTAAAAATCCTTAATGATCGTGGCATTTACACCCATATTCATTGTTTTTTGGATGGGCGAGACACACCTCCACAAAGTGCTCTTTTGTATCTAAAAGAGTTAGAATCTTTTATAAAACCCTTAACCTATGCAAAGATCTCAACAATCATGGGTCGCTTTTATGGTATGGATCGTGATAAGCGATGGGATCGAACAGAAAAAGCGTTTCAGGCAATTGCAGAAGGGAAGGGAATTCATGTTGAAAAAGTAGAAGAGGCGATCGCCTCTTTTTATCAAGAAGAGGTTTATGATGAATTTATTCCGCCTCTTGTTGTCGGGGGATACAAAGGAATTCAAGAAAATGATAGCGTGCTCATGGTTAATTTTAGAGCAGACCGCGTGCAGCAAATTTTATCAGCGTTCCTTGTAAAAGATTTCAATGGGTTTGAGCGATCTCTTGGTTGTCAATTTGCAGCAACGCTTGGAATGAAATCTTATTCAGCATCTTTAGATCCTTTAATGCCCTCTCTTTTTCCTGCAGAGCAACCGCACAATACATTGGGAGAAATTATTCAGCGCTATGGCCTTAAGCAGCTTCGAGCGGCAGAAACCGAAAAATATGCTCATGTGACCTTTTTCTTCAATGGAGGAACAGAAGTTTCTTATCCTTTGGAAGATCGTCTTTTGGTGCCTTCTCCCAAGGTGAAAACATATGACCTTCAGCCTGAAATGAGCGCAGAATTACTAACGAATCAGGTGATAGAAAAAATGAAAGAGACACCCTATGCGCTCGTTGTCCTTAATTTTGCAAATCCTGATATGGTTGGGCATACGGGTAATTTTCAAGCAACAATCAAGGCCCTTGAAACAATAGATTATTGCCTTGGTCAGTTAACCTCTTTTTTAAAAGAGAGAGGAGGAAGAATGGTAATCACGGCAGATCATGGAAATGCGGAACATATGAAAGAAAACGGCATGCCGCATACGGCTCATACAACAAATCTTGTCCCCTTTATTCTTGTGGGGGGCTCAAAAACCATAAAATTAAAACCTCAAGGAGAGCTTCAAGACATTGCTCCAACGGTTCTTTCTCTTCTAAATCTCCCTATTCCAAAGGAAATGACTGGATGTTCGCTCGTTATCTCTTAGGGATATTTCTTTCTTTGACAAGTTTTAGCGGATCTTTTGCAGGCGAGGGATCCTTAACGTCCTTGAAAAAGAAACTCTCTTCTGTTGCAGAGCAGTGTCGCTGTCAGGAAAGTTTATGTATAGATGCAGAAGAAAAACTTCAGTCATTAGAATGGGAAAAACAACAAAAGACCATCACATTAGAAAAGCAGCTGCTTCATACGAATCTGTACCTCTCAGCGCTAAAGAAAATACAAACAATTGCTCCAACAGCAATTTTAAGCTCTTCTATGACACCTCAGCGCCTTATACAATCAACGATTATTCTCAATGCTTTTATTAGGCATATTTTAAAAACAACGGATCTTATGCGTCATGAAATAGAGGCGTTAAAAAAAGTTCAGGTATCCATTGAACAAGCCAAAGTTTCTGCGAAGAAGTTTATAGAAATTTATCAGCAACGTCATAAAGAAATAGAAGAACTTTTGAAAAAAAGAAGACGAATGATTGAATCTGAAATTAAAAATCGGAAAATCTTGGAACAAAGAATGAGTCTTTTAGCAAGCAAGTCTCGAAATTTAAAAGAGCTAGTTCATGAGGTTAAAACAGTAGAAAAAACCCAACTAGTAGAATCAAAATCTGGCAAGCAAAAGTATCAAGTGAAACCAGTTTTAGGTAAGATTGTTTCTTCTTTTGGGTCAAAAGATTCTTTGAATCCAGAAGGGTTAGGGATCGTTTTTAAAACAACCTCTCGAACTTTGGTATATGCCCCTTCAAGTGCAAAAGTAGTTTATGCGGGTCCTTTTAGAAAATATAACCAGGTTCTCATTCTTGCCCATGACAGAGAATATCATACGCTTATGGTTGGGTTTGATGAAATCGATGTTTCTGTTGGGCAGGTTGTTCTTGCAGGGGAACCTATTGGCTATACAACAAAAGAAACACCTTCTTACATTTATCTTGAACTTCGAGATAAGGAAGTTCCGATTGACCCTTCCCCTTGGTTTTCTGGGAGTCGCTAGATGAAACACAGGACACAAATATTGTTTTCTATCTTTTTGCTTTTCGGAATTATTGTAAACGGAAATGCATCAAAAACTCCTGCAGATACGTACCGTCTTCTCCATCTCTTTAATGAAGTTTTTCGCCATATTCGACAAGAATCAGCCGTTTTAATTTCGGATAGGGAGCTTATTGAAGGGGCTATTTCTGGGATGATGAGAACCGTTGATTCTTATTCTTACTATATTCCAGAAGAGCGCTATAAAAATATGGTTGTAAATTTTAAGGGAGAGCTAGAAGGAATTGGCCTTGAGTTGGTTCAAGAAGGTGAAAAAACTAAGGTTATTACTCCTTTTGAATATTCCCCAGCGTGGCGTGCAGGGATTAAGCCAGGGGACCAAATTTTATCGATTAATGGAAAAAAAACTGACGGTCTTTCTCTATTAGAAATAGGCGACTTGATGCAAGGAACCATAAGCGAACCTATTGTCTTAGAAATTAAACGAGAGGGGTCTTTGGAGACTGTTCGCTTTACTTTAAAACGAGAAAAAATTGTCATGAAAAACATTCGATGGGAAATGAAAGGACCCGTTGCTTATCTTCGGCTATCAAATTTTAACTATCAACATACAAGTTCTCACCTAAAAAAAGCGCTTGAGGCTATCTTAAAACAAAACCCCAAAGGGCTTGTTTTAGATTTGAGAAATAATCCCGGAGGGCTTTTGGATGAGGCCTTGAAGTGTACGAATTTTTTTATTGAAAATTCTGTTATTGTTCAAGTTCAGCCAAGAGAAAAAGAAAAAACTTATCGCTATGAGACAGCAAAAGAGGCCCTCGTCCCTTCGCTTCCTATGATTGTCTTGGTGAATGAGGGCACAGCATCGTGTGCAGAAATTATGGCAGGAGCCCTTCAAGATCACCAACGGGCCCTTATTATGGGAAGCTCTTCTTTTGGGAAGGGGAAAGTGCAAAGTATTCTGCCGCTTTCTCCTGGATATGCAGCGATTCAGTTAACGACAGCCCATTATTTAACTCCTAAGGGACGGAATATTCAATCTGTTGGAATTCAACCCGATGTGTTGTTAAAACATTCGATGGGTAACCAAGATATTGTCAAAGAAGAAGCCATAAATCTTTTAAAAGCTCGAGGGGAAACGCCTAAGAAAGGTATCTCTTGATGACAGTTCTAATTCATACCAACCAAGAGATACTTTATAAAGTGATTGCTGATTTTTTTGAGGCACAAAATATGACGTGTCATCCTTATAATCCCGATCATATTTTATCAAGCGCGACATGCCTTTTCTGGGATAATTTTTCTGAGGATCTTCCCCCTGAAATTTCCATTCCCATTATAGTCCTTGATAAAAATTCTTCGCCTATTTCTTTGGAAGAGTTATTGGATCTTTATCGCGAAGCATGTGCCAAGAAAAAAACAGATACTTTTTTTGTTGGTTCTTATGAAATATCCCCCAAAACCCGTCAAGCTTTCCATGCTGATCTCAAGATAACTTTTTCTTTAACAGAAAAAGAAATTATGATTTTAGATAGGCTGCATAAAACCAAAAAGCCCCTATCAAAGGAAAAAATTTTAGGACATGTCTGGGGGTATAAATCAGGAATCGATACACATACCCTAGAAACCCATATTTATAAACTTAGAAAAAAACTTTCCCCAGAAAATCCTGAAGCGATCATTAAAACCCTTAAAGATGGGTATGTTTTAGTCAACTAACTCAAAAAAGTTTCTTTCCTTGATTTCCTGGCTATTTCTTGCATAATACTTTTAATTTATGAAGATTGAAAAAGAGTTAAATATGAATCCAATGCCCCTAGAATTGCACGGAACAACGATAGTTTCCGTTCGTAAAGGCCCTCAGGTCATTGTTGCTGGAGATGGGCAAATTACCCTTGGTCATATTAAGCTTAAAACCAATGCAAAAAAGGTTCGTACCTTAGCAGCAGGAAAAGTAATTGGTGGATTTGCTGGGGCAACGGCCGATGCTCTAACTTTGTTTGAGCGATTGGAGCAAAAGCTTGAACAATATCCAAAAAATCTTGCACGCGCCTGTGTTGAGCTTGCAAAAGATTGGCGTACGGATAAATACCTCCGTCGATTGGAGGCCATGATGGTTGTTGCAGATTCTCAGTCTACTTTTATTATGAGCGGGACAGGGGATGTGATTGAACCAGAAAATGGCGTTGTGGGTATTGGGTCTGGTGGTGCCTATGCTTTGTCGGCTGCAAATGCTTTAGTCGATTGTACTGATATGACAGCAAAAGACATTGCGCTTAAAGCCATGGATGTTGCAAGTAAACTTTGTATTTATACAAGTGATCAATTTAGTTACGAGATTTTAGAAGGATAGTTCTTATGTCTTTTACCCCGCGTGAAATCGTTTCAGAATTAGATAAACATATTATTGGCCAATCTGGCGCCAAGAAAGCTGTTGCGATCGCTCTTAGAAATCGCTGGAGACGCCAACAAGTTCTTCCCCCTTTGCGGGATGAAATTTTGCCGAAAAATATTTTGATGATTGGCCCTACAGGGGTTGGAAAAACAGAAATTTCAAGGCGTCTTGCAACCCTTGTTCAGGCCCCTTTTATTAAGGTTGAGGCGACTAAGTTCACGGAAGTTGGCTATGTGGGTCGTGATGTCGAACAAATTATTCGAGATCTCTTAGAAATATCCATTCATAAAGTGCGAGCGGCGTTTGGAGAGCAGGTTCAAGTTCAAGCCATTACGCATACCAACAAACGGTTGTTGCAGGCTCTTCTTGGAAAGGATGGCAGTGAAGAAAGTCGAGAAAAATTTTCTCGGATGATTCAGGATCAAGCGATTGAAGATAAGGAAGTAGATATAGAGATTGCGAGTGCAGCATCCAGAATGCCAGCGTTCGAAATTCCTGGAATGCCAGGGGCTCAAATGGGAATGATTAACCTAGGGGAGATTTTGGGTAAAGGGTCGAAAGATCTTGTGCGTCGCAAAATGACGATTGGTAAAGCGCGTAGAATTATTATGCAAGAAGAAACCGACAAACTAATAGATCAAGAGTCTGTTGTTAAAAAAGCCATTCAAGATGTTGAACAAAATGGCATTGTCTTTTTGGATGAAATTGACAAAATATGTACGCGCTCAGGTCGCCTTGAAGGGGGTGTGAGTCGGGAAGGGGTTCAAAGAGATCTTTTGCCCTTAATTGAGGGAACGACGGTTTCAACAAAACATGGGTCCATTAAAACAGATCATATTTTGTTTGTCGCATCGGGAGCTTTTCATGTGGCAAAACCCTCGGATCTTTTGCCAGAACTGCAGGGACGTTTGCCCATTCGGGTCGAAATGAATTCTTTGAACCAAGAAGATTTTATTAGAATTTTAACAGAGCCTGAAGCCAGTCTGATTCGACAATATAAAGCACTGATGGAAGCAGAAGGTGTCGCGCTTAATTTCACACAAGATGCGATTCAAGAAATTGCTAGAGTTGCTTTTCGTGTCAATGAAAATGTTGAAAATATTGGGGCAAGACGGCTCCATGCCGTGATCGAAAAAGTTCTAGAAGAGATCAGTTTTAGTGCCAGCGATCAAAAAGAAAAGACCATTGAAATATCAAAGGACTATGTCGTGCAACAGGTGGGGGAACTGTCACAAGACGTAGATCTTTCGAAGTTTATTTTATAAAAAATTTAAGGATAAGTTAATGAATCATCCCCTTTGGACTCCTTCTGTTCAGCGCATTCAAGAAGCTAATATAATAAAATTTATGGCCTTTGTTGAAGAAAACTACGGGCGTTTATTTTCTGATTTTTCCGAGCTGCATCATTGGTCAACGACAGAGATATCTCATTTTTGGGAAGCTGTTTCAAAATTTTGTACTGTAAAGTTTTCAAAAAACGCTACAACAATTTTAAGTCAGGCGCATTCGATAGAAAAAGCAAAGTTTTTTGAGGATGCAACCCTTAATTACGCAGAAAATCTTTTAGGGCGCAGAGATGAAACAGACGCAATAATTTTTTGGGGTGAGAATGTTATTCACCGTCGCCTGTCTTTTAAATCTCTTTATGAACAAGTTTCAAAAGTTGCACAGTACTTTCAAAAAATTGGAATCAAGCCAGGGGACCGCGTAGCGGGCTTCGTTCCCAATGCACCTGAAGCCATCATCTGTATGCTTGCAACAGCAAGTTTAGGGGCCGTGTGGACGTCTTGTTCTCCAGACTTTGGTGTGTCTGCTGTTATTGACCGCTTTGGCCAAGTAGGGCCCTCCGTTCTTGTAGCTTCTGACCGTTATGTTTACAAGGGTAAGGAACATGGATGTCTTTGTAAGGTAAAAGAAATACAATCTTTGTTGCCGTCTTTAAAATCAACAATCGTATTTTCCTATGATGGCTTATATGATCACTTTGAACCTATTCCAGATAGTATTTCTTACCAAGATATTTTGACAGCCTATGAACCCCAAGAAATTGCTTTCGTTCCTGTTCAATTTAACGATCCCCTATTTATTATGTATTCGTCAGGAACAACGGGTGTGCCAAAATGTATTGTGCATGGGGTTGGTGGAACGCTGCTGCAACATTTAAAGGAACATCAGCTGCACTGTAATATAAAGCCGAACGATCGGGTTTTTTATTTTTCTACCTGTGGCTGGATGATGTGGAATTGGCAGGTGAGTGCTCTTGCAAGTGGTGCCACTGTTTTAATTTATGATGGGTCACCTGTGCATCCAAGTGACCATATTTTATTTGACTTTATAGAACAAGAGCGCATAACTTTTTTCGGAATTGCTGCTAAAGTGATTGATGAATGGAGAAAACGTGGGCTTTGTCCAAAAGAATCCCACGATCTTTCTTCTTTAAAAGACATGGCATCAACGGGATCCCCTCTTGTAGCAGAAAGCTTTGACTATGTTTATCAAAACATCAAAGAAGACTTAGGGTTGATGTCTATTTCAGGGGGAACAGATATTTTATCTTGTTTTGTCTTAGGGAATCCAATTGCTCCTGTATGGCGGGGCGAGATTCAAACAGCAGGACTTGGGATGGCTGTTGAAATTTTTGATGACGAAGGGAGCCCTGTTCTACAAGAAAAAGGGGAACTTGTTTGTACAAAACCCTTCCCTTCCATGCCGATTTATTTTTGGAAAGATGAAGACCGAAAAAAATATCATAATGCTTATTTTGCACGATATCCCAATATTTGGTGCCATGGGGATTTTGCTGAAAAAACAGAGCACGATGGATTTGTCATTTACGGGCGGTCCGATACAGTTTTAAACCCAGGAGGGGTAAGAATTGGAACGGCAGAAATTTACCGACAAGTCGAAAAAGTTGATACGATCCTTGAAAGTATTGTTGTCGGGCAAAACACAGGAGATGACGTTCGAATTATTTTATTTGTAAAACTTAGAGAGGGATCTACGTTAACCGAAGATCTTAAAAACCAGATAAAAACTAGTATTCGGCAAAATGCAACGCCTCGCCATGTTCCTGCAATCATTTTAGCGGTTCCAGATATTCCAAGAACAAAAAGCGGAAAATTAGTAGAGCTTGCCGTTAAAAATATTATTGAGGGATGTCCTGTTAAAAATAAGGATGCGCTGGCCAATCCTGAGGCATTAAAGTATTTTGAAAACCTTGAAGCATTAGCTTTAACTTGATATCTTGATATAAAGAATGATGAAGGGGGCATAATTGAACGACGTTGCGCTGAAAAAGTTTGCAGCTTTGCTTGCAACAGGGATTTCCCTGATCTTAATTGCTGTTAAGGCAGTGGCTTGGCATCTTTCAGATTCTGTTAGCTTGTTGTCAAGTTTGATTGATTCTCTTGTTGATTCTTTTGCGTCTTTTCTGAACTTAATTGCTATTTATCATGCGGCAAAACCCGCAGATCTTGATCATCGATTCGGTCATGGAAAAATTGAGGCTTTATCAGCCCTTGGGCAATCTCTTTTTATTTTAGGATCTTCAGTTTTTATCTTTAAGGAGGCAGTTGAGCGATTTATTCATCCACAGCCCTTAGAAAACTCTGGCTTTGTTATTGCTGCAACGATTATTTCTATTATTCTTACGGCAGTCCTTGTTTTTGTTCAAAAGCGTGTTATTCGAAAAACAAATTCTCTGGCGATTCAAGCAGATCATGCGCATTACAAAACAGACCTTTTTATCAACGGGGGTATCCTTGCGGTTATTATAGGCGATCAATATTTGCATATTGGATTCTTGGATCCATTTTTTGGAGCGATCGTTGGGTGCTATATTGCCTATGCTTCTTATAAGATTCTTAAACAATCTCTGGCTATTTTAATGGACAGAGAATTATCAGAGACTGAGCGACAAAAAATTGGGCATATCATTCGTTCTCACCCAAAAGTTCATGGATACCATCTTTTAAGAACGCGCTCTTCTGGAACAGGGGAGTTTATCCAATGTCATTTAGAGCTTTCGGGTAGTATGTCCTTAACAGAAGCGCACATAATTTCTCATGAAGTAGAGCAAAAAATTCGAGAAGCTTTTCCAAACGCTGATATTATTTTGCATCAAGATCCAGCCCATATTATTGAAGATCATAGGGATGGATTATGAAGAATCAGTCCATTTTAAATATACTTGAATAAGTTCAGATGGATATAAAACACATAAGGGGCTTTCAAAAGGAAGCCCCTAAAAAATTAGAAAAATAGTTTTTTATTAAAAAATCCCAATAGAAGGGTTATAAGCATTTCTCATAATGTCAGCAAAATCCTGTAAACTACTTCTCCCGCTTAACAGATTTAGCATTGAGCGAGCAGGGACGTGGCCACGATCGGCGGCAGACTGTAAACACTGGATAGCTTTTGTCATATTTTTTTCAACGCCCTTCCCACCTAAATACATCACACCAAGAACACAATTAGACTCTAAGTATCCCTCTTGAGCTGAAAAATTAATCAATTCAAATGCTTTCTTTTCATCTTTTTGCACTCCTTTACCACGAAGATACATTAAACCAACATTATGATGAGCAATTATATCTCCTTTATCGAGAGCAGACATAGAAAACTGTAGTGCTTTTTTGATATCTATTGGAACCCCTCTGCCAATTTCATACATTGCACCAAGAACACGTTGCGCTGGAGCAAATTTTTTTTTAGCTGCCCTCTGGATCCATTTAAAGGCTTTTTCATCATTTTTGACACCACTATATTTTAAATGCTCGATACCAAGATCATGCTGAGCAAATTCAAACCCTTGCTTTGCAGATAGTTTAAGCCAGTATAAAGCTTTTTCATCATTTCTGACGCCCTCTATCCCCTTCTTGTGAAGAGCTGCAAGATTGTATTGAGCAGCAGCAATACCTTGTATGGCAGCTAACTCATATAATCGAGCTGCTTCTCCTTCATTCTTTGAAACAGCGGTACCCAATGCATAAAAGGCCCCAAGCTCAAACTGTGAGGGGCCAT
>VGCX01000031.1 GCA_016869935.1 Alphaproteobacteria bacterium
GCTATGGTTTGATTTTTTAAGAAAAAGAAATCCAACAACGCATACTTATCAAGAAACTGAGGCTGAAAAGGTTATTGAAATTTGTCCCTCTTTTTCTAATGAAGTTAAGAATTTTCTAAAAGCCATTGGGGCTTCGTGATGATCAACATTCAACCCCGTCATCTTGAAATTATTCAATCAATTTTGTCCAAATATCCCTATAAATTTTATTTGTTTGGATCAAGGACAACGCTAAAGGTCAAAAAGTTCTCAGACGTGGATTTGTTCTACAAAGAAAAAATTCCTGATGCCGTCCTTGTAAAAATAATCGAAGACTTTGAAGAATCGGATCTTCCTTATAAAGTCGATCTTGTTGATTATAGCACCTGTGATGAAACGTTTAAAAGTATTATGAATACAGGTCACATCTTAGTCTCAAACCCACCATGGTCTCTTTAAATTTCCATGTATTTTTGAAGTCATACTTCAATATTGCATGAAAAATTTCTTTTAAAAAACTCTAATTTTTAGTGTTGTCACCCGAAAAAGTTTCATAAGAATTTCTTGGAAGGGATGTCTGTGGAAGATTTTTTTCTTGTATTAGCCAGCCCCCCTACCTGCCTGCGCTAAAGCTTCGGCAAGGCAAGCGCCAAGGCTTCGGGGGAACATCTCCCTACGCTAAAGCTTCGGGAGACAGGCTCCTAGCCCTAACGGCCTTCAGGTGGCTTGCCACCCGAAGCCCGAAGGGCGTAGGGTGGCGGAGGAGGTGGGATTCGAACCCACGGTACGCTTTCACGCACAACGGTTTTCGAGACCGCCCCATTCAACCGCTCTGGCACTCCTCCTTGAACGCTCCTAAGCGTACTGGAAGCCTCTTAAAAGTGCAAGCATTCGTAGAAAAATTCCGCTAAGATCTCTTCATGAACATATCCCAATTTCAAAAAGATATTCTCGCCTGGTATCAAGAGCATCAACGCATCCTTCCTTGGCGGATTAAAATATCGAATCCCTATCACACCTGGGTTAGTGAAATTATGTTGCAACAAACAACCGTTCCAACAGTCATTTCTTACTTTCATCGGTTCTTAGAAAGATGGCCAACAGTTCAAGAATTAGCAAGCGCATCCCTTGATGAAGTGCTCCATCTATGGCAAGGTCTTGGGTACTATTCTAGAGCCCGCAATCTTCATTTATGTGCAAAAAAAATTGTAGAAGAATTTCAAGGAGTTTTCCCAGAAGAAGAAGCACAGCTCAAGAAACTTCCAGGGATTGGAGATTACACAGCCGCCGCCATTCGATCAATTGCTTTTAATAAACCATCCATTGTAGTGGATGGCAATATTGAACGGATTATTTCAAGACTGTTTTTGATTCAAGAACAATTTCCTGCTTCTAAAAGAACCATCAAAAAATATGCAGCAAAAATTTCATCCAATGAGTTTCCTGGAGATTACGCGCAAGCGTTGATGGATCTTGGTTCTTCCATTTGCACTCCTAGTAACCCAAAATGTTACGAATGCCCAATCCAAAATCATTGCAAGGCAAAAGATAGAAATCCTGATCGTTACCCAAAACGAGAAAAAAAAGCAGAAAAGCCTAAACGTTATGGCACCCTATTTTGGATTGAAAATAGTAAGGGTGAAATTTTCATTGAAAAAAGACCTGAAAAAGGACTTCTGGGCGGACTCATGGGCTTTCCAACCTCTGAATGGGCTACCCATAGGAAAAAAGTAACGGCGCCTTTTAAAGGGAAATGGAAAAAAAGCCCCACTCTTATTAGTCATACTTTTACCCATTTCCATTTAACTCTTGAAATTCTTGAGGGCACAACAAATGAAACCCTTCCTGGGCTATGGGTCAATCAGAAAGATTTTGGCCAACATGCCTTTCCAACATTGATGAAAAAGGCCATTAAAATTATGAATCATCCCACCTCTAGTAGTGCTGCTACAGGGGCATAAGTCACCCGATGCCACGGTGTAACCCCTAAAGAATGAAGAGCTTCTTGGTGCTGTTTTGTGCCGTATCCTGCGTTTGTATCCCATCCATAATCTGGGTACTCTTCTGCTAGTTTTTTGATCCATCGATCTCGCGTCACCTTTGCAATAATAGAGGCTGCTGCAATCGAATAGCTGCGCTGATCCCCTTTAACAATAAGCTTTACTTCTCCCTCAAAATCAGGGCGCCCTGTTCCATCGACTAAAATAGCTTTTGGCCTTAAAGGAAGGGCCATCACGGCCCGCTTCATTGCAAGAAGTCCTGCATTGCGGATATTTAGGGTCACAATTTCTTCTAAGGATGCCTCCCCTACCCCTATGTGGACAAAAGGATTTTTGTATAACAAGTCAAAGATTTGTTCTCGCTTTTTTTCACTCAATTTCTTTGAGTCATGCAACATCGATAAAAGGTCTTGAGAGACCCCGTCTTCTAAAATAACAGCACCTGCCATGACTGGACCTATCCATGACCCAATCCCTGCTTCATCAACACCTGCAACAGGAAAAGAATATTCATGTTCGAACTGAAATGTGGGATTAAAGTCTTCTTGTCTGATAGAACGTCTGGCAGATCTCATAATATACCTTCCTTTACGTTAAATAATTTCCCAAAATTCTGACATTATTCCATTTATTCTAAAAACCCTTCCAACATCTTTCGTCCTTTTTGTACGAAAGGATGCGTGGAAAGGCCGCACATGCCTGGCTTTAGTTTAGCTTTTTGAGCTTTTACTTTTTTAAGACCTTCTCTTAAAAAATACAGACCAAAATGCAACCGATTTAGCTGACGATGGGCATGAAGTTTTTCAAAATGTTTCTTGGAAGCTGTCCCAAAATAAGTGATTAGAAGCTCTTTTTCTTGGTGTTTATTAAATTTTAATTGCTCTGCCAGTGACCCTAAATCATCAAAAACATCACCCCAATGTTGAGACGTCCAATCAATTAAAATTCCATGATCGTTTGCCTTTAGAATATTATTTGCTTGGATATCCCCATGAACGATAGCATTAGATTCTGTAGGGAATGTCTCTAAAAATTCTTTTGCTTTTTTAAGTTGAAGATCCAACTCGGGGCTGACCTGAATTAATTCTTGAAGACGTTTTTTGGTTCGATCCAAAAATGTGCTAGCAGAAATTTTTAGGTCAAAAAGCTCCTCATGAGAAGCTTTCAAGTTTTTAATAAATTCTTTTAAAAAGGCTGAATTTTTGAAATCCTTAGGTGTTGCATGGGGTGCTTCTAAAAACTCTGTGATAAAAAGCCTATAGTCCTGGTCGTGCCAAAAAACTTTTGGATATCCCCATAGAGCCGATACTTTTTGAATAGCCGCAATCGCTGCTTTTCTATCATCCAAGCATGTGTTTTCATGAAAAATTTTGATAAAAAATCGATGAATTCGACCATCTTTTCCACGGACAACTTGGACTCTTTTTCCGTGGGAAGAAAATCCCTCCAAGTTCGTATTGATTTCGAGAGTTTCATAGCCCCCTGGAAGCAGGGTTTGAATCCCCTGATCGATAGAGCTACGAACTGTTTTGATAAAAAGGTCTTTATCAAAGGCTACAGTCGCAAATGCTAGGTTACCCAGCAGGTTAAAGAGTACGAGAAACTTCTTTAACTTCTGAACACTCAATGACATCCCCTTCGCGTAAATCATTATAATTCTCAAAGGCCATACCACACTCTAAGTTGTTTTTGACTTCTTTGGCTTCATCTTTTAAGCGTTTCAAAGATTTGAGAGGTCCTTCATGCACCACCACATCATCTCGCAAAATACGAACCTTCGATCCACGACGAACGACGCCTTCCGTCACATAACACCCTGCAATGGTGCCAATTTTTGAAATCTTAAAGATTTGACGAACTGTCGCTCGACCAATAAAGGTTTCCTGAGAAATTGGAGAGAGCATTCCACCCATCAGCGCTTTTACATCATCAATAATTTCATAAATGATCGAATAGTAGCGAATATCCAAATGCTGAATACGGGCCTGTTCTCTGGCCTGAGCATTGGCACGAACGTTAAACCCAATGATTAAAGCCCGCGATGCATTAGCAAGGGAAATATCCGTTTCGTTAATGCCTCCAACGCCACAATGAAGAACACGGACGCGCACCTCATCGGTTGCAAGCTTTTGAAGGCTCGCTATAATAGCCTCCGCAGACCCTTGAACATCAGCCTTCACCACAACCGCCAGCTCTTTAACATCCCCTGTTTGGGCGAAGAAATCTGTAACAGAGGCGACTTCTTGGGCTGTCTTACGCTCCCGTTTTTTAAGGCGTCGATGGTCAGCCACTTCCCGTGCTTTGGATTCATCTTTAACAACAAAAAAGGTATCTCCTGCATGAGGGACACCATCAAAGCCTAAAATTTCAACTGGTAACCCTGGGGCTGCTTCTTTAATAGGTTCGCCTTTATCATCCAACAAAAGACGTACTTTTCCAAACTCCATCCCAGCAACGAAAATATCTCCCGTACGAAGGGTTCCATTTTGGACCAGAACCGTTGCAACAGGGCCCCGGCCTTTTTCAATTTTGGCTTCAATAATAGAGCCGACAGCATCCCGAGAGGGGTTCGCTTTAAGATCCAGCATTTCTGCCTGCAACAGAATAGCTTCTGTTAATTTATCAAGATTGATTTTTTTGGTTGCTGATACTTCGATGCATAAAATATCGCCGCCCATTTCCTCAACCACAAGCTCTTGCGTTAAAAGTTCATTTTTAACACGAAAAGCATCGGCACCAGGTTTATCGATTTTATTAATCGCGACAATAATGGGAACCTTTGCTGCCTTAGCATGGTTAATTGCTTCAACTGTTTGTTCTTTCAATCCATCATCTGCTGCAACCACGATGATTACAATATCCGTTACGTGGGCTCCCCTTGCGCGCATCTCCGTAAAGGCTGCGTGACCAGGTGTATCAATAAAGGTAATTTTGTCTCCAGAACCAAGGGTCACTTGATAGGCACCAATATGCTGGGTAATCCCCCCCGCTTCTCCTGAAGCCACATCTGTTGTTCTTAAGGCATCCAACAATGAAGTCTTTCCATGGTCTACGTGCCCCATAATCGTCACAACTGGAGGACGTGGTTTTAAGTCCTCTGGCTTATCTTTTTCCGCAATCAATGACTCTTCTAAGTCCGCATCAGATATACGCTTAAATCGGTGGCCCATTTCCTCAACAACGAGTTGCGCTGTATCCGCATCAATAACTTGAGTAATCGTTGCCATCACCCCAAGCTTCATCAATGTCTTAATAACAGTTGCTCCTCGCTCTGCCATACGATTCGCTAGATCTTGCACTGAAATCACATCGGGAATAATGACTTCACGAGAAACTTTTTCTAAAGGATTGAATTGTTCTTGAATCTTTTTGCGTTCTTTTTCACGCGCACGCTTTAAAGAAGATAAGCTTCGTGTCCGCTCACGTTCCTCATCATCAAGAGCTTCCTCCACCGTCATTTTGTTTATATGACGATTGTTTTCACGCCGTCCTGTCCCAAGCTTCTTAACCTCGTAAACATGATGCTTTTTATGAGCATCCTCTTCCCCTTCATCATCTACCAAAGCCTTTTTAACTTTTGGTTTAAACTCTTCCTGGGCTGAACCAGGATGACCTAAAGATTCTTGTTGTTCAGCCTTTTGCTGTTTTTCAAACTCCAAAAGCTCTAGGGTCTTAGCTTCCTTTTCTTCGACCATTTTCTTGATTTCAGCATCCCGCCGCACCATTTCATCCCGACGAGCTTCTTGCTTCTGAACGAATTGATTAGCGCGCTGAAGGGCTTGAAGACGGGCATCCTTTTCTTCACGCGTTAAAAGACCATCTTTCTGAGATACGGGCTGCCCCAAAGGCTTTGGCCCTGGAGAGGGCAATGATGAATCAAGAGACGTGTCTTTGGGCGCTCCAAAAATAGAATCCGTCCTAGAAGTAGGACGAGGACCTTTTGTCCTATTTTTTACTTCAACAACGACTGTTTTTGACCGTGTCGAAGAACGCACGATTCCTGACCCAACGATATCTTTAAGATGTAAAGACGTCGAGAGCGTTAAAGGTTTCTTTTCTTGACCAGTATCTTTTTTGTCTGTCATGACTTTGTCCTATTTTTGGTCCTCTTCGAACCAATGTTCACGTGCTTTCATAATCAAAGCATTCGCTTCATCAAGAGACATCCTAGCGCCGCTCAAAATTTCAAGCAATTCATCTCCCGCTAAATCAGCAAGATCATCCAACGTCTTGACGCCTTTTTTCGCAAGCATTAACCGATGCTCTGCAGGGAGCTCTTTAAAAGCCATTAAATCCTCAGAAACTCCAAGAGCTGCACAGTCTTGATCAACTTTCTTGATCTTTTCTTTCACCGCGTGAATCGCCCGTGAACGAAGCTCTTTTGCAACATCTGCATCAAAACCTTCAATACTCGCAATCTCTTCTAGATCTGCTTCCGCAACCTCTTCGATAGAGGTAAAGCCTTCAGCGACCAACAGGTGTCCGATGACATTATCAACATCCAAAGCACTAATAAAGTTTTCAGCCCGTTCTTTGAACAAAGAAGATCGTTTCTTTTCTTCTTCTTCCTCTGTGACAATGCTAATATCCATCTTCACAAGACCAGAGGCCAAGCGCACATTTTGTCCTCGACGGCCAATAGCAAGGCTTAGCTGATCCGTTGGGACAACAACCTCTACTTTACCTTCTTCTTCGTCGATAATAACTTTGCTAATTTCCGCAGGCGCCAAAGCATTCACAACGAAAGTCCCTAAATCCTCAGACCATACGATAATATCAACCTTTTCACCCTGAAGTTCGTTAACAACAGCTTGAACACGACTCCCCCGCATTCCAACGCAGGATCCAACAGGATCAATGGTGGGATCTTTTGCTAAGACCGCAATCTTTGCCCGACTTCCTGGATCACGCGCAACAGAGATAATTTCGATCAAGCCACTGGCAATTTCAGGAACTTCTTGCCGGAAAAGTTGCGCCATAAAGTAAGGGTGTGTCCTTGACAAAAAGACCTGAGGGCCTCGAGGTTCCGGCCGAACATCCATAATATAGACGAGGATTTTATCGCCTGGACGGAAGTTTTCCCGAGGAATACACTCATCCCGACGCAAAAGTGCCTCACACTTGCCAATATCGACAACATAGTTTCCATATTCGTTCCGGCGAATAATGCCAGAGGTCGTATCCCCGATCCGATCCTTAAATTCCATATACTGCCGATCCCGCTCCGCTCCACGAACCCTTTGCGAAATAACTTGGCGGGCTGACTGGGCAGCAATACGACCAAATTGAACAGGAGGTAATTCTGCTACAACAAAGCCTCCAACCTCAGCTGATGGATCTTTTTTTAAGGCGTCCTCAAGGGAAATTTGGGTCGCAACGTTGGTGATTTCTTCAACGATTTCATGGTAAAGTCCAAGATTTACATCGCCTGTTTTGCGATCAATGAAGGCTCGAATGTCATTTTCCAGCCCATACTTTGTCCGACCTATCTTTTGGATAGCCTCTTCCATGGCCTTAATGACCTCTTCACAGTCAATCCCCTTCTCCCGGGCTACTGCATCAGCAATTTGTAAGACTTCTCGACCTACTGTAGCACTCATTTCGATCCTCGTTCCTAATTAACAACGTCACACTAAAAGAAAAAGGTGGACCAACGCATTGTTTCGTCCACCCCTTCCTACATATAATTTAAGGGCCATTATAAAGATTTTCCACAAACCTTCAAGAAGAATTTACACCAACCCCTTTTGCCCAAAAACAGCATGGAAAAACTATCAACGCTCTTTCAATTGATTAAGCTCTTTTAGAGAAAGACCTGTATCTTCTATAATTTCATCCATGGGCCGATTCCGCTTAAGCATTTTAAGAGCGATGTCTCTTTTACCTTCAGCAATGCCTTCATCTCGCTCTTCTTTCAGAACTGTTGTGTATTTTGAAAGATCAAGTTCTTCTGATTCATAAGCAGAAACAAGTTCTCCCCCCCACCTCTTTCTATCTAAATAACTAAGAGCCCTTTGAATAATCGGATCAAAATCTTTTGGCACATCATCCATTTTTGTGGATTCTCTAAAAAGCTTTAACCAATTTTTCTTTGGCCCTTCTGGAAGCAGGTCAAATCTAATCCTTGGCAACTCAAATTGCCGTATTTGAATATAGGGCCAGGATTGATCTGGGTGTAATTGATCCATCATCATATAATGCTTTTCAAAATCTCCAGGTTTTGTCAGTGTTCCTGAATCGTGATCTAAAATATTAATCCCAATAACATTTTGAAGCATAAACCAAGGGTCTCCTTCCCCTAATTGTTGGGAATACACACCTGCTGCATAGTAAAGAGCCCTTGTATCCCAGTGGTCTTCTCTTCTCACTTGAACTTCCGCAATAAAAATGTCACCACTGCGAATTCGACAGGCAAAATCCATATGGCGCTGACCTTTTTCTTTGTTTCTTAGTATAGGAATAGACGATGGATAAGGCGTCACTTGAACGATATCTTCTCGATCTGTAAAGGTCCTTAAAAAAGAAAGCTGCACCTCAGGATCCTGAAGCATATGCTTAAAAGACGTATCAAACGTTGCGCGAGCAAACCTTCCTTTATCTTCGCTTCGAGTTGCAAAGCCTCTTACAAAAGTTGAGGCAACAGACCGTAAAGATTGAGGATTTTTAAGGCTTTCAAATAATATCGATGCAGAAAAACTTGACGAACTATAAATTAAAACTAAGGAAACTAAACTATAGAGTTTTACGTTCATGATAATACTCCATGTATACTCAAAATCACTTTAGATCTATTTATTTTTTTGTCAATAGCCCCTTTTTCACACGAAGTTCCCTATAATAGCGCACCCCTTCCCTTACCGTTATACCAATAAGATCTTAAATTCTGGGGACGCCCTAAAGCAATTGGTCGGAAAAAGTATGATTCGCATCACGGTGATGTTCTTCATCTTTACGTGTTTTTAGAACAACATCGCGCAAAGTGGCATTTGGGCTCAAGCCCCAGTATTCAATTGCAATTTTCGGCGCAGGAACGTTTGGAAGCCGCCCACTCTCTATTTCCTCTAGGTATTGGGTATAGCTTAAGACGGCTTCTTCTTCCAAATGCCCAACAAATCGATGGGCTGTTTTTGGAGAGATGATATAAAAAAGTCCATAAAAAATAACAAAAATGATTTGGACAAAAACAATCAGGAGTCGCTCAAACTTATTAGGTTGGGCAATATTAACAAAGGTCATCAGATGCATGCGTTCGTTATGAGCCTCCGCCAAAAGCTTTTCAATCCATCCCTTGTCATCTTGAATACGACGCAAAGATTTAAAATGAATGAGCGCGCCGCCCACCATTCCTGGAACAGCGGCAACCGTTTCTAAAACAACAGCCCGGTGACCGTACCGTTTTTTAAAAAAGGAATCTGCAAAAAACCGAAGGAATTTTACCAAAGACAAGGCGAAGCGATCAGAAAGGTTTTCAGGGGTTCTACGAGTTTTTTTCATGGGACTTTTTACTAATGAAAGCAGTTACAAAGCAGGGTATAAAACCACTGAAAGAGAGGAAGAGGTAGAGAAGGTAAAGAGCGAAAGTCAGTGTGTCAGGTTGTGAATCTCCCCAAAGACTAGGTCTTTGAGTTTTTTATAGAATCTGTGAGTGATTCTATAGAGAAAACCTTAGAAAGGAGGTGATCCAACCGCAGGTTCCCCTACGGTTACCTTGTTACGACTTCACCCCAGTCACTGATTTTACCGTGGTTGGCTATCTCCCAGTAAAGGGTTAACGCACCAGCTTAAGGTAAAACCAACTCCCATGGTGTGACGGGCAGTGTGTACAAGACCCGGGAACGTATTCACCGCAGCACGCTGATCTGCGATTACTAGCGATTCCGACTTCATGCTCTCGAGTTGCAGAGAACAATCCGAACTGAGATAACTTTTAAGGGATTCGCTCCAGCTCGCGCTTTCGCTGCCCGTTGTAGTTACCATTGTAGCACGTGTGTAGCCCAGCCTATAAGGGCCATGAGGACTTGACATCATCCCCACCTTCCTCCGGCTTATCACCGGCAGTCTCTCCAGAGTGCCTAACTGAATAAGGGCAACTGAAGATAAGGGTTGCGCTCGTTGCGGGACTTAACCCAACATCTCACGACACGAGCTGACGACAGCCATGCAGCACCTGTATGGGATCCGGCCGAACCGACAGGTAAAATCTCTTCTACCCTTAATCCCTATGTCAAAAGCTGGTAAGGTTCTGCGCGTTGCTTCGAATTAAACCACATGCTCCACCGCTTGTGCGGGTCCCCGTCAATTCCTTTGAGTTTTAATCTTGCGACCGTACTCCCCAGGCGGAGTGCTTATTGCGTTAGCTGCAACACTGAACCTTTAAGGTCCAACGTCTAGCACTCATCGTTTAGGGCGTGGACTACCAGGGTATCTAATCCTGTTTGCTCCCCACGCTTTCGCGCCTCAGCGTCAGTTACGAGCCAGTGAGCCGCCTTCGCCACTGATGTTCCTCCTAATATCTACGAATTTCACTTCTACACTAGGAATTCCACTCACCTCTCTCGTCCTCTAGCTCTACAGTTTCAAACGCACCTCCTGGGTTAAGCCCAGGGCTTTCACGTCTGACTTATAGAACCGCCTACGCGCTCTTTACGCCCAGTAATTCCGAACAACGCTTGCACCCTCTGTATTACCGCGGCTGCTGGCACAGAGTTTGCCGGTGCTTTTTCTGTGGGTACCGTCATTATCTTCCCCACTAAAAGAGCTTTACAACCCTAGGGCCTTCTTCACTCACGCGGCATCGCTGGATCAGGGTTTCCCCCATTGTCCAATATTCCCCACTGCTGCCTCCCGTAGGAGTCTGGGCCGTGTCTCAGTCCCAGTGTGGCTGTCCATCCTCTCAGACCAGCTATAGATCGTCGCCTTGGTAGGCCTTTACCCTACCAACTAGCTAATCTAACGCGGGCTCCTCTATCAGTGATCATCTCGTGCTTCTTTTTTAACATCCACGTCGTTGACCGTCGGGATTCGAACTCAGTCATGTATAAAACATACACTCCTTCGTTCTCACCACTTGGTCGCCTAGTGGGCTGTCAAAAAAGAAACACGATCTCCCCAATCTCATTCTAAACTGCTTATTGCTTTTAGTATGCAGAGCAACCCCCCATTACTGTCATCCTCGCGGCTTGTCTCGCCGAAGCTCCGTAGGAGCGTAGGGGGAACGCGAGGACCCAGTAGACTTCTGCGAAAGCAGGAGGCAAGAGTGCCTTAAGTTTCTAATTAAGGTGCTGTTGTCATGGTACCTAGGTATAGATCCTCGCATCCGCGAGGAACATCTGGTTCCCTGCGTTCGCAGGGATGACAATGTTTAAGCAATTTAAAATGAGATTGGGTAAATAACCTTTCCCTTTTCAGGCGTATGCGGTATTAGCTCCCGTTTCCAGAAGTTATCCCACGCTGATAGGCAGATTCCCACGCGTTACTCACCCGTCTGCCACTCAGTCATAAGTGCAAGCACCTATGCTTCGTTCGACTTGCATGTGTTAGGCGTGCCGCCAGCGTTCGTTCTGAGCCAGGATCAAACTCTCATGTTGAATTTGACCTTTGCTTCATTGCTGAAGCTCAAATTTAATCCTCAGGGCCTAAACCCCAAAGATCCTCAAAATATAAAACTGACTTTGTCTTTACCTTCTCTATCTCTTCTTTACTCTCTTCAATGAACATGTACCCATCACCCTTTTTACGCATCACATCGCAAAACTACAGGTCTCGGACTCAGTCATGTATAAACATACACTCCTTCGTCCTCCCCTTTGTTTTACGCGTGCTTCGCAAAAATGCTAAAGGGTACCAAACTTAAAAAAAACCTCGCGGCTCCTTAAGCTCTCAATCGTTATATAGGGCCTTATATCAAAACGTCAACAATTTTTTTTACTTTTTTTGTTTTTTCCTTCATCTTGCCATCCATCAAAGAATTCCCCATAATGCCTAGTATGACAGACTTATTTGATTTAGATTCGAAAACAAAACCAGAGAAAAACCCTTCTTACTCTGCCCAAGATATTGAGGTATTAGAAGGACTGGAGCCCGTTCGTCGGCGTCCTGGGATGTATATTGGCGGCACGGATGAACACGCCCTTCACCACATGGTGTCCGAAGTTTTGGATAACGCCATGGACGAAGCGGTTGCAGGACACGCAACGGATATTCACCTAACCCTTCATGATGATGGAACGGTATCAATTCATGACAACGGTCGGGGGATTCCAGTAGATCCGCATCCAAAATTCCCAGATAAATCCGCTTTAGAAGTGATCCTAACGACCCTCCATTCTGGAGGAAAGTTTTCAAGTAAAGCCTATGAAACATCCGGCGGCCTTCACGGCGTTGGTATTTCCGTTGTGAACGCCCTGTCGGATCATTTTTCCGCAACCATTTGGCGGGAAGGGAAACGCTTTGACCAAGAATACGAACGCGGGCACCCCATAACCCCGCTGCATTCAGAAGCCGGC
>VGCX01000032.1 GCA_016869935.1 Alphaproteobacteria bacterium
AATGGGAAGATCCTTTTACTAAAGCCTCTGCTTGGAGGGCTGCTCCCTCTGCTACAACCTCATCTGGATTGATAGAGCATAAAAGATCTTTTTTAAAAAAATCTTTAAGAGCCTGTCGAACGAAAGGAAGTCTTGTTGAGCCACCAACCAAGATAATCGATTGAATGGTTGAAAGATCAGAAATATTTGCATCCCCTAATGCTTTTTTGCATAGGTTGATGGTTTTTTCAACAAAGGGTTTAACAAGATCATCAAATGCTTTTTGTGATACAAAAATCCCGTCTTGTTCAAAGTTTTCTGATGGATTGTTAGATAAAAATTCTTTGATAAACTTCGATCTTTTGAGGATCATTTGTTGCTGAGGATAGCTGAGGTCCTTAAAAGAAGGCATGATAAATTCTGCGATTGTATAATCGATATCGTCCCCTCCAAGAGCGGTATCGCCTCCTGTTGCTAGTACCTGAAAGATTCCTTTTTGCAAGTGAAAGATTGTGATGTCAAATGTCCCGCCTCCCAGATCATAGACCACATAAATCCCGTCTTGCGTCTGATCAAGACCATAGGCAAGCGCTGCGGCAGTTGGTTCGCTTAGCAATCTTAAAACGTCTAGCCCTGCTTGCCTTGCTGCGCGTCTTGTTGCAGAGCGTGCCGCTTCAGAAAAATAAGCGGGGACTGTAATTACACATTTTTTAATAGGTTTTTTTAATTGCTTTTCTGCCCCTTGTTTCAAGTATTTTAAAATATCAGAGGATATTTTTTCTGGCGTATAAGATTTTTCGTTTGCTATAAATTCTTTATCAGAAATGCCCATAGATCTTTTAACAGAGGTGACTGTGTTTTCAGAGCTTAATCCCAATAAGTCCTTTGCTTTTTTCCCTACGATTGGAAAAGAATTTTCATAGTTCACAATCGATGGAATTAAATTATCTTCGCCTTCTAATTGAATAATAGAAACTTTTTGGTTGGTGGCAATAGCAACGACAGAGTGCGTTGTCCCAAGATCAATCCCCACAACAGCGCATCCATCAAAATCATGGGGTTTTGGTGTTTGTCCAGGTTCATAAATTTGCAAAAATTGTGTCATGAGAGGCGGTGTATTTTTTCTTTCAAAGTGATTAAAATTTTTTCAAAAAATTGGAGTTTCTTAAAGTCCTGTAAAAGAATTTTTTTGTTGGTTTCTTCAAATGCCTTAATGCAAATCCCAAGAACCAACGCTCTTTTTTCAGATGTTTTTTGCTCTAAAGCACAAAGATCATCCTTATCTGAAAGGCTATCAATTTGATCATACAAATCCATAACTTCCATTAAAGTTTCTGGATCATCAGGTGGCAATTTTTCGCCTTTTAATAATGATTCTAGACACTTAGTAGGGTCCCTCAAAACAACAAAAGCATTATTAAACGCTTCAGATTGTTGATGTGCGTAGAGTTGTTCTTCTTTGGTTTTTGACACAAAACGATCGGGATGAAGGGCTGCTTGCATCTCAAGATATTTTTTTCTAAGATTCCCTTGGTCTACAGAAGGATGGGATGGAATCTCAAAACGATCGAAAGGATTTAGATCAAGAGGTGGCTGAACTTTATGGCATGCATTGCATACTAAAGAAGCACCAACTTCCTCGTCACATGACCAGCACGTTCTAGACATGGAAGGATTCTCCGCACCCGCATCGTCCTTTTTCGTTGGGATTTTTAAAAATAAATCCTGATTGAAGCTTTTCTTCTACGTAATCCATTTTTGTACCAATCAAAAAAAGAAGCGCCTTTGGATCAATGCAAACCTTGTAGTCTTCAACAGCGATCACTTCCTCAAATTCTTTGATATCATCTGCATATTCGATTGTATAGGTATACCCAGAGCATCCTCTTGCTCGAACTCCAATACGAATACCAACAGAAGGTTTTTCACGCTTTTCAATAAGGGTCAAAATTCTGGTTCTAGCGTTTGGTGTGATAGTCAGAACGTCTTTGCTCATAAAGAATTCTTTTCCTTATAATCTTTGATAGCAGCCTTAATAGCATCTTCTGCTAAAACAGAACAGTGTATCTTAACGGGAGGAAGCCCAAGTTCTTCAACAATTTCCATGTTTTTAATCTCAAGGGCTTCGTTCAAATTAAGTCCTTTTAACATTTCTGTTGTTAAAGAGCTGGAGGCAATCGCTGACCCACATCCAAAAGTTTTAAACTTTGCATCTTCTATAATGCCATCGCTGCTGACTTTAATTTGCAGTTTCATTACGTCTCCACAAGAAGGGGCCCCAACAAGACCTGTTCCGATAGAGGGATCGTCTTTTGCAAAAGAGCCGACATTTCTAGGATTTTCATAGTGATCGATAACTTGTTTACTGTATGCCATTTTCGTTTCCTTTCTTTTTAATGTCCTGCCCATTGAATGTTTTTAATATCAATGCCTTCTTGAGCCATTTCCCAAAGAGGACTCATCGAGCGTAGTTTTTTAACAGCCTCAATGATAGAAGTTGCAGCGATCTCAATTTCTTCTTCTGTTGTAAAACGTCCAAATCCGAGCCGGAGAGATGTATGAGCCAGATCTTCACTGACACCTAAAGCCCTTAGAACATAAGATGGTTCTAAGGATGCGGAGGTACAGGCGGATCCTGAAGACACGGCTAAATTTTTAATGCCCATCATCAATCCTTCTCCTTCAACATAGGCAAAGCTTAGATTTAAATTCCCTGGAATTCTCTGCTCTAAATCTCCATTAAGATATACCTCTGGGAGTTCTTTTAAAATTCGGTCATAAAACCGTGTTCTAAGGTTTAAAAGACGTGCAGATTCTTGGATCATTTCTTGGGCTGCAATAGAACAGGCTTCTCCTAGTCCCACACAAAGGGCAGGAGATAGGGTGCCAGAGCGCATGCCTCGTTCTTGACCTCCGCCATTGACTTGGGCCATCACACGTACACGGGGCTTGCGCCGCACATAAAGAGCGCCGATCCCTTTAGGTCCATAAACTTTGTGCCCAGAGATGCTTAAAAGATCAATATTCATTTTGTCCATATCTAGCGGAATTTTTCCAACAGCTTGGGCCGCATCTGTATGAAAAAAGACACCATTGCGACGACAAATTTTTCCGATCTCTGCTAAGGGTTGAATGACCCCAATCTCATTATTAACGGCCATAATTGAAACAAGAAGTGTTTGGTTTGTTATCGTATTTTCCAATTGATTTAAATCAATGATGCCATTGGCCTGAACAGGCAAATAAGTAACCTTCAATCCCTTTTGTTCCAAGTGGCGACAAGTATCAAGAATACATTTATGCTCTGTAACACAGGTAATAATATGATTTTTTTGATGACCGTAAAAATCAACGATTCCTTTTAGGGCAAGATTGTTTGATTCTGTAGCGCCGCTGGTAAAAATAATTTCTCGTGGATCTGCTCCGATAAGAGAAGCAATTTGTCCTCTGGCTTTTTCAGTGGATTCTTCCGCTTCCCATCCATAAAAGTGATTGCGAGAATGGGGGTTCCCAAACTTTTCTTGAAAATGGGGCAACATGGCCTCTAGGACTCTTGGATCCAAAGGCGTTGTTGCCTGATAATCCAAATAAATAGGTTTTGGGTTGTCTGTCATGCTGCAGTTTCCTTTAATTCTAAGTAGATTTTTTTCCAGATATTAGCAAATTTTTGCAAATCTTTTTCTTGTGTTGCCCACCCACTGCTAACACGAATCGCTGATTGAGCAAGAGAGTTATTTGTTCCCATACGGCTTAGAGAGCGTGATACTTGTATTCGCCCTGATGAGCAAGCTGCACCCATGCTGACAGAAATGTTATCTAAGTCAAATCGCATAACCTGTGTCGCGCTTTCAACAAAAGGCATGGAAAGACATGTTGTGTTTGGTAGTCTTTCCTCTTCTTTTCCATAAATGTAAAGGGGGTGATTATGGCGGTGCGTAAAAGAACTAAGATCTTCTTCCATCTCTTGATGCCATTTTCTTAATTCCACCATATGGTCTTTGGGAAAAAGATCGAGCGCTTCAGAGAACCCAACAATCGATAGGACATTTTCTGTGCCTGATCGATAGCCTCGTTCTTGTCCTCCCCCTTTTAGGAAAGGTGTTAACAAAGAAGGGTCCTTAACAACAAGAGCCCCAGCCCCTTGCGGCCCCCCCACTTTATGGGCCGAGAGTGTTGCAAAATCAACATTCATTTTTGTGAAAGAAAAAGGAATTTTTCCTAAAGATTGGGTTACATCCGCGTGGACAAAAATCCCATACCGCTTTGCGAGATTGACTAAATCTTCCGTTGGTTGGATGACCCCACTTTCATTGTGAGCGTGGACAAAAGAAAGAAGAGAACAGGATAAATCTTGAGAGGAAGATCTCCATATTTTTTCCAAAGACCCAAGATCTAAAAGACCTTGGGAATCAACAGGAACTTCTACAAAGTTTTGTGATGCGTTATAGATAGAATCATGAGACGTTGCGCTGATAAAAACATGATTCCACGGTTGTGCTTTAAGGACCCAATTATTGGCTTCTGTTCCGCCGCTGGTTATGAAAATTCTGTCAGGGTGTGCTTCAATATATGCCCCAATTTTACGGTGTGCTTGAGTGACTAAGCGTTTTGCTTGTTGTCCCCATGCATGAAGCGCAGATGCGTTAAGGGGGAGATCTAAAAGAGACCACAAAACTTCCTTGACTCCTGGCATCATGGGGCTTGTCGCATTGTAGTCTAGGTAAGTTTTTTCTTCTAAGAACATGTGCTGTACTCTAAATGATTAGAAGAGGGACTCTCTATTAAAGCGCAAGGCTCTAAAGATTTTTTGTCCAAAATGTCTTGAAGAGAAATTTTCTTTAAATAGGAACTAATCTGATTGCCCATTCCTTCCCACAAATGATGTGTCAAGCATTGGACTTCATTTTTCATGCAGCCTTTTCCTTTGATTGATGGGCATCTTGTTAGTCGTACAGGCTCTTCTGCAGCATCAATAATGTCAGCAATCGAAATATGATCGGATGAACGGCTCAGCAAATAGCCCCCAAGAGCTCCTCTCATGCTTGAAACTAGGTGAGCTTTACGCAATTTACAGAACAGCTGTTCAAGGTAACTAAGGGAAATTTCTTGGCGTTCTGCAATATCAGACAAAGAAACAGGGGTTGTTTTGTTGCCATATTTTGCAACATCAACCATGGCCATAACAGCGTAACGACCTTTAGTTCCTATTTTCATTTTACTTGCTACTCTTATAAAAGCTCTATATAGTTTTCTTTAAATTTATAAAAAAACTTAATCCTGACTTTTATACTCAGGATTAAATGTTTTTGTCAATAAGATTCAAATTAAAGAAGGTAATACATGGCAGAAATAATTATCCCAGGCCCCGCTGGTCGTCTTGAGGGTCGCTACCATGAAACAAGAGAAGGTGCGCCGGTTGCTTTAGTTCTTCATCCTCATCCTATGCAAGGGGGGACGATGAATAACAAGGTATCTTATGTTATGTATCAAACTTTTGTAAAACTTGGGTTTAACGTTATGCGTTTCAACTTTAGAGGTGTTGGGAGATCTGAGGGGGCCTTTGATGATGGCAATGGTGAATTAAGTGATGCCGCAACAATGCTCGACTGGCTGCAAACAGAAAATCGCCATGCAAGGGGATTTTGGGTTGCTGGCTTTTCTTTCGGTGCTTGGATTGCTATGCAGCTTCTGATGCGACGTCCAGAACTAGATGGTTTTGTTGTTGCCTCTCCTCCAGCGAATATGTATGACTTTAATTTTCTAGCGCCTTGTCCTGTTTCCGGTCTTTTGATTCAAGGAGACATTGATGAGGTAGTTCCTCTTAGTAATGTTGAAACACTTGCGAAAAAATTGCGTCAGCAAAAGGGAATTAAAATTAATCTCGATATTATCAAAGGCGCTGATCACTTTTTTAATGGAAAGTTGCCACTTCTATCCCAAGCTATGGAAGCTTATCTTATTGAGAGAAATAATTCGCCTATATAAACTTCGGAAGAATATTAATTTCCATCAGAAATTTAATAAAGGCCACAACCCCATAGGTAAAGATTGCAATTCCAGAAGCTCTGTTGAGGAAAGTGAAAACCTTAACATTCAACTTTGTTCTTAAATACCCAACAATCCCTGTTAAAAACACCCACCAAGCAAAAGCACCGATAATAACGCCAAATGACAACGGAAAAATACTTGAGTCTTGAAGGTTTTCTAGAAAATCCTGACGCGAAAAAAAGCTCACAAACACTAGGGTTGTAATAGGGCTTGCAAACGTCAAAAACAAGGTGGACGTAAAGGCTTTAGAGTAAGGTTTCTCTTCATGAAGTTTTTTAAGGTTATTTAAAATAACACTATTGAAAATTTTAATGCCTGTATAGGTTAGAAATCCAGCGGCTATTAGATAAAACCATTTTCCATAAGCGGGAATCATATCAATAATAAAACTTGCCCCAAAGGCAGCAATACCAGCATAAAAGCCATCAGCGAGTGCGGTACCAAGACCTGCAAGGATGCCAACACGCCATCCATAGGCTAAGGCATATCGCATGCATAAAAGGGCAACGGGGCCAACGGGGATGGCGACGATTAGTCCCACCATAATGCCTTGCCAAAAAAACCATAATTCCTGAGTCATTTATTTAATCCTTTTGAATAGATACATAAGTATGTTTCTTAAAATTTTCTAGAAAAAAATGCGTAAAAAGGTAAAAAGACCATATCCCATAATAGAAAATCCTGAAATTTTGTTAATAACAAGAAAGGCCTTAAAGTTTAATTTTTTTCGTATCAGTCGAATTGATACGGCCAAGATAGTCCACCAAGCCATTGCTCCAACAGAAACACCAACGACTAAATTTACTATGTCTAGAGACGAAAGTGTTGTTTTAAAAACACCTGCTGCGGTAAATGCTGCAATGAATAAAAAAGTTGTCATCGGACTCGCAAGTGTAAGAAAAAGGGTGTAGACAAAAGCACTGAGGTACTGCTTTTTCTTCTTAAGATGCGAGGAATTTTCTGAAAAGGTTGTGGTAAAAATTTGATAACCAATAAAGATTAATAGACTTCCTGCCAGTACATAGAACCAATTTTTATGGTCATGGATAATTGTATTCATGATATTGGCGCCCATCGCTGCAACAAAGCTATAAAAGCCATCAGCAAGAGAAACGGCAATACCGCAAACAATACCCATCGCAAATCCATGGGCAAGATTTTGACGCATGCATAAAATACCGATAGGCCCAATAGGCGCTGCAACGGCAAAGCCAACGAAAGCTGCTTTTAGAAAAAAACTAGAATTTTCTAATGTTAAAAACCAAGAATCAAAGCTCATGGATAGTGTTCCTTATACCCAAATACCTTACAGGAAATTATGAAAAATTCAATGATGCTAAAAAAAATTATGAAGAGGATAAAATTTTCCCAACGGTTTTTGTGGTACTATGACCCTCTACTAAATCAACGAGATGAACTTTGCCGCCATTTTTTTGGACAACATCTGCACCAACAACTGTTTCTATCGTGTAGTCCCCTCCTTTGACGAGCACATCAGGAATCAGGGTTTCAATGAGTATTTTTGGCGTATCTTCTCCAAATAATATCACTAAGTCTACGCAAGAAAGGGCTGCCAAGACAGAGGCGCGCGTTAATTCATTTTGAATAGGTCTCCCGGGACCTTTGGCCCGTTGAATAGAAGCATCCTTATTGACTGCAACGATTAAACGATCGCATAAAGACTTAGATTCGCTTAAAATCTTTAAATGTCCCAAATGCAAAAGATCGAAACATCCGTTCGTAAATCCAACTTTTAGGGCTCGATCTTTCCAGTCTTCTACTTTTTTCTGAGCGTGTGCAAGAGTCATAATTTTGTCAGAGGCTATTTCTTGTTGATCCATAAGCGTCATTGCCTCTTCTAGCTCTTTGAGCGTTACAGTTGCTGTTCCTATTTTTCCAACAACAACCATTCCTGCAAGGTTAGCCAATTGAACGGCTTCTTCTAAAGTGTCTCCTACACTCAAAGCAGCAGCAAGGGTTGAAACAACTGTATCTCCCGCACCAGATACATCATAAACTTCTTTTGCAACCGTTCTAAAATGGTGAAATTCTCCAGTTTCTTTAACAAGAGTCATCCCCTTTTCACTGCGTGTCACAAGAACATTTTGAATCCCATGATCTTTAATAAGTTTTATTGCAGCCTTTACAACATCTTCATCTGTGTCTGTTGGAAGATTTGTTGCGTCGATTAACTCTTTTCTATTAGGTGTTACAAAAGTTGCACCCCGATAAATCTCATAATCATTTCCTTTTGGATCAACAATAGAAATTTTCTTCAATTCTGTGGATTCTTTTAACAGCTCTTTTATGACATAGGATGGAAGGGCTCCCTTTCCATAATCAGAAAGAATAAGAACGTTTGATTTTTTCAACCGCTCTTTTGCATGGGTTAAAAGGTCGTCTGTTATGGATGTTGCGTGGCCAGTAACGGATTCAAAGTCAACACGCAACAATTGCTGATCTTGAGCAATATACCTATTTTTTGAAATTGTTTGTGCATTCGCATCAATCACAACCCCTTCATGGTGGATGCCTTTTTCTTTTAAGAGCGTTTGAATTTTACGTCCTTTTTCGTCATGACCTACGACGCCAATCAAGGTTACGTCCACCGATAGACTGCAAAGGTTATTAGCAACATTTCCCGCACCTCCAAGGGTTTGATTTTTTCGGTCAACTCTTAGAACGGGAATAGGGGCTTCTGGCGAAATACGGTTTGCAACACCATAATAAAATGTATCAAGCATAATGTCCCCGACACAAAGAATTTTTGATTGCTTTCCTTTTTCATGCAGAAGTTTAAGAAGCTGATGCATGTTTATACAAGTCCTAGTTCCTGCTCTAAAGCATCGCAAAGCATTTGCCCTAAAAAAATATGCATTTCTTGAATTCTAGCGGTGGTATTCGAGGGTACAACCACCATAATATCGACGATCCCGTGAAGTTTGCCCCCCCCTTTTCCGGTTAAAGCGACGGTGACAAGACCTTTTTCTTTTGCCTTTTCAAAGGCAAGATGGACATTTGGACTTTGCCCTGAGGTTGTAATACCAATCGCAATATCTCCAGGTTGACCCAATGCATCAATTTGACGGGCAAAAAGCTGATCAAAGCCTAAGTCATTTCCAATAGCCGTTAAGCAAGATGTATCGGTGGTCAAAGCAATCGCTGGGATAGGCTTTCGATTTTGCCGATAACGAACAACTAATTCTGTTGCAAGATGTTGGGAATCTCCAGCGCTTCCGCCATTCCCAAAAAAGAGAATCTTTTTACCGGATTCTATTGCCTCAACACATGCCTTAAGCATGGCCTCAAAGGGCTTTTGCATTTCCCTTTCTGTTGCAGAGACAACAGATGAATGCTCATTAAACTCTTTAGCATAAAAAGAAGAAAGATTAAACGCTTCTGTCATATAGAACTCCTACTCTACAAAATCAATTTGTACTTTTTCAACGGCATATCTTTCATCATAAGGATGAACCGTACTAAAGGGAACAACTTGCCCTGGCAGCAGTCGATCATAACTTACATTTAAGGACCACTGGTCCATCACACAAAGACCATCAGGTCCTTCGGCTTTATCATCCCCAAAAATATAGGAAGCAAAGTCCATCGGGTGACACCCCCCTTTCCCCTTAAGCGTTATACGAATCGCTGGAGATGACTTCAACTGAGGGGACATATTGGCTAAATTACCGTTTACGATAATAGATGAAATTCCCTTATCAATAATTTCGTGCCAGGCAGTATCTCGAACTTCAAAACTATTTTCTTTATCCTTTATTGATAGCCCAACCATTCTATAAATACCCGCAAGAGAAGGGGCCATTTGAACCAGATAATCTTTTGCTAAAAAGAAAACTAAAAATGGTAAGAAAAAAACAATTAAAGAGAAATGCTTTTTTGACGAAGGAGATTCTTCCGAAATGATGGGGTGTTGTTTTTCTAGAGAGGGAAGAGGTCCTAATTTTTCTTTTTTAGAGGGCTCATTAGAAATAACTCTGATGGATGAGCTTCTTTCAAAGGGTTCAGATCTTTCATCGGTTGCGATAAAATCAACTTCTTCTGGGAGTTTCTGTTTCTTGATCGGTTCTTGAAACCAGGTATTTTTACAACAAGAACACTTAACACGACGTCTTTCTTCCAATAAAGAAGCATAAAGATGAAACTTTGTTTGGCAAAAAGGGCATTCTATAATATGTTTTTCTTGAAGCTGCATAATTTAAAAGAATTTTCCTATTTGGTTCAGTTGAAAAAAATGAATACATTTTTTCTATCTTTTTCTTTATGATGAATATGCAGATTTTTGTAAAGACCTAAAGGATATCTTTATATGATAAACCAAAATAAAATAGAGCCTATTATTCAGTTTGATGCAGTCACAATGGCTTTTGAAGGTGGCAATACAGTATTTTCTGATCTTAATCTTTCTGTTCCGCAAGGATCTTTTCACTTTTTAACAGGAATGAGTGGGGCTGGAAAATCGACATTTTTGAAAATGGTTTATCTTCATCAGGCTCAAACGGAAGGCTCAGTTTTTATTTTTGGACGCAACAGTCAGCATATTCAACATGCAGAAATTCCTCATTTGCGTCGAAAGATAGGGGTCGTTTTTCAGGATTTTCGTCTTATTCCTCACCTTAATGCCCTTGATAATGTTGCCCTCCCTCTTAAAGTAAGGGGAGTTGACGCACGAAAAGCACGCAAACAAGCAGCTGAGCTTTTGGAATGGGTAGGATTGCAAGACGCTCTTTATCGTCTTCCTCAAAGCTTATCGGGAGGTCAACAACAACGGGTTGCGATTGCCCGTGCCGTTATTGGTCGTCCACAAATTCTTCTGGCGGATGAACCTACTGGAAATGTGGATGATGATATTGCCCTTAAATTACTTTACCTTTTTGAAGAACTTCATAAAGTTGGTACAACGGTTATTGTTGCAACACACAACCGATCTCTTCCCCATTCTTTCAAGCACCCAGAAATTTTCTTAGAAAATGGGAAAGTCACTATTATCAATGCTCATAAAAAATAAAAAGGGTTTTACATGTCTTTACAGTATTCGTCCGATATTCCATTAAACGCTGACCCTTCTGGTCGCTTTGTTCCTTGGATCATTGCGTTAATGGTTTACCTTGCAACCATATCACTGATGGTTGCCTTTGTTGTAAGTGCCCTGGTTCATAGATGGGATACTGGTTTTTCTGAAAGACTTAGCATTGAAATTCCTGCCAGTAATATTTTTAACCCTCAAGGAGATAGTGAAGGGACAAAAATACGAGAACAAATAGTTCAAACACTTTTAAAAACACCTGGGATTGGAAGTGTTCGCACCCTCCCTCGTGAAGAAATGCTATCAACATTAAAACCTTGGCTTGGGGAAGAAAATGATATAACGCACCTTCCTCTTCCAACTTTGCTAGAGGTTGAAGTATCTAATAGAGCCCATTTAAATGATAGACTTTTAGCAGAATCTTTGAAATCCCTGCTTCCAGGAATTGTTATCCAAGATCATCAAGGATGGCAACATGGGGTTTTAGATCTTGCTTATTCTGCCCAAGTGATCGGCCTTTTAATTGTTTCTATGATTATTCTCGCTGCAATTAGCACGATTGCTTTTACGTCTCAAACAAGCCTTATTATTCATCGAAGTGTTATTGAAATTCTCTATCTTGTTGGGGCAACGGATGCCTATATTGCCAGGCAATTTCAAAATCATGCCCTTCGTGTTGGCATCAAAGGGGGAACAGTTGGATTTTGTTTATCTCTTGGGACTTTTATTCTTTTAAAGTTTTTTGCACGTCAACTAGATACTACCTTCTTTGACGAAGTCGTGTCGACGTCAATGCTTTGGGGGATTGCTCTTCTCGTACCTTTTTTTGTCACGCTTTTCATGATGATTTCTGCTCGGTTTGCTGTAAAAATTGCTCTTAAATATGTCGTGCCATGATTCTGCTTCGCTCTTTTCTTTTTAATATTGTTTTGTGGGTTATGACGATTCTTTTCGCCATTTTTTTATTGCCCTTTACTTTTCTTCCGCACCATATAATGTTTATTCCAAAAGTATGGTCCAAAACAGCTTCTTGGCTTTTGAAACGATTTATAGGAATACACCATCATGTTGATGGTTTGGAAAACCTACCAAAGGGACCTTTTATTATTGCATCCAAACATCAATCAGCTTGGGAAACGATCGCTTTTAATCACATTTTTCCCAAACCCTCTTTTGTGCTTAAAAAAGAACTTGCCTCTCTGTTTCCAATTAGTCTCCACATGAAACATGCTCAAATGATTCCCCTTGATCGAAAAGGAGGAAAAGATACCCTAAGATCTATGGTGGAAAAGGCAAAAGTTGTTATGGAATCTGGCCGCCCTCTC
>VGCX01000033.1 GCA_016869935.1 Alphaproteobacteria bacterium
AGTACGGTACCTTTTTGCGAACCAAAGGTGTCTTTTGCGATTTTTTCTAAGGACCGTCCCAGATCTGTTTCTGGCAGCAAAATAGCAAAGCGTTTGTATCCTTTTTTAAGGGCGAAATTCAAAAGAAAGCGGCTTTCATCAAGGGGGGAAACCCCCATCACAAAAATACCCTTATCTAAAAGTTCTGGATCATTCGATAATGTAAAAATCGGAATACTTTGCGGGATCTTGGGAAATAGATCTTTGGTATCTTGGCTAAAAATAGGGCCAACAATCGCGGAGGGACTTAGGGTTTTAATGTCCTCTATGAGGGTTTCTGGTTGATTCGTGTCAAAGGGATAAAGCACAAGAGTATGACTGGATTTTCCTTCAAATAATGCAAGCGATGCGGCATCCATTAAAGATTGACCCAAAGCGGCTTTGGGCCCAGAAAGGGGAAGAAGAAGGGCGATTTTTGTTTGGGTGCAGGACGTTGGTTGCAAATTCTTTTCAGGGCTTGTATAGTGTGCGTGACTTTTGGGGCAAATCCCCATAAATCCTATCCACAATAAAACAATAAAGCGCCATGATTGATTCATCATTTTTGTCTGAGCTCCAGCATACCTTGCAAAAGATTAGCCATAATCAGGGCATAAGTAAACCAGGTTTATGTCTGATCGGTACCCCTATTGGGAATTTAGCGGATATGACGCTGCGGGGCCTTGCGGCCCTCAATACGGTTGATATTTTGTTTTGTGAGGATACACGGGTTACAGCCACCCTTCTTAAAGCGTATGGCTTGTCAAAACCCCTAGAATCCTATCATGCCCATAATGCTCGGCGTGTGGGCGAAAAAATCATTCAGTTGATTCTATCAGGAAAAACGGTCGGACTGGTTTCGGATGCAGGGCTTCCCCTTATTTCTGATCCTGGATTTGATCTGGTTTCTTTATGTATTCAAAAAGATATTCCAATTACCCTGTTTCCAGGGCCTTCCGCGAGCCTGTCGGCGCTTGTTTTGTCAGGGCTTTCCACAGATCAATTTCATTTTATAGGATTCCTCCCTTTGAAGGAAAAAGAAAGTGAAGAATGTCTTAATACGGTTCAATCTCTTGCCACAACCCTTATTTTTTATGAAGCGCCTCATCGGTTGTTAAAAACTCTTGAGCGGTTACAGAAAATTTTGGGAAACCGTCAGGCAGTGGTCGCACGGGAGCTGACAAAAAAATTTGAAGAATTTCAAAGAGATACCTTGTCAAATCTTATGGAGTATTACAGGAAAAATTCCCCTAAGGGAGAAATCGTAATTTTGGTTGAGGGGAGAGGTGAGGCAAGATCAGAGCCTCATAAAACAGGACAGTTGTTGGAGATGGCGTTAAAATCACTCCACGTTAAAGAAGCCACCAATTTTGTTAGCCTTATGACGGGGGAAAGTCGAAAGGATCTTTATGCCCGAGCCCTTAAACTTCAAGAAAAAAAAGAATAGTCTTTTTCAAAAACGCATCTCGTGGCGCCAAGGAGTCTGGGCAGAGTGGGTTGCTATGGTTTATTTGATTCTAAAAGGATGGCGTATTTTGCACCATCGTTATAAAACCCCTGTAGGGGAGGTCGATGTAGTTGCTGAAAAAGGCGACACCATTGCCTTTATTGAGGTAAAGTTTCGTCGTAAAAGGGAAAGTTTGGACTATGTAATACCCTCCCATCAATGGAAACGCATCGAACGGGTAGCGCATGGTTTGGCACGGCGCTTTCCAGCGCATTATACGCTGCGGTTTGATGCAATTTTCCTTTGCCTTTGGCAGTGGCCAGAACACAGAGAAAATGCCTTCCCTTAAATCTTTATTGCAAAGTAAAAATATATCTTATATAATTAAAAGAAAATTCCAACAAATTATAAATAAAAAAATTACAATCATTTGATTTTTATTTTATCTATAAAAATCATGGATAGTTTTTATTATATGTTTTTTGCAAGAGGGGGCTTAGACCAATGAAACAGTTTTTTTCTTATTTAGTGGTATTAGGGTGGGTATCATTTGCGACACCAACATGGGCAATTCTTGATATTTTTTCCGCTCCCTGTGGGTGCAGTCGATTAAAAGCAGGGCAGGATATTGCGAGCATTCAACATGAATCTGAACTCAAAGGAAAAGAACATTTTGCCCAATGTTTACAGTGTAAAGAAATTCGAGCAATTTCTGACATTGAACCGTATCTTTATGCCTTTTTAAGGCAATTACCCGAAAAAGAATATCGAGACATTAGTCATTTTCTTCAAACAACAAATTTTGGGCCAAAAACGTATTCTAATCTTTTACAGGAAGAGGCAGAAAAAGGATCTTCACACAGTGACAAAAGAGTTCAGAGTTTTCTTCGGCGCTTACAAGGTGAAGAAAGCCAAAAAGCCGTACGAGAGGCGTAAATCAAGAATCTCTTGTGATAAGAAAAAAGACTGCTATAGTGAGGAAGGTAAGGGTTGCTATTGTAATACCAAATCCCCTTTTTAACGCTCCCGTCGTTGACCTGCAGGATTCGGGCTCAGTCATGTAGGTTTACTACACTCCTTCGCCCTCACCTTTGGTCGCCTAGGGTTCATTTAAAAATGGAACTTGGTATAAAATAGCGTAAAGTTTACAAGGCAGAAAATTTTAGAAAAGGTTAAAAAATGGACTGGACCCAGACATTCACTATAATTTTAACGATCATTAGCTCTATGTTAGTTGCATTATATGTATTTTATCATATTAGCAAAGAAGATCGTGATCGTATGAGCGAAACTCATGAAAAAAATCTAAATCTTATGCGAGAAAGCCACAAAAAAGACATGAGAAGGCATGATATTGAATTCAGCGCCACGCGCAAAGAATTTGCCAGGGCTCATGCATTATGGGCGGATTTATTGAAAAAAATACATGATCTACAGCTTGAACAAGTGAGACAAAATCACAGATTCTCAAAGAGACGGAACGGAAACTTTTTTCACCAACGTTAATCCATCGCTAAGAGGCAGCATGACCATTTCTACTCTTCGATCTTGTTGGATTTTTTTGTTCAATTCTTTTATCGCCTTGCTTTGGGTGTCGGGTAAGGGGTCTTCGATCAATCGACCATGCCATAAGGTATTATCAAGGAGGATCAAGCCTTCGGGTCGAAGTAACCTGATTGCTTCTTCGTAATACGCATCATATCCATTTTTGTTCGCATCGATAAAGATTAAGTCAAAAGTCACTTCATCTTCTTGAAGATCTTTTAATGTTTGTAGCGCATCCCCCAGCCTTAAGCTGATTTTATGGGCAACATTCGCTTTTGCCCAATATTTCTGGGCAATTTCTGTCATTGCTTGATCCTTGTCACAGGTGATGATGGTTCCATCCTTTGGGAGATTAAGTGCCATCGTTAAGGTGCTATAGCCTGTGAAGGTTCCAATTTCTAGAATTGATTTTGCCTTTAATAACGACACCAAAAATCCCAAAAAATGGGCCACCTCTGGAGATGCTTGAAAATCTTTTTGGGCAAGCGTTTGATTAAAAGTAGAAAGCTCTTTTAAAAGGGAATGATCCCGAAAACCAATAGACTGCCAGTAGGTATAAAGGGTGGGAGTAAGAGGGGTTGGGATTTGGGTCATTTTCTATAAGGTTATTTTCAGACAAGCTTACCTCAATTTTATCGACACCGTCGACAGAATTTTTTAGTTATTTTAAGTTTAAAATCAACTTGTGGATCGAGCCACTTTTATGGTACATATAAAATATGAACGAAAAACAATATATCGCCTATAAAGGAGAAGAGTTCACTGTAGAATGGTACTTTCAAGAGCATGGTCAGAGTCTAGCTTTAGAGTTCTACCAACGCCTTGAGGTAGATCATCGTAAGAAACTACTCTTTTTATTAAAAAGGATGGGAGATTCTGGAAAAATTAGTGATAGAACAAAATTCACGTATGAAGGAGATCAAATTTATGCCTTTAAACCTCAACCAGAAAGGTTTTTATGTTTTTTTATTAAGGGCCAGAAAATCATTATTACAAACGGATTCACAAAAAAACAACAGAAGCTTCCCAAAAATGAAAAAGAAAAGGCGTTGAAGTTTAAAGAGAGTTATCAGCAAAGGGTTAAGGAAGGGGTTTATTATGAGTAAAAGTAAATTATCGACATTTGAGCAAGAAATGCAAAATGTAAAATTTAAAAAAGAATTTGAAGAGGGATATGAAGAATTTCTATGGGCAGAGTTTTTAATAGATCTTATGGAAGAAAATGGTCACTCTATTCGAGGGCTTGCTCGTCAAGTTGGCGTTTCTCCAACCATTATACAAAACTTAAGGGCAGGCAGACAAACGGATTTAAAAGTAAGCAATCTTATTAGTATTGCAGCTGCTTGTGGCTATCATCTAGTTCTACAGAAAGGTCAGCGATACATTGCCCTCTCTTGATTGAGAGAATGTTTGTTTTTCTATCGACGGATGAGCTGCTGGGATCCTATGTCGCGGATCGATTCAGCTTAGGAATTGTTGGTGGTGGGCACTATAGGATTCGAACCTATGACCCCCTGATTAAAAGTCAGATGCTCTACCGACTGAGCTAAGTGCCCACACTACAATTATTCAACTATAGTATTGACTATTGTTATTGGTCAATCTTTCTGTGAGAAAAAAATTATATTTTTTGTGAAGAGAGCTTATTTTCCCGAATAATTAAGATACAGGGGGTGACGACCAGGGTGAGCAGAGATGCAAAAAGGACACCAAAGCAAATAGCTGTTGCTAGTTGAAGCCACCAAACATTGGCAGGGTCCCCGAAGGTAATGCTTGGGCCAAATAAATTGAGATTGAGCTGAAAGAGGATGGGTAAAAGGCCAAAAATAGTAGTGGCTTTTGTTAAAATAACAGGCCGCAATCTTTGGGCAGCTGTTCTCAAAATGGCTTCATAAGGATCTTGGATAGTGGGACGTATTTGATCAAACGTATCAATTAAAATAATATTATTACTAACGATAATACCAGCAAGAGCAATAACACCAATACCGCTCATGACAATACTAAAGGGTTGCTGCATCACAAGGTGACCGACAAGAACCCCAATGGTCGAGAGCACAACAACGCTGAGGACAAGAAACGTGCTAAAGAAGCTGTTAAATTGAATGAGCAGCAAAACAACAATCAGGAAAATAGCACAGCAAAAAGCTTTGACTAGAAAAACTTTTGTTTCTGCCTGATCTTCTTCTTCCCCTTGAAAGGTAACTGAGATAGACGGCTTAGCTGGATTACTTTGAATCCATTTTTGAACTTCTTTAGTCTTTTCATTGACGCTGTAACGATGGTTAACGTTGGCTTCCAACGTCATTGATAACCGTCCATCTGTTCTTTCAATAAGTTCCACTTTTGGCCTTGGAGACCATGTTGCAACACGGGATAAGGGGACAGCGCCTTTGGGTGTTTGTATGTTCAATTTTTCCAGCATCGTTGGGGTCCGATTTTTCTTATAAAATCGTAGAACGATATCAATTTCATCCTGACTATAAGGGGGGCGGTAGGATCCAATCTTTGATCCCTCCATTAGGGCATTAATGGCAACGCCTATTTGTTGTACGCTAAGACCGAATTTTGCAGCCTCGATGCGATTCACATGAATATCCCACTCAAATAGTCCAGAAAGCGGCCTTGAGTCTTCGATGTCTTCAATGCCTGGAACGGTTTCTAAGAAGGACCGAATGCGCTGAATTTCTGGGCCTAATTCTTCATAAACATCCCCTGTAATTAAAAGCTGAATATTTTTTCCTTGAGAGGGGCCCTTTTTATTTTTCTTAATTTCTACAATAATTCCAGGATGTTGGCTGACTTTTTGAAGAGTTTTTTCAAAAATTTCGTTAGCCTTTGGGCGTGTTTTCCAATCTGAAAGTTCAACAGTGATACGACCAATAGTGTCCTTACCATTTTTTTCTTTTGTTTGGGCAGAGACGCTTTGAAAGAAAGGAAATTCCAAAAGATCGCTTTCAACCACACGCACTAAACGGTCTTTCTCTTCCAAGGAAAGATTTCCTCTTGCACGGATGACATAGGCTGCAGATTCTGGTTCAACCTCTGGGAAAAATTCAACGCCTTTTCCAAGGTGATTGTAAACAAAGATAATACTGACCAATAAAACAACAACAGCTGTTAAAACTTTCCATGGGCTATGGAGAAGCTTTTGGAGAAGCCGAACATAAGATCCTGTCACTCCTTTGAGGGTCATTAGATCCCCATTTTCCGTTGTTTTGATAGCCTCTTGTATGGCATGAGAATGAGCGGACGGTTTAGCAAAAAGGGCCCCTAGGACTGGGATCAGAATTAGGGCAACAAACAAAGACGCTCCCAATGTTGCAAGAAGCGTAATGGGTAGATATTTCATGAACTGTCCAATGATACCCGGCCAAAATAATAAAGGGAAAAAGACCAGAAGAATTGTAAGGGTGGAGCTAACGACGGGCCAACACATCCGTGTTGCAGCTTCCTGGTAGGCAGATAGTGGAGAATATCCCTCCACCATTTTTCTATCCGCATATTCAACAACAATAATCGCGCCATCAACAAGCATTCCAACAGACAAAATAAGGCTAAACAGAACGACGATATTTAAAGTGCATCCCAGAATGCCTAAAATAAAAATTCCCATCAAAAAAGAAGCAGGAACAGCAATTCCAACGAGTAAAGAGGATTGCCATCCAAGAGAAAAAACAATCACAATCATCACCAAAATAACGGCAAGAAGAATATTGTTTTGAAGATCTTTCAGCATTTCGTAAATGCGCTTAGATGTGTCCTGTGTAAAGGTGACTTTAAAAGCATCAGAGAGGTTTTGAACGAATTTTTCTGTGCTCTCACGGACTTCCTGAATTGTTTTGATAATATTAGCCCCTGTGCGTTTTGAAACCTCCAGAGCAATAGAATTATTGCCTGTAATTCTAGAATAAGATGTGCGGTCTATATGAGTTAATGTGATCGTTCCAACATCTTTAAATCGAACAACTGTTTTGTGGAGTGGGTCTACTTTTAAGGGAAGATCTCCCAATTCCTGTGGGGTTTTAATTAAGCCTGGCGTGTGCACAGAAAATTTTCCTGACCCCGTTTCTAGGGATCCAGAACTGACCATCACGTGATTTCTTTTGAAAAATGCCAAACACTCATCAAATGTTAACCCGTAGGCTTCAAGTTTTAGAGGATCAATCAATAATTCTACAACTTCTTTGCGCCCTCCAACGGTTGGGGCTTCTAAAACGCTTTTATTTTTTTCAATATGTTTTTGTAGGTTTTTACTGATTGTTAACAGGGATCGATCGGATATATTTCCCCATAAATGAACAACAAGAACAGGAAATAAACTAACATTCACTTCCTTTATTTCAGGCTCCTCTGTGTTTGTTGGAAATTTTGTTTTTGCCATACTAACAGCTTGGCGGACATCACTTAACGCTTTGCTTAGATCGTATCCCGCTTGGAATTCAAGGGTAACACTGCCCCCTCCCTCAAAACTGGAGGCACTCATCTGTTTTATGCCCTGAATGTTTCGAAGTTCTTCCTCAAGAGGTTTTACAAGCAAATTCTCTGCATCACGTGGGGCAATCCCATGGTGTTGGATCACTGTATTAATAATGGGTACTTTAACATCAGGAGCAGATTCTTTAGGGATAGAAAAATAAGTCAAAAGCCCTGCAATAACTAGGAAACAAAAAAGAAGCAAAACAACACGGTAGTGTTTTAGAGAGTAATCAATGATTTTTTTCATTGAGGCTCCCCAGTGACCGAGGGGGAAACTTCTACGCCCTCTTTCACAAAACCCTGTCCTACAATAATTAAAGAAACGGTTTCTGGAAGACCTGTTACCCAAACTTTTTCTTCGGTTGAATCAATAATTTCCGCTGGATAGAACTGAACTTTATTTTCGCCATCAACGCTATAAACACCCTGTGTTCCTTGATCTGACAATACAAGACTTCCCGCTGGGATTTCATGGGCCTGAATTTGCCCTAAAGGAAGTTTTAGGTGGGTTGTAAGGCCTCCTGGAATATGATGATTTTTATTATCAACTGTTATCTTAATTTTAAAGGTATGCGTTGATTCATTGGCAACAGGATCGATAAAAGAAATAGTTCCCTTCTTTTGTTCAATGCCTTCCCATAGGACTTCAACAGGTTGTCCGACTTGAGCATAGCGACGATAAAGTTCATTAACGTGAGCGACAACGATCAAAGGATCTAAGGAAGCCACTTTTAAAACCGGTTCTCCAGATAAAAGGGGTAGCATTTCTCCCTCTTCAGAAGAGATTTTGGTTACAACGCTGTCAAAAGGGGCGTGAATTTCTGTATGAGCTAAGTCCAATTCGGCGCTTTCCAAATCAGCAAGGGCTTTTTGCCATGCAGCATAGTCTAGAGAAACGTCCATGACGGAACGATATTTCTTTTCAAGAAGTTTTTTTGAAATAAAATAACGGTCTTTTGTTGATTTTACAGCGGCTTTTGCACTAGCGATTTTTGCGCGGCGGTCTCCCTCATCAATTTTAACGCAAAGGGTGCCCGACTTCACGCCGTCCCCCTCATTGACAAAAAACTTCTGAGCGGCTCCTGCCGTTTGTGCCTGAAGGTTTGCTGTACGCGAGGCTTCTGTGCGGCCTACTAAGGGAAGGAATCTATCTTTTAAGGCGCTTTGACTTTTCTGAACAACAACTTTAAAGGCTGTTGATGTTTCTGCCGGAGGCGCTAAATCGACGGAGGAAGATTTTGGTTTAATAGCGATCCACAAAAGGACTGCGGCAATAGGCAAAATCAGGACAAAAGGTCGACGTTTTATGATTGTAAACATGTTTTTTTATTATTTTTCTTATAAGTGTAGCATATAGTGCCCTCATGTACACGGAGAAAAAAATAATTTTCAAGCATATTTCCTTGAATTTTTCATAAGAATCCGTATATTGTACCTCAATTAAGTCAACTTCTTACTCGTGGAAATGGTTTCACGGGTTATATAACCGAGAGGAGTTATCGATGTCTTATTATGAGTGCATTTTTATTGCACGTCAGGATTTATTACAATCCCAAGCTGATGCTTTGGCTGAATCTTATGAAAAGGTTTTGGCTGAGCATAAAGGAAAAGTTGTTAAAAAAGAATATTGGGGTCTTCGTAACCTTGCGTATCCCATTAAGAAAAACAAGCGCGGTCACTATATATTCTTTAACGTAGAAGCGCCTGCAGAGGCGATCCAAGAAATGGAACGTCAGATGCGCTTTAACGAAGATGTGATTCGGTATCTTTCGATCAAGGTCAACGACTTTGAAAAAGGTCCATCCGCTGTTCTTCGTAATCAAGAAAGAGAAGATAATATTCGAGAAAAGTTCGCAAGAGATTATGCGGACCGTTCAGAAGACATTAGTGAAGAAATGAATGAGGAAAACCATGCGTCGTAGTCCTACTAGAAACTCATCAAGAACAGAGAGACCCCAAGGCAATAGGCAGGGGGGGATTCCTCAATTAAAAGTCTTTAATCGGCCTCGTCGGACATGCCCTTTTAGTGGTCCAAAGGCTTTGAAAATTGATTACAAAGATGTGCGGATGCTTTCTCGGTTTGTGACTGAAAGAGGCCGGATTATGCCACGGCGTATTACGTTCGTTTCTCTAAAAGCACAACGTCAACTGTCAACAGCGATTAAAAGAGCTCGCTTTTTGGCGCTTATGCCTTATGTAGCTGAATAAGGAGATCAAAGAATGAAAGTTGTTTTGTTAGAAAAAATTGATCGTCTTGGAAAAATGGGTGATGTGGTAACCGTAAAGCCAGGGTTCGCTCGAAACTTTTTGCTTCCAAAGAAAAAAGCTTTGCGGGCAACAGATGAGAACATTGCTTACTTTGAGAAAGAACGCGCTGCGTTTGAAGCCGAGAGCAAAGATTTAGCGACGAAAGCAGAAGGACTAAAGAAAACATTGGATGGTCAGATGTTTTTCGTTGTTCGTCAATCGAGTGAAGCTGGCAATCTTTATGGGTCAGTCACAGCGCGTGATATCGCTGCCCTTGTTCAGGCAAAGGCACCGAGTGTAAATCACCATCAGGTTGTTTTAGAGGCGCCTCTTAAGCTCGCTGGGGTTCATTCAGTGACTGTAAGGTTGCACCCTGAGGTTACGACTTCTGTTATCGTGAGTATTGCTCCTTCTGAAGAAGAAGCTAAAAACCAAACGGTGAAAAAAGAAAAAAAGACTGAGAAAAAAGCTGATCAAAAATCAGAAACTAAGTCTGAAGAGACAGCTGAATAGATCTATTTTCTAAAAGTATTTTTAAGAAAGCCCAGATATTTCTGGGCTTTTTTTTTGGTCTGTTTACTTTCTAGGCAATCTCTTTGGGTAATGTCAACGCAAATTAGGAATGTCCTATTGTAGCAAATTAGGAATGTCCTGTTTTGATGTTGAGAGTAGAGGTATAAGAGTGAGGTAGGAAAGCCTTATTTTTTATGTTTATTTCTTTTTTGTTGTTGTAGTTTTTCTTTTCTTTTTTTGGGCGCTTTTTTCTTTTCTTTTTGTGGATAATGTGGATAAGTGGAATAGGGGAATGACCCCATGGGTATCAAGAGATTGTCTAGAGTCTGTAGAAGGCGATTATAGGGTATAATGTAGGGGCTGTGTTGATCCTGTGGGTAAGGCGATGTTGGCGATTACCAGGGCATCTAATAAAACGTTAATTTCCTTACTATCCGCCTGATAGTGTGGGTGCTTTGGTTCTAAAACTTCATAGGCAAGCTCTTTGTCATCGAGAACAAGCACAATCTTTCCATCCAAATGGGTATAGACATTAATTGTTTGATGCCTCAATCGATATCCTGTGGTTGGAGTAATAATTTTATAAATCTTGTTGTGATAGGAAAACTCTAAATTCTTGGATAGTTTTCGTGTCTCATGGATACTCAATATGTTTTTAAGGCGCTCTTTATCATGATAGAGGGGTTTATGGGCATCGTTTGTTGATGCTGGTTCAACAGAGAATCGACGGTTATACTCAGAAATAAACCCTTCTAAAAAGGCATTCCCTTCTTCAATGTTCGATACCCCTTTCAAGCGCATTTCTTTGATGAGACGATCTTGTAAAGTTTTATTGGCCCTTTCTACTCGACCCTTGGCTTGGGAGCTATGAGCGCAAATAAGGGTTATTTGCAGCGTCCTTAGTGCTCTTTGCACTTGAGTGTCCTCAAGGCGCCCATCTAAAGAACTCTCTCGTGTCGTTAAAAAAATACTGTGCTTATCGCTATAATAAGCAAGAGGCCTTCCATAGGTCGTTACATGCCTCTCGATCAGCCGCATATATCCTGTTGTTGTTTCACTCTCTTCAAACCGCATCCCTATGATTCGACTTGTTGCATCATCAATAAATACCAATAAACAACATTTGGGCGCTCGTCCCTCAAACCAGTCATGATGAGACCCATCAATTTGTACCAACTCCCCAAAACAGGAGCGTCGCTCTCTTTGCTGATGAATCCGTGCCCGCTTGCGCGCTCGCCCTTTCCATAAATTGTCCGCCATCATCCACTGCCGAAGCGTTTCTCTGCTAACCTTCAAATCATGTAACTCTTGTAATTTCTCAGAAGCAAACTTCGGACCAAAATCGTGATAACGGTCTCTTACAAGCCCTAATACCTTTTCTTTAAAGCCTTCCTTGAATAACCGATTCCCTCCCTTGTATTGTTTTTGAATTCCCCCTATCCCCTCGATCCTTATTCGTTTCAACAACCGTCGTATCTGCCGGTCTGATAGCCCAAGCTCATTCCCGGCTTCTTTTTGCGTGCATTTCTTTTCCATCACTTTTCGAATGACACAAATTCGATTCATTTCTTCCTCATTAAACTTTATTTCAGTCATGTCCCCTCCTATCTTCAGGCCTAAGCCATACTCACAGGATTCTTCCCTCAAAAACAGGACATTCCTAATTTGCTTAAGCGGACATTATCAATTTGCTCCTACAT
>VGCX01000034.1 GCA_016869935.1 Alphaproteobacteria bacterium
AGAACTCAGCATGAACCTTTAAAGAATTCTTTTTTGAAAATGTATGCATTTCATCAGGAGCAATAGATTCATAAGGATATCCCCCGAGCCAATCATGAACATCGTGTGAAAAAGACATCCCACGCGACGATTTATAGTTTTTGACGTAAGAAAAAAGGTTATTTCTAAAGATGACCCCAAACACCAAAACCCATGCTGTATACCACAACCCTCTTAAAATAGCTTGAATCCATTTGGGGGAATTCGTATAGAGGCGCTTTTCTATCTTCCAAAACCAACACATAGGCGTTTTCTTGTAAAGAGCAATTGCCAGAAAGCCTTTAGGCTTAACCATACCAATCGCCTTTTCAATTGCTTTGTACATATCTCCCGTATGGTGCAAAACGCCCCAGGAATAAACAATATCAAAGGTTCCCTGCTTTTTGGGATCTAGATCAAAAACAGACTCCACAAAACAATCAAAGTTTTTATCAGGCGCAAAATTCTCAAGAACACTTTTTGTCGTTGCAACACTGTCTTGATCAATATCAACTGCCGTAACATGCTTAGCGCCAAGCAAAAGCGCCGCAAGAGAAAAAAGGCCAGATCCACATCCAATGTCTAAAAATGTTTTTCCCTCTAATCCTTTGGGACCAAAAAACTTGATGAGCGATTTTTTAGCTTCTTCAATGCGTTCCTCATTAATAAGAGCTGAAAAATTCTTCCAATTTTCCCCAAACTTAAAATGGGTCTCAACGTTTTTTAATGCGCTCACTTTCTACTCCATCGCCTTCAAAATTTTCTCACAAACTTTTTTCGCATCTCCAAAAAGCATCATGGTATTGTCCCGGTAAAAAAGTTCATTTTGTACCCCTGCATAACCAGACGCCATCGAACGTTTTACAAACAAGACGGTCCCTGCCCTTTCAACATCTAAAATAGGCATCCCATAAATAGGGCTCTTTGGATCTGTTTTTGCTGCAGGATTGGTCACATCGTTTGCTCCAATCACAAATGCCACATCTGTTGAAGAAAAATCGCGGTTGATCTCATCAAGTTCAAGAACATCTTCATAAGGAATGCTCGCCTCTGCTAACAGGACGTTCATATGCCCTGGCATACGCCCTGCAACCGGATGGATCGCAAAACGAACCTTTACTTTGTGAGCCTTTAAGACATCTACCATCTCACGAAGCGCATGCTGCGCCTGGGCAACAGCCATACCATAGCCTGGAACAATAATCACAGAGCGCGCATTTTTCATAAGAAACGCCGCATCTTCAGCACTTCCCTGCTTTACAGGTCGATCATCCTCTGCAGCATTTGTCGATGACCCTTGGGATGCATCCCCTCCAAATCCCCCAAGAATCACATTGAAAATAGACCGATTCATCCCTTTACACATAATGTAACTAAGAATCGCCCCAGATGCCCCAACCAGAGCCCCTGTAATAATCAGCAAATGGTTTTGAAGCGTGAATCCAATACCACAAGCTGCCCAACCAGAATAAGAGTTGAGCATCGAAACAATAACAGGCATATCCGCACCACCAATTGGAAGAATGAGCAGAACACCTAATAGCAAAGAAAGCCCTGTCAGTATCCAAAACGCATCGAATTCTCCAGTTACAGATAATTGGTAAATGAAAAAGAAAATACCAACAAGCAACCCTGCATTAACAAAGTGTTGCCCCGGATAGGTTAAAGGTTTGCTTCCAACCAACCCTTGGAGTTTTAAGAAGGCAATAACAGATCCCGTAAATGTGATCGCTCCAATCGCTGTGCCAAGCCCCATTTCAATAAGCGCCGCTGTTTTAATCCCCTCCATGCCCCCAATACCAAAACTAGAAGGCGCATAAAGAGCCGCAGCAGCCACACACACAGCCGCAAGCCCAACCAAACTATGGAAGGCTGCAACTAATTGAGGAAGGGCTGTCATTTTAATACGGTGCGCAATAAGAGCGCCCAAAGCGCCCCCAATTAAAAGCCCGCCAAAAATGGTTTCAAAGCCAAGAATAACATCCCCAAGAAGCGTCGTGATAATCGCGATCGCCATGCCAAGGATACCGTAGAAATTGCCTCTACGAGAAGACTCAGGCGATGAAAGTCCTCGAAGGGATAAAATAAAACACAAAGACGCGCCGAGATATAAAAGGGCAGAAAGATTGGGACTCATCGAGACTCTCCTTATTTTTTCTTAAACATGTGTAACATGCGATGGGTGACCATAAATCCGCCAAAAATATTGACGGAAGCTAATGTAACCGCAATAAATCCCATAGCCTTTGAAAAGTCAAAAACATCAGAGCCAGCTGCGACCAATGCGCCCACAATAATCACACTTGAAATAGCATTCGTTACCGCCATCAAAGGGGAATGTAGCGCAGGCGTCACACGCCAAACCACATAATATCCCACAAAACAGGCCAATATAAAAACGGTAAGTCCTGTAATGAACGGATCAACCGCATCCACGGTCGATTCAATAAGACTAGGGTCTGTTAGGATGATTTGGACTTGTTGAGTTATTTCATTGGAAAAAGCCATTTATTTTTCTCCTTTTTTCTGGGGCGCTAAAAGCACCGCTTGGATAATTTCGTCCTTGGGATCGAGATTCAATTCTTTTTTCTCTGCATTAAAAAAGGCAGCGATAAAATTGTAAACGTTACGCGCAAATAGTTGGCTTGTATCCGTTGCGAGCGTGGCTGCAATATTAGCAGGTCCCATGATTGTCACATGATCAACTTCAACGATTTTGCCAAAAACACTTCCGTCCACATTCCCGCCCATTTCAACGGCTAAATCCACAATCACAGAGCCTGGTTTCATGGTTTTTAACATATCCTTTGTAACCAGTTTTGGTGCTGGCTTTCCTGGAATCAAGGCTGTTGTAATGACAATATCCGTTGTTGTAAGAACTTCTTTGATTTTTTCGGCCTGGCGCTTTTGATAGTCTTTTGACATTTCTTTAGCATACCCACCTGATGTTTCGGCATTTTCTGTATTTTCAACCTCCACAAAGGTGGCCCCTAAACTTTCGACCTGCTCTTTGGCTGCAGCACGCACATCAAAAGCAGAAACAATCGCCCCCAATCGCCGAGCCGTTGCAATTGCCTGTAACCCTGCAACCCCCGCCCCCATGACCAAAACCCGTGCGGGTGTGATGGTCCCAGCGGCTGTCATCATCATAGGAAGCGCCCGTTTAAAGACAGACGTTGCATCCAAGACAGCTTTATATCCAGCCAAATTACTTTGGGAAGACAAAATATCCATAGATTGGGCCCGTGTGATGCGTGGCATACGTTCTAAGGCAATAGCTGCAACACCGGCTTTTTCATAATCACTTATCTGATCTGGATAAGATAAAGAGGACAGGTGACCAACAAGCACGGCCCCTTTTGGATAAAGGGATAGTTCATCGGTGCCCTCGCTTTTCACCATGGGTCTTTGGACCTTTAAAATAAGGGCTGCATCTTTATAAAGACCTTTGCCGCTTTCAATGGTTGCCCCTGCTTTTACATAATCTTCGTCTAAAAACGAAGACCCAAGGCCTGCCCCTTTTTCAACAACAACAGAAGCCCCAAGGGTAATAAGCTTTTTAACGGTCTCTGGAGACGCCGCCACACGACACTCGTGGGGGCGAATTTCTTTCGTAACAACAATCTTCATGGGTTTACCAAAATTTCTCTTAATACTTTAGGTCCCCATACTGTCTTGAAGGCTAGAGAAATGCAACTGGTTTTTAAACTAACTGTGACAGAAATGTTCTAGCCGGTACTTTGAGCGGCGCATAAAGATTCTTTGAATTAAAACAATCCTCATCGATATAATCCCCATCGATCCCAACTTGAAAGCAATAAGGTGCTTTTAGTTGATTTTGAAAATGATAGAGACTTTTTGACAAAGGTTCTTTAAAGGATGACTTGACTTCGACCATCAGCCACGGCTGATTATCCTTTGTGACCAGAAAATCTACTTCATTTTTCTGTTGATCACGAAGATACCAAAGTTCAAAAAGACCAAAACCTTCATCCGTCCAAAAATGAACCGCTTTTAAAAGATGGCTTGCGATCAGATTTTGATGCTTCATGCCTTTATTGGCAACACTTGCCCAATCCCATAAATAGACGATGGGTTCCTTGACCAAACTTCGTGCAACGTTAGATGACCAAGGTTTTATAGTGAAACAATAATAAAAAGACTCTAGATATGTAATCCATGTACGAATTGTTTGATCGGCAACCTGGATGCTTTTTGAAAGATTTGTATAGTTGACTTGAAACCCTGCTTGATAGGCTAAGATATTAGCAAGAACTTGTATTTTTGCCGCCTCTTGTATTCTCAGTGTATCACGAATATCTTCTTCAAAAAGACGCTCTAATCGTTGATTTTTCCATCGATTATAAAAACGGACATTAGCGGCTGTATAAGGCTTTGGAAATCCTCCAAAATCAATAAGCGCTTGAAAATATTCGTCTGAAATTTTAAGAGGTGCCTTGATTTCTGTGTCACACGCTGATGGATTTAATAATTCTCCCACACTTAAAGGATGAGCGCGGTAAAGAAAATAACGTCCCATCATGCTATCGCCTCCTTGGCGATAAACATTTAATCGACTACTTCCAGTCACAAGAAAACTAATGTGGTTTTTATGGTGATCAAAAAGACCTTTTAGGTATGTTTTCCATCGATCAAACTTGTGAATTTCATCGAAAGTAACCAGAGATTTTCCTAAAACCTTTTCCTTCAATAAAGGGATATTTCCTTCCAAAATACGGTGACGGTCCTCTGTATTATCCCAATTAAGGTACGTCGTATGATCAAAATTTTTGGCCACGGCCTCCGAAATAGTTGTTTTTCCAACCTGACGAGGACCAGAAAGAAAAATAGCTTCGTTATGCAAAGAATAGTGTTTTACTATGATGTCTTCGTAAATTCTTTTAAGCATACTACCCTCATAAATTGATCAGAAAATTTATAAGAATTTCGAGGTCTATTTCGGAATTCTTATAATCATTCCGAAGTGAACCTCGGAATTATTAAGACTATTTTAATCTTGAATCCATTAATTTACAAGGGAATTCGGCAAGAATACAGAGGGCAAGTTACACAAAATCCAGAAATTCAAACAGTAGAAGACACTGGTTTTTTAGCAGCGCCTTCTTCAAAAGGAGCCCCCCCTTCTGCAGAGGTTAGCACGGCTTTAGATGCTGCTGCAGGCTCTCCAGGGGAAGAACCGGGAGCACCCACGACAGAGTCCCTTACAGCATCAACTTCTGCTTCTAATTCAGATTGTTTTTGCTTCCCTGAAAGATCAACTGGGCTTGAAAGAGGGGAGGAAGATTTTGGAAACGCAAGAACCCTGGCTAATTTTCCTAAAGGAGATACATTTCCAGTCACACCAGGGGAGGCTGGTCTTGAATCAATACCGGGCGATCCCCCCGTACGGGTTCGATCCCTAGGTAAGCTTACTTTCCCCTCACGTACCATTTGAGCCATATTAGCTGCATTACCCCGTATCTGACGATATGTTTCTTCTAACATTTCTAGCAAAGAGGCTCTCTCAACGTTAGCCCTTGCAAGATCATGCTCTACAGTTGCCACCCTTGCTTTAGCCTCTGCAGAAGCCTTGCGAGCTTCTTCTAATTCTTGATCCTTTGCAGCTAAAGCAGCCTCATGATTTGCCATGAGCAATAAAATCTTTTCAGTTTCTTCAGCTGTTTCTTGTTTTGATTTCTCTAAATCTATTTCTAGGGCTTGAATTTTTGAACCATACGTAGTGTCCTGATCGACTGCTGAAGCTTTATCTGTTTCTAATTGAGCTGAAAGAGCAGCAAACTGAGTCTGTAGACCTAGAATTTCTGCGTCTTTTGACTCAGCATTAGCTTGAGCTAATACTAACTGTTCCTTAAGCCCATCAATTTCTACGCTTTGTGTTGTAGTCGTTTGTGTTAACCCTCTAGACTCTTCTGTTTTCTGGTCCACTAACGCTTGTAAAGCAGTGATTGCGCCCACTTGCCTTACCTTCTCCTCCTCTGCTTTGGCTTGGGCGTCCCTTAACGCCTGTGCTTGCGCCTCTAATTCCTGAGTTTTTTTGGCAACTGCCTCTTCTAGGCCTGCTATTGTTGATGTCAGTGTTTGAATTTGCGCTGCTTGTTCAGCTTTTTCAGTTTCCGTAGCGGCTTGGGTTTGTTTTAAGGTCGCAAGCGTTGCGTCAAGGGCAGCTTTTTCTGCAGTCGATTCGTCTATCCTTGCCTGAGCGGTTTCTAGGTCTTGTCTTGCAGCAGTTAAGCTTGCGTCAGTTTGCCTGCAGGTTGCCTCCAGTGTTGCCATCGCTAAAGTTAACGCAGCAATTTGCGCGTCTAGCGTAAGTTTTTCACCAGAAACTTTCGTTACCTGTGCTTCTTTTGCAGCTAATTCCGTTTGAAGGGCAGCTACTTGGACCCCTAAAGCTACCTTTTCCCTTTGGCGGGCTTCAGAAGCCTGTCGTAAAGTTTCTAGTTCTGCTGTTAGTTTTTGAGCCTCCTCCTCCTGCGTTGTTTTGTGCTGATCAAATGCTGCTTGCAGGGCCGCAAATATAGCAATTTGTCTTTCTAATTCTTCTTTTGTGCGGTCTGTCTCAGCAACAGCTGTGTCTCTACCTTTCGTAACACCCTCTAGTTGAGACTGTCTTTCTTGTAGTGCGGCCTTTAGGTCCCCTAAGCTTGCAACAGCTTCTGTCTGCGTTGCGAGCGTCTCTTCTAATGTTCTGATTCTGGCTGTAAGCACATCTTTTTCTGCTGTCAGTGCTGCAACCGTGTCTGCAGAGGCAGCCGTCGCTTTGGCAGTGGCTTCACTCCTAATTCTCTCTCTTGTCAATGCCCCATTTATCAGCGCTTCATAAAGTTCTTCATAATCTCTAGAGAGTTTAGGAGAAAAAAATCCAACAACCCGCGCCAAAAGATTTTCACTTGCATATTTAGAGCTCCCAGCGTCATTAACTGATCGAGCCGTCTTGCCGTTTTCCATAGAGCGTCTTATTTTTTCTGTAAGTTCATCGTCAGGGGTTGTAGCGGCAATAAGCTCAGATGTGCTTACAGTGATGGAAAATAATATTAGTAGAGCCAGTAATTTTTGCATTTTTCCCACAAGTAATTGATATTACTTTATTTATTTATAAAGCAATATCTACTTGATGCCAAGGAGAATATTGTAAAATCATAAAACAGGTGATGGGTTTAAGGTTAATTAACTTCTAGAAGCCATAATTCTTCTAACAAAGAATTATGGCTTGAGCTGAGTAATATTCTTTAAACTAGTTAAAATTTCCAACGGAGCCCCGCCCAAACGTTGTATAGATTTGATTTGGTTTTGATAACGTGTCTCTCCCCGGCATCTGTATCAAAGTTCTTTGATTGCAGGGTTTTGTGCCTAAAGGTTTGGAATTCGGTCGTAAAATCCAAGGACTTATTAAGACTATACCGCACACCGACGCCTGCAGAAAATCCCCAGCGATTTTTTTTATCCATGCCTTCAATATTTTGTGTATTATCAGGGTTTGATGCCTTTGATTCAAAAGAGGTTGATATGATACCAAGTTTTACATAAGGGGTTATAACCCCAAACGTACGTCCAAACGTTCCTGAAACCCCATAACTGCTTTTTGATCTTAGGGAATCCTTAACGGGAAATATTACTAGGGGGGCTTTCAAATTATTCAAGGTATCCGCCTCATTCTTTGCCCAAACATATTGGGCTTCGATGCCGGCAACATAGTTATTACCAAAGGTTTTTTCGTAACCAATGATACCATTGAAGGATACATTGGTGTTAGAAAGGGATTTGCTGGCGCTATCGGGAGTGTTATTGGCCAAACTATCAATTCCCATTTTGGTTGAAAGGGTCATGGATCCAATACCACCACCGATGTAAAGACCTTTAAGGGTGCTGGTGTCAAACGCGAAGCTGTCTCCCTGACTTATGGTTACCCCTGTTAAAAGCGTTACCATTAATAATGCCTTTTTCATTTTGTCTCCCATTCTTTTTTTTGTCGCCTACCAATAAAACAAAGGAATTTTCTCCTGAGTTTCAAAAAACTTAATAAAAAATAGAATTGATTTGTTTATGATTTATTTTGATGTGCTTTTGCACAATTTGATTATTACTTATTATTTAGTTTAATTTTAATTTGTTTATTATGTCAATCTTTATTTTGTTCTTTGTCACGATCCCCGCACCAGTCCCTGGGGTCCATCGATCAGATGCCAATTATCAGCACTGTGTTTGACTTGTTCAATTCATTAATTTTTTAGCTGTTTCTATCGATAAGTAAAGTGTTAATCTTTGATCAAGGAGCCGAGAAAATCCATAATTTTCATAAAATGTAGCAGCCTTTTCGTCTATAGCATGTGCAAAAATTGCATGAGCGCCGATAGGAGCAGTTGCAACAGTTTGAATAGCATCAAACAAGAGAGATTCCCCTAACCCCATACCTTTAAAATCATTGTGACAAGCAAGCCAACCTATTAAAACAGCTGGCACCGAAGGATAACGTGGCAATTTTTGAGCAAGAGAAGCTGGAACATCTTTCAACAGCACACTATTCGAAGATAATGTATAAAAACCTGCCACACGATTCGTTTCTATATCACAAGCAACAAAACAAGTTGCATAGTTTCGTTTAAGGTCTTGTGACACAGTTTCACGAAAAAAAGCATCAATCCGATCGTTTCCACAAGAAAAATCAGATCGATTATGGGATTTTTTCAAAGGCTCAATAATAAAGCGACCCGTCATCGTGGAATAATCAGGTCAGCATGACGTTTTGCCGCACGTATAAGTTTAGCGTTCGGCTTTGTTGGATTGATTAAAGCTTCTGCAAAGAGCCGCTGATCTTCAGCCGTTAATCGCAAAATATCGGCTTCTTCAACAATGCGTCTTGCATTTTCACCAGCCGTTGCTAAAAGGTAACCCGTAAGCGTCATGCCTAATATACTGGCGGCTCTTTGCATTGTATCATAAACATGTGCGGGAACGCGTGCTTCAATTCTTGCTACTGCGTTTTCAGCTTTTCTTGATACCATAATGTTTCTCCTTTCTAGTTTAGATATACGGCATTTTGCCGTAATTTTCAAGATGAGTTTCTCGCCTCACCCCCCCTCACCAACCCCTGAGGTCCATCGATCAGATGCCCCTCTAATTCTAGTTCACTACAAAGGGCATTAAAGACAGCCGCAGGCCAATCCAGTTGATCCAAGACTTTATCACGAGAAACTGGAACGTCACTTAAAAGAGTTAACAGTGCCTTAGCATCCCCCATTATGGCCTCTCTCTGATTTTGCTCTTCTGGAGTTGGTCTCTGTTCCTGTCGTTGGAGATGATCCAAAATATCTTCAACCCGCGTGACCAGAATGGCCCCTTGTTTTAACAAAAGATTACTGCCAAAACATCTTGGATCCATTGGGGATCCGGGGATTGCAAAAACATCTCGCCCCTGTTCTAAGGCATAATCTGCCGTAATCATAGACCCTGATTGAAAGCGGGCCTCCGTCACAATGATTCCTTGGCTCATACCCGAAATAAGCCTATTGCGTCTTGGAAAATGTTTGCCCTGCGGATGCATCCCTAAAGGCATTTCGCTTATCATGCAGCCATTGTTTTGCACCTTATCATAAAGAGATTGATTTTCCTCTGGATAAACGATATCAACCCCACCGGCAAGGACCCCAACCGTTCCAAAGGGAAGGCTTGCTTCGTGGGCAGCTGTGTCAATGCCGCGCGCAAAACCAGAGGCAATGCTATAACCATGGGCCCCAAGACCTTGCACAAGGCGTGCAACAAACTGACGTCCATTCAAAGAAGCGTTACGACTCCCAACGATTGAAAGAAAAGGCTTTTTCAACACAGAGGGATTCCCCCTCACACTTAGAACTGGGGGAAAATCCTTGATTTGCTTTAAGAGGGGAGGATAGACATCATCCAAAAAAGTAATCAGATGAACGCCTAATTTTTTATGATGCTCTATGTCTTTTTCAACACCCTCCATAGGACACAGGGAAACGCTGGGCAAAGACTTCGTTGCTTCATGGAAATTCTCAACGGCGCTAAGAGCGCTCCCAAAATGCTGATAAAGCTGGAAAAATCGTTTGGGTCCAATATTGGTGCTGCGAATAAGCCGAACGACTGCAAGCCGTTCACTGTCAAGAACGGTTAGAGGATGTCCCTGTGTTTTGTTCTGGTTTTGTTCCGCGTTTTCCAACTTTTGGCTCTTCTCCTTTCAGAAGCCTTTGAATATTTTCATAGTGTTTTACCCATATCAGGGCACTTAAAAAGATCGTTGTCCCAAGAAGTCCTTCGTAGTGCCATAGCCACACACTCAAGGGAACGAGAATCGTTACCAAAAGGGCCGATAAGGACGAATAACCAAAAATGATCAAGAAGGCAATCCACCCCAGTAACGCCTGCATCCCCAACGGGAAGCTTAGACCGAACAGGGCCCCCGCATAGGTCGCAACGCCTTTTCCTCCCCGAAATTTTAACCATACGGGGAACATGTGGCCCATGACAGCAAGGACGGCAGCCCATAGCTCGATACCATACTTTTGGCCAATAAAGACAGCGCACCATCCTTTTAACAGATCAAAAAGCAATGTTAAAAATGCGATGCTTTTTTTGCCGGTTCTCAAAACATTGGTCGCCCCAATATTGCCGGATCCAATAGAACGAATATCCCCAAGACCCGCAGCACGAGTTAACAAAAGCCCAAAGGGGATCGATCCCATAAGGTAAGCAAATATCAAAAGCAGCCCATTCGTCAAATTGAATATCATAATTTTTTTCTCCTTTTTTTTGCTTGACAAAAGATTTCATAAAAACTAACCGCCGCCGCATTTGAAACATTGAGGGTTGAAAATGTCCCGCTTGTTGGCAGGCGCAGCAATACATCACAGGTATCTTTCGTTAAACGGCGAAGACCCTTGCCTTCTGCCCCCAAAACAAGGGCTGTACGTCCTTCAAAGACAAATTCGTGAAGATCTTGCGTTCCTTCCTCATCCAAGCCTATGCACCAAAAATTTTGGCTTTTTAAATAGTCCAATCCTTGTTTTAAATTGCCAACAGACCCAAAGGCTATATGCTCTAGCGCACCGGAGGCACATTTAGCAAGCGTTGGGGTCATGGGTGTTCCATGGTGTTCTGTTATGACCACAGAGGAAACACCAAAAGCGGCCGCTGATCGCATAATAGCCCCTACATTGTGGGGGTCTGTGACCTGGTCTAAAATAACAATCGTTTCAGTTTCTTGGGCTTGATCAACAATGTCTTCCAAGGATAATAGAGGAAGCGGGTCCGTTTCCAAAAGCATCCCCTGATGCACTTCGTTTGTCCCAAGACGTGCGTCAATTTCTTCGGGTGTTACAAACAAAATAACCCCCAGATTTTTTACAAGTTCTGGATTTTCGATTTCAAAAGATTCAAACGCCTTACGCGTTATAAAAAGACTATGCCCTGTCCGACGAGGGTTTTTTAAAGCCGCAACAACCGCATGTATTCCAAAAATTTTGTGTTTTGACGCGTGCGCGTATTCCCGATTCTTCTTAGTCATCCTAGTAACTTTTGCACATTAATAATATTCGTTGATCCTGGATTTCCAAAGGGAATACCACAGGTTAGGATAAAATGATCCCCTTTTTGTCCTCCATACTTTTGAACAACCTCCAATGAATTTTTGGCCATATCATCAAACGTCTTAACCCCCTGAATTAAAGCGGGATAAACCCCCCATACAAGGCATAATTGACGGGCTGTTCTCAAAGAATCTGTCATCCCAAAAATCAAACACGGTGGCCGCTTGTGTGCAACACGCTGCGCTGTCCCCCCTGTTGCTGTATAGGTTACAATGGCAGAGGCTGATAAGGTATAGGAAAGTTGG
>VGCX01000035.1 GCA_016869935.1 Alphaproteobacteria bacterium
GCGATCAAAGAAAAGAGGGCAGGGGTATGGGGCATAGAAATAAGCTACATACCATAGAGAGAAGATAATATGCTTTTAGCCATGAGGCACTCCTTACTCCTTATTCACCAACAAATTAACTGTTAACCGAATCATTAAATCCTTCTGCTGAGGTCCACTTTCTGCAATCAGTAAAGCTAATGCCGTTAACCCCCTATCATTAAAAGGGGACCTTATGCTTTGAACCTTCAAATAAAGCAAAAACAATAAACACCCAATCCGCTTATTCCCATCACTAAAAGGATGATCTTTAATGATAAAATAAAGCAAATGCGCAGCTTTTTCTTCTACAGTTCCATAAAGAGGCTCCAAGTCAAAAGTCTGCTCTAAATTCCCCAAAATAGACCCTAATCCCCCACTATGTTCATTCCCAAACAAACTCGATGCTCCTAAATACTCCCTAAGGTCATGAATCGCGTTTATGGCATCGTTGTAACTTAATGGTTGTCCTTGATTCTTCTTTGCTGGAAGAACAAGGGTATCTTCATCATAGTCTTTAAGAACTTCCCATGTTTTTGCATAGTCACTCACCAATCTCAGGGCCTCTTTTCCAATATCAGCCACCAGATTTTGTTGAATCAACGTTTTTTGCAAGAGATCAATCGATTGTTGTAGATCATTAAACCCCTTTTCTAATAAACGGTTTTCATAAAAGGTATATCCTTTCACTAAATGATCCTTCAAAACTCGTGTCGCCCATATCCTAAAATGAGTTGCTTGTGTCGAATTAACCCGGTATCCAACACTGATCACCGCATCTAAGTTATAAAACTTTGTTTTATAGGTTTTACCATCTGCCGCAGTATGTTCCATTTTGGAACACGCTGCATCTTCCTCTAATTCCTTCGTTCCAAAAATGTTCTTTAAATGCTTTGTAATCGCTTGACGATTGACCCCAAAGAGGCTTGCCATCTGGTCCTGAGAAAGCCACGCTGTCTCCTCTTTAAACTTTACATCAAGAATCACTTCCCCTTTTTTTGATTGATACAGAACAATATCCATTATGCCGCCTCTTCTATTTTTTCCTCAAAAAAACCTTTAAAATCTTCAGCCCTAATTTTGCGATCGAGTTCATGATAATACTTTTTGTTAGCATTTTATTTACCATGCAAAAGCTTCTAAAATTCGTCAGATGCCATGCTGGTTAGATTTTTGTCTTGTTGCGCTACCAAGCGTATTAAAAATTGTTTCTGATTTACTCTTAAGGTCTTAGTCGATACGCATATGTATCATTTGTATATCTTTTGATATAAATTTTCAACTTAGGAATATTTTAATGACAAAACCACTCATCAAATAAGCTGAGAAAGAAAGGTTTTCGCAGGTACAATAAGGGGATGGTGCGTTTCAAAACACGACTGGTTAACATAAGGCAGGTCATAAACCACTTGAAAAGTATAAGGAGGGTTTAGCTTTTCTTTAAAGTATAAAAGAGAACGCGAAAAACTCTGTGAAGACATCTTTGCTTCAATAAGTATCCATGGCTTGTCGTTTTGTGTAATCAAGAAGTCTACTTCTCTCTGGTTCTTATCGCGCAAATAAAACAATCCAAAATCACCTTTTCCAGATTCATTCCAATAGGAAACAGCTTTATGGAGATGGGTGGCTATAAAGTTTTCAAACTTAGCGCCCGGATCTTTTATATCGGACCAATCCCATAAATAAACTTTAGGGTCTTTTAAGAGCGAGCGGGGAACGTTGGTTGACCAGGGTCGAAGGGAGTAGCAATAATAAGTAGCCTTTAGTAATCCTATCCATCTCCTGATCGTCACATCTGTAACACGAACTTTATTAGCGAGGTTTGTGTAGTGTATTTGGCTGCCTACTTGGTCTCTTAGCAAAAGCACAAGAAGCTCAAGTTGGTCAGCGTCTTGAATGGATGTAAGATTGCGAATATCTTCTCTTAAGAGTTGATTATGTCTGATTCTCGTCCATTGACGGGCAAATGGTTGAGAGCTCTTAATATAAGGGTCTGGAAATCCACCAAACTCAAAAAGGCTTTTATAATCCTCTTCTTTTATCTCTTGAGGGGCTTCAATAAGATTTTTTCGCAGTTCTGGTCTTAAGATTTCATTGACGCTTATAGGATAGACTGAATAAGGAAAGTACCTTCCCATAAGGCTATCCCCCCCTTTATGATAGAGGTTCAGCTTTGCGCTACCAGTCACAAGAATATTATATTCTTTGCCCACTTCATCATAAAAACCTTTAAGCCGGTTTTTCCAATCTTTGTACTTATGAATCTCATCGAATAGGATGAATGGTTTCCCTTTTCCGAGAGTGCGGGGAGGCACTTTGTCCATTATTTTTTTATTTGTTCCAAGAAATGTGAGTCGATCCTCAGGATTATCCCAGTTTAGATAAATACCGCTATAACGAGAGAGAATCTCCTTTGCAATGGTTGTTTTTCCGACTTGACGAGGACCAGCAAGAAAGAGCATTTGGGTATTATTTTCAAAGTGTTCTTCGATTATTTTTGTGTACAAGCGTCGCATTATTTTCTCTATTAGGAATTAAGACCATTTTATCTATCCATATTGGAATAGTCAAGACTATTCCAATATTGTATAGGGACATTTTCGACTATCCTATCAAGCCGACCCTTTTATTTTTTCCTCAAAAAAACCTTCAGCCCTAATTTTGCGATCGAGTTCATGATAATACTTTTTGTTAGCATTTTATTTACCATGCAAAAGCTTCTAAAATTCGTCAGATGACATGATTCACCCTAAGTAAATGCTTTATGAGGCCAAAAGTGAAGGGTTGAGAGGCTGGACAGATAGCCTAAATCCTAACGCGTTCAGAATGGAATCTAAAGTATCAAGTTTAGGCATTGCTTTTGACGAAAAAACTTTATAAAGATTTTGTCGGCTCACCTTACTTTCTTTTGCTAATTTAGTTATTCCCCCCTTTGCTTCCGCAATTCTTTTTAAAGAGCTTAGAAAGAAATAGGGATTCTTATCCTTTTCAAACTCTTCTAATGCTGTCATTAAGTATTGCAGCCTGAATTCAGGATCTTGCAGCTCCTCATGAATAAATTCATCAAACGTTTGTAGATCTTCCATTTCCATTTTTATGTTCCTTGTACAAAAACCAATACCCTTCGGCTATCTTTATATCCTTTGCTTGAGATCCTTTATCTCCACCGCATAAAATAATAACAACTTCTTTTCCTTTAAACCCATAATAAATCCTGTATCCAGGGTCATAGTCTATCTTTAATTCATACAGACCATTTCCTAGAGCTTTATAATTTCCGAAATTACCCAAAGCAATCCGGTTGAAACGCTCTGTAATTTTTGACTGAGCTTTTTTATCTTTTAATCCATAATACCATTCTCGAAATGGCACTTTCCCATTCGGGATTTTAAAAAATTTTATCTCAATCATGATTTAGAATAATTTTAACCTATAAATTTGTCAACAATAGTTGACATCTTTAGGGGCGATTTGATGGTATCCTATCAAGCCGACCCTTTTATTTTTTCCTCAAAAAAACCTTCAAAAGCTTTAATCCTAATTTTGCGATCGAGTTCATGATAACACTTTTTGTTTGCATTTTATGTGCTCCTGTGAAAAAACACTATAAAAACAAAAGAGGTTCTATGCCAACAACTTTCATCCCTTTTCCTAACTTTGACCAGGTGATAATTCCAATTTATGGACCTCTGGCCCTTCGTTGGTATTCCCTTGCCTATATGGCTGGCATTGTTTTGGGATGGCTTTACACGCGCCATGTTCTTAAAGAATACCCACAAAAGAAATTGTCTTTGGCACACTTGGACGATGTTGTGTCCTATTTAATTATGGGCGTGGTTTTAGGAGGGCGCTTAGGATACGTTTTTTTCTATAAGCCTTTGTATTTTCTGGATCATCCACTGGAAATTCTTAAGGTATGGGAAGGCGGTATGTCATTTCATGGTGGGCTTATTGGGTCCGCTGTTGCCTTCGCCCTTTACGCGTGGCGCAAAAAAATTCCCTTTTTCCTGCTCAGCGACGTTGCCTCTACTGCCGCTCCCATTGGCCTCTTCTTTGGGCGCATTGCAAACTTTATTAATGGGGAAATTTTTGGTCGTGTGACAGATGTGCCATGGGCCGTTCTATTCCCCCTTGGAGGCTATCTTCCCCGTCACCCCAGTCAGCTGTACGAAGCCTTTTTGGAAGGTATCGTTCTTTTTGTGGTGCTTCGAGTAGTTCTAGCGCGATTCGATGTTTTAAAGCATTCAGGGTTCCTGTCTGGACTTTTTGTTGCGGGGTATGGTGTTGCTCGCTTTATTGTTGAATTTTTCAGAGAACCAGATGAATTCATTGGATATCTCTTGGGGTGCTTTACGTGGGGGCAAGTTTTAAGTCTTCCTCTCGTTCTTTATGGAGGGTATTTAATGAAAAGATCTGGGTTTTTTCGATGTCCCTAAAGTCTCTATTGATTTCAAAGATTCAAGAAGAAGGCCCCCTGACCCTTGTTGATTATATGAGGCAATGCCTTTATCATCCCGAACATGGCTATTATATCAAGAAAAATCCTTTGGGGAGGGAAGGGGATTTTATTACTGCCCCCGAAATTTCATCCCTTTTTGGATTTGTTGTTCGAACGGCCATAGAATCCTTAGTCACAGAATATAATTTACAGGACGGTTTGATCGTTGAATGCGGGGGAGGGACAGGTTTTCTGATGGAGGATATTCTTTCAGCCCCATTTTCCCCGCGTAAAGCCCACATGGTCGAGATAAGTCCCGTTTTACAAAATAAACAACAGGATCGACTAAAGGGTTTTGAGGTCGAGTGGCACACAACCCTTTCAGAACTTCTATCAACAATTAAAAACCAACCTCTTATTGTTGTGGGAAATGAATTTTTGGATGCCTTTCCTATTCACCAATATGTATTCACAAAAGAAGGATGGAAGGAAAAAGCGATCGGTCTTTCTGCAGCAGAGGACTTTATTTTTCAAGAAATCCCAACATCCTTTACTGCGAACGCATCTTATGGTCCTGCTACAGTTGGAGATATTGTAGAAGAAAGTCTGGATGCTCTTGATTATGTAGACCCTCTTTTTACCCATATAAAATCATATGGGGGGGCGGGCATTTTTATTGACTACGGGTATAGTGTTCCTGCCTACGGGGATACATTTCAAGGCATCAAAACCCATCAGTACGAAGACCCCCTTAAAAACCCAGGAAACGTTGATCTGACCGCTCATGTAAATTTTCAAAGGGTTCAAGAATACGCTGAAAATAGGGGGCTTCAAGTGTTGCCTTTGTTAACACAAAAAGAATTTTTAGAGCATTATGGTATTGATTTTTATTTATCAAAAATTCTGCCCCATGTAGAAGCAGCTGACCAACAAAGCTTTATGGCATCCATTCAACGCCTTATGGATCCCAAAGGAATGGGATCCTTGTTTAAGGTAATAATCGTGGTTCAGGGCCTTTGATGGAGCCCCCTCGATTAAGCATCCCCTACACGACGATCAAAGGATATGACTGCGCGACGTGTTTGCTTTAAGGTTTCCTTATCGGTTTTAGTTTTTTGTTGTGGACGAGGTGTGCTATATCCTGCCGCATAAAGACGGGCAGGGTTAACCCCTTGGCTTATCAAGTATTGCACAATCGTTACTGCGCGCGATGAAGCTAAAATCCAATTTGACGAAAATGGCTTCTTGTATTTAAGACCTTGCGAATCAGCATGGCCCATAACCTTAATAGCCCAATTAGCGTCTGTAGAAATTTTTCCTTCTAATTCTTTGATGGTTTTTGCAATGCGTTTTAAATCTTCTTTCCCTTCTTTTGCAAGAACGGTTGATGCAGAAGGGAAGAAAATATCATCTTTGAAGATAAACTTTCCATCAATCACATCGATTGAAGGATACTGGTCATGAATTGCTTCTTCTAATTGCGCCATGAAAGCATGTTCTGGCGTATTCAGGGCATCCTTTAATGTTTTGTTTTCAGTCATCAGTTTCTGAACAACCTGTGGACTAATAGCGGTTGCTTGCAGTTGTTGGATTTGTTGCCGCAAGGCTTCCACTTCTGTATCAGCGGTTTTAACTTCTGTTTGAAGCTCTGCGTTTGCTTGTTTTGTTTGATTCAGTTGTCCTTGAAGATTCTGATTGGTAATTTGAGCTTTTCTCAAAAGCTGCCCCTCGAAAAATACGTAATCTGCAAGAATGATACTACCACACACCAAAAGAACAAAAATAAATCCTGCCCCTAGGTTAAAAAAGAAATCCTTATTCATGGCCCCCCCAAAAAAACTTCTTTTAATTATTGTTTATTACTAAAAGTTTAGCACGAGTTCTTAAAGAGATCTAGAGGGTTTATTCAAACTAATACGTCGGTTAAGTTCTTAATTTTTCTGATCGTTTTGAAATTCTACTTTTTTATCATCATCCTTACGGACTTTAAAATTGAAGCTTTTCAAAAGAGGAGCTGCAAGAAAAATGGACGAATAGGTTCCAACAGCAACACCGAAAAGAATTGGCAAGCTATAGGTTGAAATAACTTCCCCACCCCAGAAATAAAGGGCAAAAAGCGCAAGGAGGGTAGAAGAAGACGTTAAAATAGTTCGGCTTAGGGTTTCGTTAATAGAAAGGTTTAGAACATCTTCCAAAGCCATTTTCTTGAATTTCCTAAGGTTTTCCCGCACACGGTCATAAATCACCACTGTATCGTTAATGGAATATCCAATCGTAATAAGGATTGCAACAATGGCCGTTAGATTAAACTCAAGACCAAAAAGGCTATAAAGCCCCAAAATTGACAAGGCATCATGAGCAAGGGAGAGAATAGCGCACACGCCAAATTGCCATTCGAAGCGAAGCCAAATGTAAATAAGCATCGCAACAAGGGCCCAGAGGACCGCGTAAATACTGTTTTCAACAAGCTCTGCCCCAACGGCAGGTCCAACGGTTTCGATGCGACGATATTCCATATCAGCACCCAAAGATTCTTTTACCTTTTCGATGGCGCTTAATTGGTCTTTTTCATCGCCTTTTTGTTGTTCAAAACGGATTAGAATATCCTGCGAGCTTCCAAATTCTTGAAGGCTAATGGCCCCAAGGTTCAGGGCCGTGAGATTGGACCGCATTTCAGCAAGATTTGCAGGGGCAGGGGTTCGAACTTCGATCATCGTCCCTCCCTTAAAGTCGATACCGTAGTTCACACCTTTTATAAAGAAAAGCCCCAAAGATCCAAAAGCAAGAATCCCTGAAATAATATAGGTAATAAGCCGAAATCCAATAAAATTAATCTTGGAATTGGTTGGCAGAATTTTAAGTCCTTGTAACATTTGATAATTCCTTATGATTTAGCAAGGTGGGTTTTACCCCGAAATTTAATCCACATCAGAACGAAGACACGCGTCAAAGAAATGGCGGTAAACATAGAAATCATAATCCCCAAAGAGAGAGTAACCGCAAAACCTTTAACAGCCCCTGTGCCAAAAACATAAAGGAGTCCTGCCCCAATCAAGGTTGTAACGTTGGAGTCCACAATCGTGCTCATGGCGCGTTCGTACCCCATGCTGATGGAAGGAAGGATGCTGTGACCGTTTTTTAGCTCTTCTTTGATGCGTTCATAAATCAAAACATTTGCGTCTACAGCCATTCCCAGTGTCAAAGCGATTCCGGCAATTCCTGGAAGGGTCAGTGTTGCATCAACAAGTGTTAAGGCGGCTAACAATAAAACGAGATTCATCATTAAGGCAACGTTTGCGGCAAAGCCAAAGATTAGGCCGTACATTACGAACATAAATACAAGGACGAAAATCACTGAAAGGAAAGTGGCAATTTTCCCCGCTTCAATCGAATCAGCGCCAAGATCTGGTCCAACAGTTTTTTCTTCCAGAACGGTGAGAGGGGCTGGTAAAGCGCCTGCCCGAAGTAAAATGGATAAGTCACGGGCTTCTTTTAACGTAAATGTTCCTGTAATGCGGCCGCTGCCACTAGGAATTTCGCTCTGAATAACAGGGGCACTAATCACTTTACCGTCCAAAATGATCGCAAAGGGACGTCCAATATTTTTCTTGGTCACTTCCGCAAAACGCCGAGCGCCCGTCGCATCCAACATGAAACTGACAGCCCAACCGCCCATTTCATCCTGAGTAGGCTGAGAATCAATCAGCATCTCGCCACTCACATCAACCTTTTTTTGAACCAAAATTTTTTGAGGTCCGCGGCCGTGATTATGTTGTTCGTCAAGGGACAGAAGCTCTGCGCCCGTTGGAACGCGGCCTTGCAGTGCTTGCTCTGTTGTCACCGTTGGGTGGACCAATCGGAAGGCAAGCTTTGCCGTTTTGCCCAAAAGATCTTTGACTTCAGCTGGGTCTTCAACGCCTGGAAGTTGTACCAAAATACGATTTTGCCCTTGCTGTTGGATGGATGGCTCCTTTGTGCCCATTTCATCGATACGGCGACGAACAATTTCGATAGACTGATTGACCGCCATCACCTTGCGTTCCCGAACAGATTCAGGGGAAAGAGTCAGCAAAATCGTCCCGTTGTTTTCAACAATAACCTCAGATCCCATGCCGCCAAGGCGTTTTAAAATAGATTTTGCCTCATCAGATTGGTCCATTTTACGGAGCATAACCTCCAAACGGGCCTCCTGAATTCTTAAATGCGTGTATCCAATTTTCCCTTTACGAAATAAGCGCCGCACTTCATCCGTAAGGGAAGTTAAATATTCAGATTCCACATTCGAAAGATCTACCTCTAAAAGGATAGAGGACCCTCCTTGAAGATCAAGGCCTAAACTCACTTGTTCTTTTGGAAAAAAAGAAGGGAATCGCTCGAGCTGTTCTTTTGAAAAAAAGTTCGGAAGGGCAAACCAAAAGCCAAACAAACAAACAGTTGAAACAACAATTAAACGCCAACGAGCGATATGAACCATCGAAAGGTCTCCTTAATATAGCGAAAAATACTACTTTTTCTTCTTTGCCGGCGCCTTCTTTGCAGGTTTTGCTGGCGTTGTGCGCGCTTTTGGTGCTGGTTTTTTAGAGGTAACTGTTGTTTTAGTTCCAGAAGAAGAGGGGGCAGAAACAGCCGTCGATCCCGTTAAAACAGAGGCAACCATTGATCTAAGAGCGCGTGCCTTTGCACTGCCTTCAAGATCAATTTCAAGTTCCGTATCGCTGATAATTTTTGAAACGGTCCCAATAATACCGCCATTCATGACAACACGATCCCCTTTATCTAGGGCTTTGACCATGGCTTGGTGTTCTTTTGCCTTTTTGTTTTGGGGGCGAATGATCAAAAAATACATCAACGCAAAAATTAAGATAATAGGCAAAAAGCTTACAAAGTTAGCACTAGATCCTTCCATAGTCATACTCCAATAATTTATGAATGTTAAGATTAATAGGTACCATCTTCTGACCCAAAGCTCAAGAGAGATTTTTTTTCGATTGTTACCCCTAAAAATGTTGAGCTGATCAAGAAAATAACCCCCAATTTTCTTTATCTGCCAAAGAAAATAGCCCCCAATTTTCTTGACTTAAGGGTGTATTTTGTTAATATTAATACAAAAGAACAGAGTTAAAATGCACAGAAATGCTTTGAAATATCTAGAAAAATGGCTTTTAGAATCAGACCGAAAGCCTTTAATTATTCGTGGGGCACGGCAGGTAGGGAAAACTTGGCTTGTTCGGGCTTTTGCTGAAAAACAATCCCTAAAAATGATCGAAATCAATTTTGAACGAGATCCTCACCTTGTTTCTCTTTTTCAGACAAACGATCCAAAATCTATTTGGCAAAATCTGGAGGCGTATTTTGGCACAACAATTGATCTAGATTCTTCTCTTGTGTTTCTTGATGAAATTCAAGAAGCGCCGGAACTACTAGAAAAGCTACGCTGGTTTTATGAAGAATTACCAGCGCTTCCTATAATAGCAGCGGGATCTCTTTTGGAGTTTATGCTGCAAAAGTATGAGTATCATATGCCTGTTGGGCGCCTAACTTACTTGCACTTAGAGCCCCTTTGTTTTGAGGAATTTTTAGAGGCGCTAGGACATGCGGAGCTCCTGCGTTATATTCAAACCGTTGTTCTTCCCTTTGATATTCCTTTAGCCATTCATCAAAAGCTTCAAGAAATCTTTGGGCACTATATGTTTGTTGGCGGCATGCCTGCAGTTGTTGCTCATTGGTCAATACATCGGTCACTCGAAAAAGTTATTAGAATGCAACACGATCTCTTAACTACATATCGCGACGACTTTTTTAAATACAGGGGACGTATTGACGTTGATAAGTTGGACGTTATTTTACGCGCTGTCCCCCAGCAACTAAGTCGAAAGTTTAGTTATGTAGAAGCCGATGGATCTATTCAGGCAACAACGGGGCGGCAAATCTTATCGCTCTTTAACAAAGCGCGATTATGTCATAGCGTTTATAATACACAGTCAAATGGCATCCCGTTGAATGCGACCATCAAGGAAAAATTTTTTAAAGAAATCTTCTTAGATGTGGGACTTGCAGGACGCCTGCTTGGAATCACTATGCCTTTTTTAAAAACAATCGCCGAGGGAGGAATGGCAGAACAAGTTGTGGGGCAGGGGCTTCGAACCCTTTTTCCATTTTATCAAAACCCGAGCCTTTATTATTGGCAGCGGGATAAAGCTGGATCCCAAGCAGAGGTTGACTATTTAATCGAACATCCCCCTTACGTTGTTCCAATCGAAGTTAAAGCTGGAATGACAGGTCGTTTGCGGTCGCTTCATCTTTTTATGACAGAAAAAAATCTGCCTTGGGCTATTCGCATCAATGATGATAAACCCAGCATTATGACCGTAACACCCTCCAATGGTGCGCCATTTTCTTATAAACTTCTGTCTTTGCCCTTTTATTTAATGGGCCAAATTCATCGATTATTAGAATGTGTTAAGCTGTAGAAATTGTTTTAAAGAAAAACGCTAAAAAATACTTGACCTTTGATAGGGACTCAAGACATGATACGCCTATTCGTAGTGAATATGCCCCTGTGGCGGAACTGGTAGACGCGGTAGACTCAAAATCTACTGACCTTACGGTTGTGGGAGTTCGAGTCTCCCTGGGGGCACCACGCTTCGCCCTTACGGGCTACGCGTGGCGCAGCCACGTGTGGACCGTTAGGTCGAAGCAGTGTCCGGCGTACCCCGGATTAAATCCGGGGGTAGACGGACTGTTCATACTAGTACGCCTTAAATTACGCCCTTATCGTGCGACTAGTGACTGGGCCCTCGCCATTAAACGGCCCGGATAGCCAAAAACTCTCAGTTTTTCTCTCTTTTTGCCCTTTCACCTTGGGCCCTTTATATTTTTCTTAGCTTTTGCAAACTTTTTTTACCCTTTTTGCTTGATTTCCTTTTAAATACGCAGTACATGTAAGAAAAATACAAGTTTACAGAAATAAGTGATCTTTGTTTTTTTTATGTCCCCTTCGTCTAGAGGCCTAGGATACCGCCCTTTCACGGCGATGACACGGGTTCGAATCCCGTAGGGGACGCCATCCCACATTCTGCGATCTTCGGGTGGCAGGCCGTATCAATTCACCGACGCCTTCGAGAAAGAAAATCTGTTAAACAAAATCAATAGACATTTAAAATTTAAATCGGTAGTGTTTGTATCCATAAGACAGAAAACTTTTTAGGAAAAGGGAGTTTTTATCAATGGATCATATGATACTGCAATCATTTTTTGGAAT
>VGCX01000036.1 GCA_016869935.1 Alphaproteobacteria bacterium
GGCTTGTGCGGATCCTGGTCTTCAGTATGATACCACCATTAACGAATGGCATACATGTCCTAATCATGGGCGTATTCGGGCCTCTAACCCGTGTTCTGAGTATATGTTCTTAGACGATACGGCGTGTAACCTTGCTTCCTTAAACCTTATGAAATTTTATCAGCCTTCCCACAATGGGAAGCCTCAGTTTGATTTGGTGGCTTTTGAGCACGCAACCCGTCTTTGGACAGTTACCCTTGAAATTGCTGTTCTGATGTCGCAGCTCCCTTCCAAAGAAATTGCTATTGGCACTTATAAATATCGGACCCTTGGTCTTGGCTATGCCAATATTGGGGGGCTTTTGATGGCTTTTGGTATTCCCTATGATAGTCCAGAAGGCCGTGCCATTGCGGGAGGGCTTAGTGCCTTGATGACAGGGGTGACCTATGAAACTTCTGCTGAAATGGCGAAAGAACTTGGAGCATTTGATGGATACAAAGAAAACCGTGACCCCATGCTTCGTGTGATGCGTAATCATCGTCATGCCGCTTATGGAAAGACGGAGGGCTATGAAGGCCTTGAAATTTTGCCTGTACCACTGGATTTAGGTCATTGTATTATTGACGGATTAGCGGAGCATGCCCAAAAATCTTGGGACCGTGCTTTGGAGTATGGTGAAAAATTTGGGTATCGTAATGCCCAAACCACTGTTATTGCGCCAACAGGCACGATTGGTTTGGTGATGGATTGTGACACGACCGGCATTGAACCAGACTTTGCGCTGGTAAAATTCAAAAAACTCGCTGGCGGTGGGTACTTTAAGATCATTAACCAAATGGTGCCCATGGCTCTTAAAAACCTTGGGTACACGGATAGCGAAATCAACGATATTATTGAATATGCTGTTGGACATGGATCCTTAGAACAGTCCCCTGCGATTTCTTACGGGGACTTGCGTCAGAAGAAGTTTGGGGAAACTCAAATTAATGCGCTCAAGAAAAATTTGAAAACAGCCTTTGATATTAAATTTGTCTTTAATCAGTGGACTCTGGGCGAAGAATTTTGCACGAAGACTCTAGGGTTTACAAAAGAGCAACTTCAGAGCCCTACCTTTAATATGCTTGAAGCGTTAGGTTTTTCTAAAAAGGATATCGAGACGGCCAATAGCTATTGTTGTGGAACGATGACCCTTGAGCAGGCGCCGCATTTGAAAGCAGAGCATCTTCCTATTTTCGATTGCGCAAATCCTTGTGGTCGTATTGGAACCCGATTCTTGTCTGCTGAAAGTCATATCCGTATGATGGCAGCGGTACAACCGTTCATTTCTGGGGCTATTTCAAAAACCATCAACATGCCAAACCATGCAACAATTGAAGATTGTAAAGAAGCTTATCTTCTTTCGTGGAAGCTGGGGCTTAAAGCGAATGCCTTGTACCGTGATGGGTCCAAACTATCACAGCCTTTGAACGCTGCTTTACTCAGTGATGAAGAAGAGGAGCCAGCAGCAGGCGTCGATGCATTTTTAGAGAAATCAAAACCAGAACAAACAGCACAGATTGTGGAACGGGTTGTGGAGCGGTTTATTCACCCGGCAGCTCGTCGGAAACTTCCTGAACGGCGCAAGGGATATACGCAAAAAGCCACCATTGGAGGGCACAAAGTATACCTTCGCACGGGCGAATACGAAGACGGAAAATTAGGGGAAATTTTCATCGATATGCACAAAGAGGGTGCGGCTTTTAGAAGTTTGATGAATAACTTTGCTATGTCCATTTCTATTGGGCTTCAGTACGGCGTTCCTTTGGATGAATTTGTGGATGCCTTTACGTTTACGCGTTTTGAACCTGCGGGCGCTGTCAAAGGAAACGATGCAATTAAAATGGCAACGTCTATTTCGGATTATGTTTTCCGGGAACTTGCGATTTCTTACCTGGGTCGGACAGACCTTGCCCATGTGCAACCTTCCGATTTGTTGCCAGATAGTTTAGGATCCAATCCACACAATAAAGACCTTGCACCAAGTGCCGATGCCGCCCTGCCTAAAATGGCGAGCACTGGCTACATGCGCCGCAAGCTTTATGTCTTGCAAAATGCGCCTCTTCCAGTGGAAGCGGTGACGATTAAGTCGAGTGATCATACAACAACGACCTCAAGCTTAAAGCAAACGGCGGCAACAGCCTTGAAACAGGAAGAAGTACCTTTGTCCTTATCAACAGACGAACGGGCTGAAAAAATAAAAGCGGCTCGGATGCAAGGCTATGCAGGCGATGCGTGCGGCGATTGTGGCAACTTCACCCTCGTTCGGAATGGTACCTGTTTGAAGTGTAACACCTGCGGCAGCACGACAGGATGTTCTTGAAGAATTGTTCTTGATTTTTTTATGAATCCTTCTAAAGTAATAAAAGTATTATGAAGAGGAGGATTTCATGAAAAAATTATATTGTGCCCTGCTAGGGATGGTCTTAAGTATTAGTATCAATGCGGTTTCTGCTACGACAGTAGAGGCAGAGTCCCCTTTTGTTAGGGTTGTGAGGGCTTCTGGTGGAGTTGTTGATCGGATTGTTGATACGCGGTGTTGTGCTGGGTGGTGTGGTCCAAAAACACGAGAAGTTATCAGGAGCCTTCCTACAGGAATAGCGGTTGTTGGGGGTCACTTAGGAGGACTTCTTGATGGGGCAAGGGATGGTATTAAAGCTTCACAAGCTGTTTTAAAAAACAATGAACGGTTTGTTAGGTCTGTATTGGACAGGGCAAAAGCTGCAGGTATTGATGTAAAAAGTGCCGAAACGGCATGGAAACTTGCACTGAAAACAGGTAATCAGGCAACGCTTTTTGTAGGAACAGATGCTGTGTTTAATTTCTTTTCAAATCCTAAGACGGAAGGTATTGATTCAACATTTAGTCCCATTAGGTCCCTTTTAACAGAGGCAGATGCAAACTATTTATGGTTTTTGGGGTCATATGCAAGCATTTTGATGCCCGACGATTATAGTGCCGCACCAGGACTAACACCAGCGCAAAATGCTGTGTTATTTACAATGGAAGCGATTAAATTTTTTAAGGAACCAGGTGTCGCAACTATTAGCAGCATTGATGGGGGAAAGACGGTTCTTACAAAGGGAACGGCGACGCTTACGCTCAAAAATAACTCAACAGCAATTCCTGAGGCGGTTAATATTTTAACTGTGGCTGGGCGTCTTGGGCAGTTGATTGGAGATTTGGTGACTGGGTCGTTGACTCTTAGTCAGTTAGATAGGCTTGTCCCTACATTGAAAACAACACCAACATTTTATGTCGCTGGTTAAAGTTTGATTCCCGATGTTTAGAAGGACAGCCTGCGCGCTGTCCTTTTTTTTCGTTTTGTCAAATTTTTTTCCCTTTCTTTCTTTAATTTTACTTGACGGGTTTTTTAAAAACGGGTTACCTAGAAAATACTGCGGGTGTGGTGGAATTGGCAGACACGCTAGATTTAGGTTCTAGTGTCGAAAGACGTGGGGGTTCAAGTCCCTCCACCCGTACCACAATTTATGGCAAAGATTAGGTTTAGAGAGTCTGATGAACATTAAAGAAATCAAAACAGATGCGTTAAAAAAAGAGTTTGAGGTTTCCATTCCTTTTAAGGAAATGGAGGAATCTTTTGAACAGGAACTGCAGAAAATTGCTGCAACGGTTCGAATTGATGGCTTCCGTCCTGGGAAAGTCCCCGCATCTTTGGTTAAACAGCGTCATGGCATGAAGGCTCGCCAAGACTCTATGTCGGATCTGATGAAAAAAGCCCATGACCGTATTTTGAAGGAACACGCGCTTCGTCCGGCTATGCAACCTAAGTACAAATCTAAGGAATCTGGTGAAGGTAAAGATTTTGTTTTTTCAATCACTTTTGAATTATTGCCAACAATTAGCCCTGTTAAACTTGAGGATTTAAAGTTTGATCGTTATAAGACAACGGTTCAAAAAGCGGATGTTGATGCGCTCCTTGAAGATTTTAGAGAACGGTTTAACGACACAGCCCCTATTGAAAAAGCCAGAAAAACAAAAGACGGCGATATTCTGTTGATTGACTTTACAGGTAAAGTAAACGGAAAGGCTTTCGAGGGCGGAACAGCGAAGGCTTATAAACTGACGCTTGGATCTAAATCGTTTATTCCTGGATTTGAAGATCAATTGATTGGAAGAAATGTAGGGGAGGATGTGTTAGTAAAAGTTACATTTCCTGAGGCCTATACAAAGCCACTTGCTGGAAAAGCAGCGGAATTCGATGTAAAAATTCACGAGATCCATGAAAAGAAACTACCTGAAATTAATGACGAGTTTGTCAAAAATATTGGTTTTAAATCATTAGAAGAATTGCGGTCCTTGTTAGAGCGTACAAAACAACAGGATTGGGATGAAATGTCTTATCAATATGTTAAGCAGGATATTCTTAATACGCTTTCTGACCACTATAAGACTCTGGAACTTCCAGAAACAATGGTTGAGAATGAATTCCGCAGTATTTGTCACCGCCTGCATCATCATGAAAACAAAGATGAGAAGCATGAACATTATTCTGGTGAGGATTTTGATAAAAAATGCGAAGGCTGGAGAAAAGAATACTTCCCGATTGCAGAGCGCCGCGTGAAGCTAGGCCTTGTTCTTGCGGAAATTTCAAACACAGAAGCGATTACTGTGCGGCATAAAGAACTTGAAGAAGCCGTATGGAAACAAGCCCAGCAGTATAGAGGCGAAGAAAAGAAAGTTTTGGACTATTATAAAAATAATCCAGAGGCCGTCGAACAATTACGCGCACCGATTCTAGAAGAAAAAGTTATTCAACATATTCTTGATAAAGCAAAGGTTACAGAAAAGAAAGTTTCCTTTGAAGAACTTAAGAAAATGGTTGAAAAGCGCGACGAAGAAATGGAAAATGCTTTTAGGGGGTAATTATCTCTCTTGAGGGCTGGGGCCCAGACTCTTATAGTTTACGGGAAGATGCTGTAGGGAATAACCAATAAAAAAAGGAAAATAAAAGATGTCCCATTTTAAAAACGATATTTTTGCCAACAATTTAGTTCCAACGGTTATTGAACAATCTCCGCGTGGCGAGCGTGCGTATGACATTTATTCCCGTCTTCTGCGGGAGCGTATTGTCTTTTTGGTGGGGGAAGTCAACGACTACACAGCCAGCCTTATTTGTGCACAGTTTCTATTTTTAGAAGCAGAAGATCCCAAGAAAGATATCTATTTTTACATTAATTCCCCAGGGGGTGTTGTGACTTCAGGTCTTTCCATTTTTGATACGATGAATTACATCCGTCCTGACGTTTCAACGTTGTGTATTGGACAGGCTGCATCGATGGGTTCTTTGTTGTTGGCAGCAGGGGCCAAGGGTAAGCGCTATGTTTTGCCAAATGCGCGTGTTATGGTTCACCAACCTCATGGGGGCGCTCAAGGTCAAGCTTCTGATATTATCATCCAAGCTGGTGAAATTACGCGCTTGCGCGATCGGTTAAACGATATTTACGTAGACCGTACGGGTCAATCCAAAAAAGTGATTGAAGATACTCTCGATCGCGATCGCTTCATGAGCGCAGAGGAAGCCAAGGCCTTCGGTTTAGTAGATCACGTTGTAACCACACGCGCGGACATCAAAACTGCCTGATACTTTTCTGTCTTTATAATCCTTAGAGATTAAAGGTATGGTTCCTGTCTAGGTTCCGACTTTTTACTTATGCCAAAATAATTCTCATAATTTTTTCCTATTAAAAAAGACTATTATTTGATTATTTTATTTTCTTTGGTTTTTTGTCTGTATCCCAAGCGTTCCTTGAAGAAATTGTAAAAAATATTGCTTAAAAATTAAGCAATTTAATTTTTTTGGAGAAAAATAGAAGTTTTATCAACTTGCACTCCTTTATTTCATTTTTCACAATACAGGCGATGATTAGTCAATGGAGCGAACGATGAACAACAATCAACAGAAAACACGTTTTGGTAAGGCAACGGACTATAATGTTTTTAAACATAAGCTCATGAAGGAAAAAGCATTATGCATATCCTTTTTACACGCCTTTACAGATCGAAATGATATTGTAGATGTAACGCTGCACCCAACAGATTCAGGTGATCACTATCCCGTTGTTTACGAATGTAAGACCACTAAAGGGGATACTTTTATCGCCGAAGTTGTTTTTTCGAAAGGGGCACCTTGGACACAAGAACAAAAAGACGACTATAATAGAAAGCTGTGCTTGCGCCATATCAATGCTCAAGAACAAGGCTTAATTGATGCATCAACGCAGATTTACCACTTGCATTTTGTTGAATAGATGCCTGCTAGTATAGGCCTGATAAGAAAGGATCAGAAAGGGACACAGTAATTTTTGATTGCGGCCTTTGTATGAATCCTCTATCTTGACGGATAGGGAGATTAAGAATGAATAATCATAGCAAAAAGTCATTTAAAGTTTTACTAGGTCTATTGTTGTTGGTTTTAGGGGCTTTGATTGGAATTTTATGGGGGCGACTCCATACAAAAACAGCGCCCTCTCATCAAGTAATTTACGCTGTTCAAGGGGGTACTCCGCATATGTCATCGATGTTTCCTCATCCTCATGGGCCAGCCAAGCATCGAATGCTTGTGACGATGGGCCAAGATATGCAAAAAGCTTTGGGGTTTATGCAGAAAGTGTCTCAAGATTTTTCAGCACATACGTTGCATTCGATGCATCGTCTGGCGCATCACTCTTTTAATCCTGCGCTTCTTTTAAAGGAATTTTTTGGTGGAATTGATGGACATCCCGGACATTTTCACCATGAAGTAGGTATCAATCGAGGGTCGCGGGGAGGATCTCAGATTTATAGAGTTGATGTTCTTGATGCATTCTAATAAAACGACCCTTCCTCATTTGCTTGTTGTTGACGATGATGAGCGTCTTCGTCATTTGCTGGTTAAATTCTTAAAAGAGAATGGTTTTTATGTCAGTCAGGCGGCAGATGCTGAAGAAGCTTACGCTATTATCGAACGGTTTCGATTTGATCTTATGGTCCTTGATATCATGATGCCGGGGGACACAGGTCTTGTTCTTACAAAAAAACTAAGGACGCATTCTTATGATATCCCTATTTTGCTGTTAACCGCTATGGGGGAAGTTGAAAGCCGCATTGAAGGGTTGAAATGCGGAGCCGATGACTATCTTCCAAAACCCTTTGAACCAGAAGAATTGCTTCTTCGTATCCAGGCGATTTTAAAACGTGTTCAGCAAACCAATGCGACCTTACTTTATGAAACAGCAATTGGTCCCTTTCAGTTTCACTATAAAAAGGGTTTGCTTCGAAAAGGACAGGATCCTTTGCCTCTAACAGATGCAGAAATTAAAATTTTGCGTGTTTTAGTGGATCATAAAAACACACCCATTAGCCGGGAAGATCTTATCCAGGAAACAAAAATTTCTTCAAATTTTCGTACAATTGATGTGAATATAACGCGTCTTCGCAAAAAATTAGAAGAAGATCCCAAAAATCCAAAACTGTTACAGACGGTTCGGCATAAGGGATACATACTTTGGACAGAATAATACCAATTTTCATTTTTAAATGATCCAAACGAATTTTTCGCGACTCGGCTTTGCGCGGCGCCTGTCCCCGCGAATGCGGGGATCTCCCATGGCTCCCTTCTTTCGAAGGGACAAGCCTCAAATCCATTTATCTGATTTAATCTGAAAAATGGTATGACCCTTAAATATGATTATTTTTCTCAAGAGTTTATGTAGGAAAAACTTTTCTTTCCAGGCCTTTTGAAATTCGTTATGATTGGCTTTTTTTAAAGATTATTGGGGATCGTTATACGGTTTATTCATATTGTATTGTGTAGTTTAAGTGCCCCCTCTTTTGCGGGAGAGGGAAGGGCTGTCCCCTGGCAAATTGGATTTCAGGAGGCAGCCTCTCCTGTAATGGAAAATATTTCAAACGTACACACACTTCTTCTCTGGATTATTAGTTCTATTGCCGTTGTTGTGATTAGCCTTGTTCTTTTTGCTTGTTGGCGGTATCGAGCCTCTAAGAATTCTGTCCCTTCAACTGTTTCGCATCATACAGCGCTTGAAGTTATTTGGACATTGATTCCGTGCTTGTTGCTTATTGTTATTGCTATTCCATCGTTTCGCTTGCTTTATTTTATGGACAGAGTCCCCAAAGCAGATCTAACGATTAAGGTTATTGGCCATCAGTGGTATTGGACCTATGAATACCCGGATCATGGTCAGTTTTCTTTTGACAGCTATATGATTCCTGATCATGAGTTGCAAAAAGGTCAACCGCGGCTTTTAAGTGTTGATAATCCGATTGTAGTGCCAGTTGGAAAGGTGGTGCGGATTATTGCAACATCTGACGATGTGATTCATAGTTGGGCCGTGCCGTCTTTAGGGGTCAAAAAAGATACTGTCCCCGGGCGGATTAATGAAACATGGTTTCAAATTCAAAAAGAGGGAATGTATTACGGCCAATGTTCTGAATTATGTGGGCCAAAGCATGGATTTATGCCAATTGCTGTTCAAGCCGTAAGTACGGTTGTTTTTGATGAATGGGTGGCATCAGCTCAAAAAAAATGGGGATAGAGAAATGAGTAGTATAAAACCAACAGGATGGAGACGGTGGTTATTTTCAACCAATCATAAGGATATTGGAACGCTTTATTTATGGCTTGCAGGGATCTCTGGCCTTTTAGGCGGATTTCTTTCGATGGTTATCCGCTTAAAACTTGCCCTGCCTGGCCATGAAATTCTGGGAGGCGATCATCAAGCCTATAACGTAATTGTCACGATGCATGGTCTTCTGATGGTATTTTTTTTGGTGATGCCAGCGCTGATTGGTGGGTTTGGTAATTGGTTCGTACCTTTAATGATTGGCGCGCCAGATATGGCCTTTCCTCGACTGAATAATATAAGTTTTTGGCTTTTAATACCCTCCCTTATTCTCATGATTCTTGCACTCACCGCGGGAACAGGCCCAGGGACAGGCTGGACCCTTTATCCCCCCTTAAGCGTTCGGGGATTTGGGCATGCGGATATTACCGTTGATTTTATGCTTTTTGGCCTTCATTTGGCGGGGCTGTCGTCTCTTTTGGGGGCAATCAATTTTATTGTGACGATTTTCAATATGCGGGCCCCTGGCATGACTTTTGGGAAAATGCCTTTATTTGCTTGGGCGATGTTGGTTACCGCCTTTTTACTCCTTCTGACGATTCCGGTTTTGGCGGCAGCGATTACCATGCTCATTACAGACCGTGGATTTGGCTCGCATTTTTTTGACCCAGCCGGAGGAGGAGACCCTGTTTTATTCCAACACTTATTTTGGTTTTTTGGGCACCCAGAGGTATATGTAATGATTTTACCAGCCTTTGGTATCATAAGCCATGTGATATCAACTTTTTCGATGCGGCCTATTTTTGGTTATAAGGCAATGGTGTATGCTATGGTGATTATTGGTGGTATTGGTCTTGTGGTTTGGGCCCATCATATGTTTACGGTAGGCCTTAGTGTGAAGACAAATGTGTATTTTACTGCAGCAACGATGGTGATTGCTGTGCCAACAGGGATTAAGGTATTTAGTTGGATTGCAACCCTTTGGGGCGGATCTATTCGTTTTACAACGCCCATGCTTTTTGCTGTTGGATTTTTGATTGTATTTACAATGGGGGGATTGACCGGCATTGTCTTATCCAACGGATCCATCGATATTGCGATGCATGATACATATTACGTTGTTGCGCATTTCCACTACGTACTTTCTTTAGGGGCCCTTTTTTCCATTTTCGCGGGGTTTTACTACTGGATTGCAAAAATGTCAGGTCGTCAATATTCGGAAACGCTTGGCAAAATTCATTTTTGGATGACGTTTGTTGGGGTTAACGTTTTATTTTTCCCCATGCATTTTTTGGGGCTTGCGGGAATGCCACGACGTATTCCTGATTACCCAGATGCCTATGCGGGATGGAACCTTGTTTCATCGATTGGAGGGGCTATTTCTGGATTTTCAGCGGTCTTTTTTGTTTATGTTGTTTACCATACTCTTCGCTATGGTAAGAAAGCAGAAGATAATCCGTGGGGGGAAGGGGCAACAACTCTAGAATGGACTGTATCATCCCCCCCTCCCTATCATTGTTTTAATACATTACCGAAAGTTTAAGTTCTATGGTTGCATCGACTCTTAAAGATTATTTCAGTTTGTTAAAACCAAGCGTCATGAGCTTGGCAATTTTTACAGCATTTTGCGGGTTTCTTTTAGCGCCTGGTAAAATTCATTTTGTAGAAGCTGTTATTAGTCTCTGTTGTGTTGCCGTTGGTGCTGGGGGGGCAGGGGTTTTGAATATGTGGTATGAATGGGACTTAGACGCGCAAATGTCTAGAACAAAAAAACGGCCCATCCCCCGCCAAGCAATTGATCCCAAAGAAGCATTGGCTCTTGGATTAACACTTTCTGGGTTTTCTGTTGTGCTTTTGGGTCTTGCCTCTAATTATTTTGCCGCCTTTCTTCTTGCGTTCACCATTTTCTTTTATGGGGTTGTATATACGATGTGCTTAAAGCCACGCACTCCCCAAAACATTGTGATTGGGGGTATTGCAGGGGCTTTCCCACCCGTCATCGGTTGGCTTATTGTTTCCAGCGAGTTTTCATGGACGCCAACGCTCATGTTTTTTCTCATCTTTTTTTGGACACCTGTTCATTTTTGGGCGCTGGCCCTCTATCAGGTCGATGAATATTCAAAGGTAAATATTCCCATGCTTCCAACACTGGTTGGAAAAAAGAAAACAGCCGAGCATATGTTTATTTATGCAATTGCAACGGTTTTTGTGTCCCTTTTGCTCTTTTTTATGGAGCTTTTTTCTTTTTTCTATTTCTTAGGAGCCCTGGTTCTGGGGGGCTATCTTTTGATTAAAACATGGAGAGTTTGGAAAAAAGACCTTCAAGAATCCTCAAAACTTTTTGTCTATACGATTCTCTATCTTTTTCTTCTTTTCTTATTAATGCTAGTAGATCATTGGCTTTTTTATTAATGAGATTATAGTACTTGTACTACTTGTAATACAAACGTATGATAGATATATAATTATCAAGAGGGTGAAAATGCTGTCATTAAGGTTGCCAAAAGAGCTAGAGCAAAGATTAGAAAATGTGTCCAAAACAACATGTCGCTCTAAGACGTATTACGTCAAAAAAGCTTTGGAACAATTTCTAGAGGATCAAGAAGATTATTTGGCAGCAGTCGCTGCTCTTGAAAACGACAAAGGAAAAAGAATTTCTTTGGATGAGATTAAAAAATTAGCCAACCTTTAACATGTCTTGGTCGCTCAATTTTATTGAATCTGCTCAGAAAAGTTTTTTAAAGCTTGATCGACTCATCCAAAAAAGGATAGTTGATCTCTTCGAAACAAAAATTTTAAAATCAAACGACCCCTGTATTCTTGGAAAACCTTTAAATGGTCCAATGAAAGGTTTGTGGCGTTATAGAGTAGGGGATTATCGTATTATTTGTAAAATTGATAAATCCCAAACAACTATTCTAGTTGTTGATCTCGGGCATAGAAGAGAGGTTTATCTTTAAAAGAATCGCTCGACTTTTTAAAGATTTTTCAGGTTGAATAAGTTCAGATAGAAGTGAGACTAGCAAGATATTATTGAAGTGGAGCGTAGCGGAACGGAAATAAGATCTTGCTGAAAAGAAAAAGACCTCGATAA
>VGCX01000037.1 GCA_016869935.1 Alphaproteobacteria bacterium
GCCAGTACAGTATTGTTTTTGGCGAACAACATCAAAAGGGATTGCTGAAAGGAATTCGAAAGGGCCGTGCTGAGGGAATAAACCTTGGCCGTCTTGAAGGGTTCCAACAAGGTATTGATCACGGGAAAGCAGAAGGTAAAGCAGAAGGCTTTATGGACGGCATGAAGGCCATGGCACGGAAGATGTTAGCACGCAACCACCCGCTTCGGGAGATTGTTGAAGATACTGGTCTTTCAGAAGATGCCGTGTTGCGGTTAATGCATTCTTAACTTTTTTTCATAGTGGCAGAAATTTTCATAAGCTCACTTATGAACGCCATCAAGTTAAATTAATGTCCTATGTAAACCAGTTGAAAAAAAGAAATACCGGCTTATTTTGATGCAACACTTAGAAAGGCCATGAAATTGCTAGAATGGTCAGATTGGGATGAAGAAATGAAAAGAAAATATCACAACAGCAAGTTTAATAGAGATGATTATAGCATCGTCATTGAAGAAACAGCTGCAAAAGCCAGACACGAAGGCGAGATCAAAGGCAAGATAGAAGGTAAGATAGAAGGTAAGATAGAAGGGCAAGTCATTGGTTTTGCAGAGGGAGTTAAGATGATTGCGCTGAGAATGCTGAACGAGAAAAAGTCATTTGATGAAATCTCTCGATTCACAGGCCTTTCAGAGGCAGAGATCCTGGGACTCTCCAACACTTAGAGCCTAAGGTTTGTAAACACTAAACCAATCTATGAACTTTCTTTATTATAGCTAAGTACTTGGATACGCTAAGAGAGAGACATGCTATTATTAGGGTCCACGCGAGATAATTCTAGAATTGAAATTTTGTTTCAGCTTTTGGGAAAGATTGCTTACTCAGTTTCCATAGAAACCAAAATTTCCGTTTACAAAACAGTGATAAAAACCAATACTACAACAGACTAAAAGAATTTCTGCCGAACTTAGGAGTAAAAAGAAATGACCATGACCAAGATTGACAAAGACAAAGCCCTAGAATCTGCCCTCAAGCAAATTGAGAGGTCCTTTGGAAAAGGGTCTATCATGAAACTGGGGGAAAACCCTCATCAAGGGGAAATTGAGGCCATTTCAACGGGGTCCCTTGGCCTTGATATGGCGCTTGGCATTGGTGGGCTTCCCCGCGGGCGTATTGTCGAAATTTTTGGCCCTGAAAGTTCTGGAAAAACAACCCTCACCCTTCATGTTATTGCAGAAGCACAAAAAGTTGGTGGATCGTGTGCCTTCATCGATGCCGAGCACGCCCTAGACCCTGTTTACGCTAAAAAGCTAGGCGTAAACACCGAGAACTTAATTATTTCTCAGCCCGATACTGGAGAACAGTCTTTGGAAATTGCAGATACCCTCGTTCGTTCAGGGGCCATTGATGTTCTGGTAATCGACAGCGTCGCAGCTCTTGTTCCAAAAGCGGAACTAGAGGGCGAAATGGGTGATTCCCACATGGGACTGCAGGCGCGCCTCATGAGTCAAGCGCTCCGAAAGCTTACTGCGTCTATTTCCAAATCAAAGTGTATGGTCATTTTTATTAACCAAATTCGCCAAAAAATTGGGATCATGTTTGGAAACCCTGAAACAACCACCGGAGGTAATGCCTTAAAGTTTTATGCTTCTGTTCGTATCGATATTCGTCGTATTGGGGCTGTTAAAGACAAAGAAGAAGTCATTGGAAACCAAACCCGTGTCAAAGTTGTAAAGAATAAAGTGGCCCCTCCTTTCAAAGTGGTTGACTTCGACATTATGTATGGGGAAGGAATTTCAAAGACAGGCGAATTGATTGATCTTGGCGTCAAAGCTGATCTGATTGAAAAAGCAGGGTCTTGGTACTCTTGGAATGGACAACAATTAGGCCAGGGCAAGGAAGCTGTCCGGGCGTTTTTGAAGTCAAATCCATCTGTTGCAGACGCTATTGAAAAAAGCATCCGCGAAAAGAGCAGTGTTATCGATAATCTTGCAGATACGGAAGTAACTGCCGATGCTATGGCATAGTACAAAGAGCCATCGTTGATTCTAGGAATCGAAACCTCTGCTTCTCTTTGTTCTCTTTGTCTTTGGGATCAAAATAAAGCGATCACCTACGCTGAGGCCGATATTGGTGTAGGTCATGCCTCTGTTTTGTTTGAGCTTTTAGAGCGCATCGAAAAAGAAAGCGGTCTTAGCCTAAAAAACATAACCCATGTTGCTATCGCTCGGGGGCCTGGATCTTTTACGGGAATCCGTGTAGGACTATCTTTTGCAACAGGGCTTGCTCTTGCTGGAAATCTTCCAATCTTAGGATTAACTTGTTTTGAGATTGCCCTTCACAAACTTTCTTTGACACATACTTTTGGCGTTGCTTTTGATACCAAGCGCCAGGATTTTTATGGGGCTTTTTATCAGAATGATCAATGTCTTGAAATGGGTATTTGGACAAAAGAAACACTTTTGCAAAAGCAAAAATCCCTTAACGCTTCCTTATGGACAGATGTCCCTCAATTATTTGAAGAGGCAACGCCCTTAAGATTAACAGCACAAGATGTTGCACATGCTGCCGCATTCTACCAAAAGATAACCCCCAATATTTTTTCACAAGACCCTTTTTATTTACGCCCCCCTAAAGTTTATGAATAGCGATTTATTTAAAATTGAAGCCCTTACGGTAAAAGACGCCCCCTTCCTTACGGTGCTGCAAAAAGAATCTCCTGGCCGTCCTTGGTCTTTAGGGGAAACAAAGCAAATGCTTGAAGATTCAACCATCCAAGGATGGGGAATAAGAAAAAAAACAGAACTTTTTGGATTTATTCTTATTCAAAAAACTTTAGAGAGTGTTGATATTTTAGATTTCGTTGTGGAAAAAAGTGTGCGCCGACAAGGTGCCGGCCAAAGGCTTTACGATTGTTGCGAATGTATGTGCAAAAAAGACCAGATAAAAGAGATTTTTTTGGAAGTTGCAGCAAGCAACCATCCAGCTCTTTCCTTTTATCATAAGCAAGGTTTCATAAATATTGGAATAAGGCCCCTTTATTATACATCCCCCTCTGGCAAAGAAGATAGTTTCTTAATGAAAAAAAACAATAATAGTTGGATGAAAATTGATTTTATTTGTTGAATAATCTATTTTTTTTGTTGCTAACTCTATAAAAAATCTATATACACAAAGAAATAAAATTATTAGGAGAGTAAGATGAATGATGAATTAAATCCAATTTCTTCTGTTGAAGAGACTGTTTTAGAGCCTATTTCAGAGCCTGTTCCAGAGCCTTTTTTTACGGTTGAACCTGTTGATCAAATACTAACGCTAACGGCTAATATTGTCGCTGCACACGTTGGTAAAACCGATGTTCAACTCGAACAGCTACCCGAAGTTATTGAACAAGTTTATAATGCCTTATCAAGAATTCACGACATGACCCCGAGGTCATTTCGCCCACATTCCTCACGCTTGACGCCTGCGGTTTCTATTAAAAAATCTGTCACTCCTGATTATATCATATGCCTAGAGGACGGGAAAAAGTTGAAAATGCTTAAACGTCACTTAAAAGCTGTTTATGGCATGTCTGTTCAAGAATACAAGGATCGCTGGGGCTTACCTGCTGATTACCCAACGGTTGCACCAAACTATGCAAAAAAACGTAGTAGTCTTGCAAAAAACATTGGCCTTGGAACAAACCGTAGGAAAGTAACAGCCGCTTAGTTTTTTTGGCACAAAGGCTCAAACTCCTTTGTCTCAGGATTGTAATGATGAAGGCACCCGTCGTGGATGGGAAAATACCATCCATGAAGCGTTAGGGTGCCACTATTAACCTGGTCTTTGATCCAAGGAAATGTCATCAAATTCTTAAGCGACAAAAGAATAACTTCCTTTTCGCAGGTGTGATTTAGATGCTCCCCTGTTTGACAAACTTTTGATTTTTCATATGCTTTTGTTTTAGCTTCCTCCCCAATAGAAACCCATCGACCAATAAAATCTGAGGATCCAAGGCTTTCTGGATGAAGGAGTGTATTAACGCCCGCACACTTACTGTGGCCAAGAATGACAATGTTTTCAACATTCAAGATACGTACTGCAAATTCCAAAGCAGCGCTAACACCGTGAAGCCCTTCGTCACCTGGTTGATAGGGAGGCACAAGATTCGCAACATTTCGAATAACAAAAATATCCCCCGGATCTGCATCGCTAATAATCGATGGATCAACCCGAGAATCGCTACACGCAATAATAAGAGTTTTTGGGGATTGCCCTTTTTGTTCTAATGTTTGATAAAGCGTATCGTTAGAGCCAAAATATTTTTTATAAAACCGTTGATAGCCCTCAATAAGCTTTTCAATTTTTGCCATAACTAGTCTCCTTTGTATCTATTGCTTTATGGCAGAAATGGTTTACTTTGTCCATGATATACCATGGACGTACCTTTAAACAGTTGCCCTTTAATAAAGAATCATTTTTCTAATGGGGCGTCGTTGAATGCTTCCCCCCATGACAAATGCCGATGCTGTTTGTACAGCGGATCTTTCGCCGACGTTAACGTCAATCGTTTGATTCCCTGAGGCGTACAAAGGTCTAAGACCGTTTGGCCTTTCGGATGCAGCGGAGGACGAATGATTCTTTGAGCAAGGTGTTTGGGAGACTTTTGTTTGGTTACGATTAAATAGGAAAATTTCTCATCTTCAAAGGATCGTGTGCCATTTTTTATATATTGATGGGCTTTGGATCGATCCAACCGACACGAAAAGTGGCACCAATCCTGGGATGACATAGGGCATGTTGCTTCGTGTCCACAAGGGGCAAGAACAAATCCCCCCCTTTCAATAAGATGGGTACGGGCCTCTTTTATGACCTGAAATCCTTCAGGTGTTCCTGGTTCTATCAAAATTATGACCTGGTTCGTCAACGACCAAATCTTTGAAAGCACTAAATTTCTTTCATTTTTTGGAATTTCAGAAAGAGTATACGAAAGAAATGTGACGTCGTGCAGTGAAAGCGCCTTGGTTGTTTGATAGTCTTCCAGAATAAAGGACCCAAGCGCATGCTTTAAAAGATTTCCAACCTCGTACATGTGGAAATTGCGCTCTAACAGTGTCAGCGTTTTGATGGACGGCAATGCTTCCTCTACCAACCAACGACTGGCGCCAACCCCCGCCCCTAGATCCAAAAAAGTTTTAAGATTTTCTAGCGGATAAAGACGCTTTAAACTATCAAGGACATTTTGGCCAACCGCATACGTTGCTGGTAACCGCGCTACTGAATAAATAATGGCTTCTTCTTTTGACTGAAGGGCCCGATCTTGCCCCGTTCGATATCGTTTTGAAATTCTATCATAGATAGTTTTTTGCGTCTTAAAGGGAATCTTCTCTAGGCAGGATTCCATTTGATCTAAAAGGCTTTTTGGAATCATTGACGTTCATCAAGCCAAGCCATTTGAACCGCCTCTAAGATTTTTTCATTGCAATGGTCAGGGTCATCCGCAAACCCCGGAAGGTCTAAAATCCACTGGCGTAAATCGGTAAAGCGAATGGACAAAATATCGATTTCTGGATGCTGCTCGTCAAGAGCAAGAGCAATATCGAACGTATCCGTCCAACGCATTAATCAACCATCATATTGCGTGTTGCAGCAGGCAGTTTCAACGTCATCCCATCCATTTCAGGGGTTAAAATAATTTGGCACCCAAGGCGGGACGTTTGCGTTAAACCAAAAGCCAAATCCAACATGTCTTCTTCATCTTCCGTTGCTTCTGGCAGTAAATCATAAAATTCTTCTTCCACGATCACATGACAGGTGGAACAGGCGAGTGATCCCTCACAGGCCCCTTCTAAATCAATTGCATTTTGATGGGCAATTTCTAAAACCGACAAGCCGACAGGGGCTTCAACTGTTGTCTTGGTGCCATCCGTATTGATAAAATGAATGGTGATGCAGGGACTGCTCATATTTTTAAACTCCTTTATTTTTAATCATGGGCGAACAAATTACCAACTTCCCAACCCTGAAGATCAAGAGCCGCAACTGTTGGCAAAAAATTAAAACACACTTGAGCCAAACCTTCACGACCTGTCCGAATGAGTGCTTGGTCTAAAATTTCTTTAAGGGCATGTAAATATAAAACATCATGGGCCGCATAAGCAAGCTGTTCCTTTGACAAAGTTGGAGCGCTCCAATCAGAACTCTGCTGTTCCTTGTCAAGCTTTTGGTTTAAAAGGGAAGTACATAGCTCCTTTAATCCATGCTTAGGGGCATAGGTTCGCCCAAATTTAGAAGCTACTTTTGTGCAATAAACAGGCATGGGCATTATCCCAAAGGTATGATAAAGAATGCCCAAGTCAAACCGAGCAAAATGAAAAATTTTTAGAATCTTGGGATTGCTCAAAAGCTTTTTTAAGTTGGGAGCCTCATAAGGTTTTTCAATATCAAATTTGACCATATGGCACTGACCGTCTCCCGCTGAAAGCTGCACAAGACAAAGCTTGTCGCGTTTTGGATTTAATCCCATGGTCTCTGTATCGATTGCAACAGAGGGCCCAAAGGATAAAGACCCCGGTAAATCACCCTCATAAAGATGGATATGGTTTAAAGACATTGCTTTTCTCTTGCTATCAATACTTTATTATACGTTGAATTTAAAATGGAATACATCCCCATCATGAACCTTATAGGTTCGACCTTCTTGGCGGAGTTTTCCCACTTCTTTTGCGCCATGCTCCCCCTTACAGGCCACAAAATCATCATACGCAATCGTATCGGCGCAAATAAAACCCCGTTCAAAATCACTATGGATTTTTCCAGCAGCTTGTGGGGCTGTTGCACCCTTTTCAACCGTCCAAGCACGGGCTTCCTTTGGCCCAACCGTAAAAAATGTCAAAAGGCCCAAAAGCGCATACCCTTCGTGAATCACCCGATCAAGTCCTTTTTCGTGAAGTCCCATAGATTCTAGAAATTCTTTTTGCTCGGGCTCTGAAAGTTGAGCAATTTCTGCTTCAATATTTGCAGAAATCACAACCATCTTAGCATTTTCCTTTAACGCCATGGCCTTAACTTTTTCTGTATGAGCATTCCCCTTCCCTGCCGCATCTTCTTGGACGTTACAAACATAAAGTGTAGGTTTTGCCGTTAGAAGTTGTAGTTCATCAAAAAAAGGTTTTTCATCCGCTGTTGGCGTAAAGGCACGACCAGGGGTTCCCGCCTCCAAAAGCGTCAAGACTTTTTGAACGACAGAAAGCATTGTCTGTGCATCCGCTTCCTTTGCACGGATTTTCTTTTCAAGATTGGTGATGCGTTTTTCTAAGCTTTCCATATCAGAAAGCATCAATTCTGTTTCAATGATTTCTTTGTCCCTAAGGGGATCAACGGTTCCTTCCACGTGAGTAATATTTTCATCTTCAAAACACCGAAGAACATGAATGATCGCATCAACAGATCGAATGTGGCCTAAAAACTGGTTTCCAAGCCCCTCTCCCTTACTGGCCCCCCGCACAAGACCTGCAATATCGACAAACTCTAAAGTTGTTGGAATCACTTTCTGAGAGGCTGCAAGTTTAGCCAACGTATCCAAGCGAATGTCTGGGACTCCTACACGCCCTATGTTCGGTTCAATGGTACAAAAAGGGTAATTCGCAGCTTCTGCTGCAGCTGTTGCTGTCAGCGCATTAAAAAGTGTTGATTTTCCAACATTAGGGAGACCAACAATTCCACAATTAAATCCCATAATTTCCTATCCTTTATGATTTCATATCTTGTAGCACTAAAATCGTATAACGGTCTTTTCCCTCAGCTAAAAATACAGGCAGATGATGGGACAGGCTTTCAATCAACCGCCCGACTTTGTCCATTTCTTGCTTGGAAAATATACCTAAAACATAGGCACTAACGTCTTGGGGAAGGCCCATTTTTCTTGGATGCCCAATACCAAGCCTAACCCTCATATAATTTTGACCAAGGCGCTTATCAATATCCAAAAGACCTTTGTGGCCTCCGGCACCGCCCCCTGTTTTGAGCCGAACAGCTTCAAAATCCAGATCTAAATCATCATGAAAAACGATCAGGTGATCGAGGGGAATCTTATAAAATTGCAGAATAGCCTGGACCGATTGCCCCGATAAATTCATATAAGTCTGGGGCTTTAAAAGAAGAACCTTATGGGCCCCAATCGTTCCTTCGCTGAGAAGTCCATTGAATTTTTCTTTCCAAGGAGAAAAATTATAATCTTCGTGGATAGAATCTACCGCCAAAAAACCTAAATTATGACGGGTAAACTGATATTCAGCCCCAGGATTCCCGAGCCCTACCAATAAAAGCATAGACCCGATTTTCCAATCTATTCTGACGCCTCAGTCTCTGAAGACTCTTCTGTTTCAACAGGCGCCGCAGTTTCTTCGCTTTCATCTTGAACTTTCGGCGGAACAATCGTTAGAACCGTCTCAGCCTTTTCAAGGTGAGAAATAGTAACACCAGCTGGCAGCACAAGGCTTGAAAGAGTACAAGAGTACCCAATATCCTTACCCGCAAGATCAATGTCAATATGTTCTGGGATATTGGTTGGGGAACACACCACATGAAGCGCGTGCCGCAGAATATTCAGAACACCGCCCATTTTAAGGCCTGGACATTTGTCTTCATTCAAAAATACCAAAGGCACGTCTACGTGAATAGCGCTTGATTTACTAACACGAAGCAAATCCACATGAAGGGGACGATCGGACACAGGATGGAACTGAATATCCCGAATTAAAACCTGTTGGTCTTTGTTATCAACCTTAATCGTGTAAAGATGGCTGAAAATACCTGGCTCTTGCAATTCTTTGCGCAAAATCCGTTCTTCAATTGATAACGTCACCGGATCTTTTTTATCCCCATAAAGAATAGCAGGCGTGAACCCTGAAAGGCGTTCTGCACGGGATTCGCTCGTTCCACAACTAGTGCGAGCTTTAACTGCAAGTGATCTAACCGATGACATTTTTCTTCTCCTAATATCGTTCTTTAACCAAGGTGCTTATTCTACAAGACCCTTAAAAAAATTTCTAAAATACACTAATACGTGGAAACCCGTCGGGAATCAAGGGTTCATTTAATCATTTTTTTATTTTTTTTCAAGCGTATTTTTTTCACAGGCACGCCGAAAGGCTTGTTGCCAACTTAGAGAGGCTTCTAATGCTTTGTCTTGGCGAAGTTTTTTGTCTTTAATGCTGGAGGCCTCTCGAATATCCCCAATCCCCCTTTGCAAGGCAAGCTCAAATCGTTCAAGGGCCATAAATCCGCCTTGATCACGGTTGGCATAATAAAGAGAAAGGGCTTCATGATAGTCTGAACGAAGAAAGTCATTCATTTTTTTCTCCATTTGCCCCCCAGAATACTGACTGGCGCCCAAAACTTGATCTGCCGTTGTATGAGCATGCCCAAAAGAGGCCCAGCTTAAGAACAGAAGAATCGTTAAGGCTTTGGATTTGCTGGCTGTATGCTTAAGTTTTTTTATAAACCCAGAAAATGCCCCAAAAGCCTGAGCTTCCCCGCCTATTGGACGACCAGGACGATCATCCACATTCCATCCCATAAAATCAATATGGATCCAGGGTGTTTCTTTTACAAAATGTTGTAAAAACAAGGCAGCTGTGATGGCACCCCCATAAGAGGAGTTTGTCGCATTTTGAAGGGTTGCAATTTTGCTTTTTAGGGCTTTATCGTATCCATTCCATAAAGGAAGCGCCCAAACAGGTTCTAATGTTTCTGCGCCTATAGATAAAAGATCCTTTTGATAAAGGTCTTGATTGGTAAAGAACACCGGAATTTCTGCCCCCAATGCAACACGAGCAGCCCCTGTAAGCGTTGCAAAATCAATAATCAGATCAGGATTTTCAAGCGTCGCACGGGTTAAAGCATCTGCCAGAATTAAGCGCCCCTCGGCATCTGTATCGGTAATTTCAACCGTATCACCGTTGCCCGCTTTGATAATATCCCCTGGTCGCATCGCTTGGGCTCCAATTGCATTTTCAGCAAGAGGCAAATAGGCTTTGAGGTAAATGGGCAGTTTCTCTGCCATAATCCATCGGGCAAGCCCTAAAACATAGGCTGCTCCACCCATATCTTTTTTCATCAAGTCCATATAATTGCCTGTCTTGATGTTTAACCCTCCGGTATCAAAAGTAATTCCTTTGCCAACAAGTGCTAATTTGAAGTCCCCTGGATGTCCCCAAGTAATTTCTACAAATCGAGGCTGATGAGCTGAAGCCTTTCCGACGGTCAAAACCAAAGGAAACCCCGCATCCACTAAACCATCTCCCACAATTTCCTTAAAGTGCCCTTGATAGGTTATCGCCAGTTTTTCTGCTTCTCGCGCTAAAAACTCTGGCGTTGCAATGTTAGCTGGACAATTAATCAGTGTTCGAATCCAAGCAATAGAATCCGCTTTGTTTTTAATTTTCTTGATATCAATCGTTGCAGGAATCTTAAGCGTTGCGATCTTTTGCCCTTTATTGTGGTCATAATGGAATTCATAAGCAGCAAGCATCCAAGAAAGCACCATGGATTCTTCAACAGATTCAAAGGCATACACATGCTCTTGCGGCAAAGCGATTGCTAAAAAAGCAGCATCCCAGTGGCGTTCATGGTCTTTTTCCGATGTGCCATACAATACAAACGAAAGATCTCCATTCACTGGATCTGGAACTAAACATACTGTTCTTGGTTTTCCTTCAAAGCCAGTTTGCTTTACCCATTGTCGAACAAAAGAAGAACATGTGCTTAGTTCTTCCTTTAAGGAGAGAGCCGTCACTGGCCTCAGGGGAATAGCACTAATACCTTCCTCTTGCCTTATATATTGAAATCCTTTCTGGGGTTCATCAAATTTTGTCATCGCATACCACTTTTTCGGTATGATAACGCACTTTTTAGATTGATAAAATCATTTTATCAATCCCATTGAGGTTCCTCGGCTTCAGTGATTTTTTTGAATTGTTTTTCAAAAATGATTGAATCGGGTAATATTTCTTTCAAAGTAAATTCAGAAATGCCCATGGGTTTTTTGGCTCCATCCAGGGCGTATTCAGCAATAATTCCGTTTTTTGATCGACAGATCATAAGACCAATGGTGGGATTATCGTCAGGATGTTTGATATTTCGATCAATGGCGGTCAGATAAAAATTAAGCTGCCCCGCATCAGATGGTTTAAATGGTTTTGCCTTAAGCTCAACCGCAACATAAGCCCGAAGCTTCACATTATAAAACAGCATATCAATCCAGAAATCCTGACCTCCTACCTGAATTGGATATTGCCGCCCCATATACGCAAAACCTGTT
>VGCX01000038.1 GCA_016869935.1 Alphaproteobacteria bacterium
GATAAAGGGATCCAAAAAGCTTTCAAATTGCGCGGCCATTACAAGGTAAATAAAGATCAATGCCAGTCCAAAGATCAGATAAATCGTATAGCGTGCTTCAATATATTGTTTTGTTTCACCCGCAAACTCTGTCCGGATGCCTTCTGGCAGAATCTGTTGTGATAAAAACTCAAAGGTTTCAACAGCCCGACCCAAGCTGACGCCAGGGGCGAGGTCTCCAGAAAGGGTCACAGAACGTAATTGGTTGTAGTGGTTGATTTGGATTGGAATGACTTCCTTTTTAATATCAACAATATTGGAAATAGGGATCATCGTTTCATTGTTATGGCCCCCCCTCACAAACATATTGCTCAGATCATCAGGGGATCGCTTTGCCTGCTCTCTAACGCCTGCAATCACATCAAATTGTTCAGAATCTTTTTTGAAGTCTGTGACACGCCTGCCACTGATAAAGGTATCAAAGGTTTCTCCAATCGTTGAAACATCAACCCCGAGCAATGCAGCCTTATCGCGGTTTATATCGACAATGTATTCTTGGGTATCGTCGCCCCGATCGGTATTCAGATAAGGGAAGATCTTAGAGCGCTGAAGGGCCGTTTGTAGAATTTCGGAGGCCCCATCCAGTTCGCTTTGATCCCGGGTTGTTTGTAGCACAAACTGTACCGTATCGTCTGTTTTTCCACCGGAAGCAATCAAGTTGCTTCCAGGGGTTGCATAGGCATTGATCCCTGGAATATCCCGAAGCTTTTGTCGAATGCTGTCGATAATTGAACGGCTTGAGCGTTTTCTTTGTTCCCAAGGTTTTAAAATATTCCAACTCATGGGGTTAGGGGCTGAGACGATAAGCAATCTTGACTCTACTTCTGGAACGTCTTTCATAATAGTGGTCATTTGTTCAGCGTAGCGCTTGATGTAAGGAACAGTCGCCCCCTGGGGAATCATCCCATTTGTGAAGATAACCCCTTGATCTTCAGAAGGGGCGAGTTCGCTCGGCAGACCCTTGATCCCAATCCAAAGACCTGTCACAAAGAGGGCAAGCCCTGAACTTAAAACAATTATGCGCTTTTTCATGGCTGTTTCTAATGTGTCATGAAAGGATCTTTCAAACCTTGAGTAATATTTGTTGAAGTCGAGGACAGACAAAATGCGCATCACTAAATCCTTTAAGGGGTTTAATAGGTCAGCAAACCGTCCTTTAAAATGAAAATTCTTCATCGTTCCGTGGGGTCTTAGCAATCGAGAACACATCATAGGCGACAAGGTTAAGGCGACAAACCCTGACACAATTACGGCACCCGCTAGGGTTAAGGCAAACTCTGTAAATAATTTTCCAACCATCCCTTGGGATAGGGCAATAGGCGCATAAACGGCAGCAAGCGTTAAGGTCATGGCGATGATGGCAAAGCTAATTTCTTGGCTCCCTTTAAGGGCGGCTTTCATGGGCGTCATTCCTTGTTCTATGTAACGATGGATGTTTTCCATCATGACGATGGCATCGTCCACCACAAGGCCGATTGCTAAGACAATCGCAAGCAGTGTCAGAGTATTCAAGCTGAACCCAAAAATGTAAAGTAGCGTACAGGTTGTGATAATAGAAACGGGAATGGTGACAAGGGGAATCAGAGCAGCTCTGAAGGACCATAAAAACAAAAGGATCACGAAGAAGACAAATATCGTTGCTTCAAAGAATGTTTGCTTCACTTCATCCAAAGATTTTTTAATGAAAATTGTTTTATCATACGCAACCTCAATTTCCATTCCGTGAGGAAGGTTTTTTCGAATCTCAGGAAGAATTTCATTGAGCTGCACCCCTATTTCTAAGGGGTTTGAAATGGACTTTTTAATAAGACCGATAGAAATTGCTGGATAGTCATTATAATACGATGCGTTGCGTTCTTCTCCCGCATCAAATTCTGCATGACCAATGTCCTTCAGTTTCACCAAATAGTCTTTTTCCCGATGAATAACTACATTATTAAAGGCCTCTGGTGTTTTAAGGGTTGCAGAGGTAGTCACCATAAATTCGCGGTCATCCCCCACAAGGCGTCCTGCAGGAATATGAACGTTTTGGTGTTTAAGTGATACAGAAACATCGTGGGTTGTGACCTTATAGGCAGCCATTTTGACAGGGTCTAACCAGACATGCATGACGTGTCCTGCAGATCCAAAGATGTCCACAGAAGCAACACCCCCAATAGCTTCTAATTCGTTTTGTAGGTAGTGGTTGGCATAGTCATAGAGTTCGGCCGTTGTATGTTCGTTTTTCTTATCATAAAGAGCTAGATAAAGAATAGGTTGGGCATCCGCATCGGATTTTTTAATGGTCGAATCTTTTGCTCCTTCAGGAAGACGGGCTTTTACACGGCTGATCCGATCCCGAACGTCGCTTGCAGCAGCATCAATATCTCGATCAGATCGAAAGTGAATATTAATACGACTTGATTCTCCCTCAGAGGTAGAGGTCATAAAGTGGACCCCTTCAATGCCTGCTAGGGCAGATTCAAGAACTTTGGTCACACGGGATTCAATAATTTGGGGACTCGCCCCCTCATACATGGTCGTGACACTGATAATCGGCTTATCAACGTGGGGATAATGTCGAAGGGATAGGTGGGTATAAGAAACAGCCCCCACAATCACCATGACCAAGGTCATGACGATGGACAGAACAGGGCGGTGAATGCAAATGACAGGAAGTTTCACGCCCCTAATCCTTTTTAACTCTTGGGGAAACAACAGTCACAGGATAATTTGGCTGAACCTTCATTTGTCCTGCATAGATCACCTGATCGCCTTCAAACAATCCTTTGACAATTTGAACATCTTCCCCGTTTCTAAAGCCTGTTTTGACAGGCGCCATTTTTGCTACACCCTTTTCAACAATGTAGACATATTCTTGTTTGCCTCGAGATTCAACAGCTGATTCTGGGATCATAATCGTATCATTGTGAACAGCGGTCCTGAGTTTAACACGCGCAAACAATCCTGGACGTAATTCGCCTCCCACGTTTTCGAACGAGGCTTGAATACGGATACTATGCCCTAAAGGATCAATGTTGGTATCAATTGCATCTAACTTGGCGCCGTACTTATTTTCTGGGAAGCCATCCACATCAATCAAGATTTCGTCCTTGATTTTTAATTTGCTTAAAAGGATTTCAGGGACTTTGAAGTCTACCTTAATAGGATCTGTATCATCTAACGTAAAGAGATCATCACCAGGCTTAACATATTTTCCAGGACTAAGATCGATAATCCCCACAACCCCTTCAAAGGGCGCATAAAGTTGGGTTTTTGCGAGCTGTGCTTTGGCAAATTCTACATCTGCCTCTGATTTTACTAGGTTAGCATAGGATTCTTCCTTGTCTTTTGCAGCAATTGCCCCTTTTTCAAAGAGGGCGGAAGCTCGTTTGTAGTGGGACTTGGCATAGACAAGTTTTGCTTCTGCTTCTTTAACGCGTGCTGTATAGAGACTATCGTCTAAAGACAAAAGTTTGTCTCCCTTTTTGACGGCCTGTCCACTTTTTACGAAGATTTCTTTAACTTTTGCATCAATTTCTGGTTTAACAACAATGCTATGGTTAGATCGAAGGGTTCCAACAGCTGTCACGAACTGTTCAAAGGTTCCAACCTTTACTTGAACAGCTTCCACTGCGATCTTTGGAAAGTTGGGTTTGAACGAGGCGGCTTGGTTTCGTTGCACGATTTCAAGGGCAATCCAGGTCCCCATACCAAGGATAATAATAGACTGAATGCCGATGATTAAGTGTAATCCGCCGTTGGGATGATTAAAAAAATGAGCAATAAGCTTGTTAATCAAGCGAATAATTATAGTGATCGGCCATAGAAGAATGCGAGTATTCACTGTTTCTTACTTTCAATTAAAAATTTAGTTTTCTCTTGCACAAAAATTATTTCTTTTTTTAAGAGAGGGTTTTTTAGTCAATAGTTTTCTATCACATAATTTATTTAATCACTAAGCTAAATTTTAGCACAACTCTGAGATTTACTAAGATCTGATAAATTCCTTTGATGATTCGTTCACTAAAAGTGTTAGATTACGTCGGGATTTTTTTATAGAAGTCCCCTTCTTTATTTTTTAACCCGACACCATACCGCAGACCAAGAACTCTCAACTAAGAGAGTTTTCGGTCTAACAATCTAAATGCTTTTAAAATTATCATTTTCTCCTCAACCCCAACTCTAAGAACCCTAGAAGGATCTTTAAGTTTTTTGGGGTTGATGATAAAAGATTCTTCTTTCGTTTCCCAAAAGTCCTCCAGGAGGACTTCCTCTTTAAAGTACCGCTTGAGAAGGTTTGCGGTTCGTTTCTGAATAAAACGCATTATTTCCCAAAAGTTCTATGTAAACGCCTAATGTCTCTTCGGTCTAGATAGGTAAGAAAAAGTCCCTCTTCTTCCATATCATAACTTTGGAGTTCATCCATAACGTTTTGAAATTCTCTTAGTTGTTCATACATAGCAATTCTCCCAAATTGAATACCGTAGTTTTTACGGTATGGAATACCAGAAGTCAAGAGAGAATTTTTGTTTATTAGAAATATATAATTTGGAATTCTCTAAAAGCCTGTCCCTTAAAAACGAACTTTCTTCATGAATTGATCATTTATAATTAACTTGATGAAAAAAACTCTTCTTTTTGGGAAAATATTAAGACTATTCAACAAACAATTGGTTTTCTAGCAATTACACCCACATTTTCCCTGCCGTCCAAACGCATATCCTCTGGAAAATCATCACGATTAATATACCCACACTTCTCTATGATAAAGTCCTTAAAAACTCTTCTAACAACATCTATATCAAAGTAATGCATAAACTTTGGAAGATCTTTACACCTTTCATGGTGATAAATTGAAATATCTTCAATAAATCCTGGCCATTCTTGACCACTTTCTAATCGTTTTTTAAAAGTTGGAATAAATCCCTCCACAATTTTTATATAAGGCGTCCCAACAATGGCAAAAACCTTACCCCCAGGTTTTAACCAACCAAAGACTTTAGAGATCCCCTCTTCGATCTCATCGCTTTTTAAAAAATGTAGAACATGAGAAAGCAAAATCCCAGAAAAACTATTCTCCCTAAAATGAAGCTCTTGAGGAAACTTCCCACAAACAAACTCTACATGACTTTTATACTCCTGAGGAACTCTTTCTTCAAGAATTTCCAAGTGCTTTTTTTCTAGATCATTACAAACAACATAAGCGCCCCTCTCTAACGCAGGAAGCGTATGAACGCCGTAGGCTGCTCCTATATCAAGAACAGGGCCAGGAGAACTATACTCTATAAAATCTCGGCCATATTCCTTAATCTCATTAAACATATACCCCATCTTATTCGTCGTCTTGACGACCTTTTCTTCGTAAAAATTCATGACCCAAACTCATTAAACTAATGAGGCATACTAGCATCAAATAATAAGCAGGAGCAAGGGGATGGTTAAAATACGTTGAAACAAGAGGAAGCGTTCCTCCAAAAAGAGCCGAACCAATCCCATACCCCACAGAAATTCCCGAATATCGACACTCCACAGGAAAAAGCTTATACATGTATAAGTTAGCAGCCCCAACACCCGATGCAAGACTTCCCAACAAAAAAGCTGCCACAACCGGATATCCTCCCAAAAACCCTTTAAAAGCTATCAGCACAAGGAAAAAATTAATCCATATTCCCCCCATTAAAATCTTTTTTGCTCCAAACCTATCCGCTATTCTTCCAACAATAGGGGTTAAAGTTAAAAAGGATCCAATACAAATAAGCGCCATAAGATATTTCTTATCCTTCTCAATAAAAGGATAAACATTAATATAGGTAAAAATATTAAAAACAACCGCTGCTTGAAATCCTCCAACTCCAATCGCCTTCAAAAAGGAAGAGGGATATTGAGCGATCACTTTTAAAATAGGAAATGGTTGTTTTTTTATCGAAATAAACTCAGGACTTTCTGAAACTTTATATCTTAAATAAAGGCTAATGCCCCCAATCCCCCCTCCTAATAAAAAGAGAATTCTCCACGAGGAAGGGTGGTCGTTTAGCAATAAATATCCCATAGAAAGAGCTATCAAAGTACCAACCCCTCCAGAAGCGCTCACAAGAGCCCCTGCAAACCCTTTCCTAACAGCATGTTCCATAGCAAAAAGAGAAGCCCCTATATACTCCCCTCCAGCTGATAATCCTTGTAATAACCTAGAAAAAACAAGCAGTATAGGGGCAAGAATGCCAATCTCATCATAAGACGGAAGGATCCCTATCATAATCGTTGAAATGGCCATTAAAATCATGGAAATTACTAAAGCAGGTTTTCTTCCTTTTCTATCCCCCAAATGTCCAAAAAATATAGCCCCTAATGGACGCATAATAAAGCCTGTGGCATATACAGAGAAAACAATTAAAAGAGATATTCTGGGATCTTGAGAGGGGAAAAACAATGTCCCCAAAATAGGAGAAAAAATCCCATAAAGACTAAAGTCGTACATCTCAAGGGCATTCCCTACAACAGCTGCGTAAGATTTAGAAACAGTCATTCAAATAAACTCCTATTTTCTTGTCCCATAGTGATACAAACTAAACCTCTATGCAACTTTTATTCTACTCAACAGCTCCCTATGATAAATTTTCTGAAAAAACCCTTAAAACCAAATCCCACTAACGTTTTCAAGGCATCCTATGCCTTATTTTAAACGGCGCGTTAAAATTAAAAGTCAAAACTACCGGAAGGACAAACACTCTTAGGCGTTATCTCTTCAACCTGAGGGCATTACAGATCAACAAAGGATTCTATAAATTCTATTCAAACCTATAAAACCTCTTTTTTTAAAGACCAATCTCAGCTTCACTTTTTTGAAGAGCATTCTCCAAGAGTTGAGTGATATTTTGAACCCTTTCGAAAATATCAGAAATTTTGTCCTTATTCATGAAAGAAGAAGTTTCTTCTCGTAAACATATGGCAAGAGAATAGGCTTCCTTCGGCAAACCCTTTTGAGCCACGAGCACATATTGAATCGTATCAAGCGGTATCTTTTCTTCTTCTCTTCCTTGACCTGTTCCTTTGCTGACCTCTTGATTTCCATCTTGACCAACCCCATGACCGACCAAGTGACCAACAAGTGTTGCAAAAGATTTAAGAGCTAACTCAAAAACTTCTCCCAGAGGGGCAAAAGCTTCTTGATAAAACCCCTGCTCTATCAAAAGAGACACTAATCGTTCTTTCCTCTCTCTGGATTGTCCATATTTTTGTGCAAGTTTTAAAGAGTCAAGTCTCAACTGTTTTTGCTGTTCTTCCAGCAAAGAAGATGGTTTTTCTAAAGAATAGAGAGTCGTTGTTTGATGAAAAGATACAACCCCTGCTCTAGAAAGGCGCTGCAACGTTTCAAACGTTGTGCGATCCATAACCTCTAGTTTTAGAGTGCCTTTTGGATCACTCTGTTGCATAATAGCGTGCATCTGCTGACTTGGATTGGAAAGGTCTCCTTCTACGACGGCCAATATCGTTTGATTCCCGTCCTTATCTTGATAAGTTTCAAGGTGATGTAGTCTTGGCTTTAATCGCGCTAACACTTCCTGTTGGAACACCAGAAGAGGTTCCTCTTCTCTCTTTATTACCCCTCTGTCTTTTTTATCTCCGTTTTCGTGGTTATCCAAATGATTACCCTCGTGGTCATCACAATGCTCATAATCATCCCAACGGTAAGAGGACCCCATAATCTTGGAAAGCTGTTCCATAAAAGCTTTTCTGCCCGATGGCATCTCCATCTGATCTATCGTTCCTGAATCCAAAACAGCGTGAGACAGACGCTGCTTAAGCTTAAGAACGCCCAGCATCCGATGTTCAATCGTATCTTCACTAACCAAATTAATAACCTGAACTGTTTTTGTCTGGTGCTTCCGCCACACTCGTGCAATCCGCTGTTCAAGCTTTGCAGGATTCCAAGGCAAATCAAAGTTGATCACCACGTGTGCTCTTTGTAAGTTGAGCCCTACCGCCCCACAATCTGTTGATAAAAACACTCTACAGGTGTCCTTCTCTTTAAAATGATGGATGACGTCTCTACGTTGTTTTTGATCAACGGATCCCGTATGCCAGGCATACTCAATATTTTTATGGTCCAGAAGTTCGCGGACCAACAATAACATTCTCTCCCATTCTGAAAAAATGATAATCTTGGTCTCTTCCTCCTCCAGCACTTCTTCCAATATAGCTTCAAACTCCTGAAGTTTGGGACAAACACGACATTCTTCATCAAGAATATAGGGTGTATCACAGAGGATTCGCATACTCGCTAAAGTCATTTGTAGCTTTTTAAACTCTTCTTCCAGAAGAGGCCGCTTTTTAGAAACGGCAGCTAGCTGTGCGAGGATCAGTTCTTGCTCTGCGTAACGTGATTGTTGTTCAGGACTCATCTCAACAAAATAAGTCTTCAATGTTCGACTGGGAAGTTGTTCTTCCACATCTCTTTTAAGGCGTCTTAATAAAATAGGTTTTAAGCGCTGATGAAGAATATGAAGGTTTTTATAACCAACGGGTTGTCCTTGCTCATCGAGTTGATAAAACTCCCGGTTAAAGCGAAAGAGAGACCCTAAGAGGTGAGGATAGAGAAATTGTACAATGGAATAAATATCATCAATCCGATTTTCAAGGGGAGTACCGGTTAGAACAAACGTATAAGGGCTTTCTAAGAGCTTGAGCGTTGACGCTGTCTTTGTACGCCAATTTTTAATCCGTTGGGCTTCGTCCAAAATGATAATATCGGGAGCTATTAACCGTTGAATATCTTCTCTATCTCTTACCACTTGTTCATAGTTTGTAAGATAGAAAAAAGCTTCTTTGCGATAGTGACGCAAACGTTCCGCTCGGGTGCCATAGACGAGAAGGCTGTTGTGGTTCACAAACTTAGCAATTTGCTCCTCCCATTCGGCCTTTAACGAAGTGGGAGTAATCACTAAGACTCTTTGAATCCCTCGTAGTCTCCGCAACAATTCAACGGCAGCAATGGCTTGAGCTGTTTTGCCAAGTCCCATATCATCGGCAAGGATCGCTTTCTCCATAAAAGCCAAGTGAAGCATGCCTTGTTGTTGGTACTCATAAAGCGGTAGTTTTGTAATATCGAGAGTGTATTTCCCTTTCTCAACATCCTGGAGGAAAAAATCTTTTGCTTCTCTTTTTTGAGTAAAGGTATTAAGATTCGCCAGAAATTGAAGTCGATGAGAAATTCTAACACGAACCTCGTCAGAAGAATGCTCCAAAAGGCGTAGTAAAGAAGGAAGTGCTGTTTTAACCTCTGAAAGGAGCTGCCCATTGGACGAAAAAAAACTCTTTGAAAGGGGCATAAGAGTTTTGGCTTATTGAGTCTGTTCCGTCCAAAGGCTCTTGAAACTTCACCTGTAGATCAAAAGGGTCCACATAAATTTCAAAGCGCGGGCTTTTTTCAAGACTCAGCTTCTTGAAGTTTCTTTTCCCTTTTTTCTTATGAATAAGAAGAACTTTCTCAATATGCTTACACGTTCCAAGACCATTGATCTCATAGTCAATACAAGAACAACTATTCAATCGCTCCCCTAAGGACCGGATTTCAACCCTGTAGACCTGACCCGTTTTTGAATGAACTCTATAGGTACCAAAATAAGGAATTTCCGGCTCCACATTGATAACCTCCATCGTTTCTGTTTCTGCTCTAAGACGTCGTCTTTGAATTTCATCCTCATCGGTCGTACTCCAACCTGATGGAATTTTGATGAGTTCGGAGGATTTTCCAGATTTTCTTTTCTTTCTTTTCTTTTTTCGGTCTTTAATAGCCATAACTCCACCCATAACGAGAAAGACTGCAGATATCAACTCCCTCCAACCTTCTTGCCTTCTTTCTGATGGTTACTTTTCAGAAAACAGCTCACAAAAAGACTGAAATCAACAAGAGATTTCAAAATGAAGGGCTCTTACTGTAGTGGCCATAATAAACACCTTTCTCTTTATCCTGCAAGAATTAAAAGAGCTATTTAAAACCGTGCTTAAAATCCATCAGAAGAAAACAAGGATCCTTCTTTTGGATCATCAAGATAATAGGCCATTTTCCCATACCCTTTGAGCCTTTTCTCGAACATTCTTTTAAGGCTTGGAACCCTTCTATCAACATAGTCATAAATAATAACCTCTTTTTTATGGATATGGTTTCTATGTAATCTTCCAGCATACTGCGACAAAGTCCCATACCATGAAATCGGCATTGTTAAAAATAATGTATCCAGGCGGGCATCATCAAATCCTTCCCCTATATATCTCCCCGTTGCAATGATAATCCGTTCATCCGTATCAGAAAGTCTTTCAAGGTGCTGTCTCATTTCTGTCTGTTTTTGTGTCTTTTGTCCTCCCATCATCAAAATCACATTTTTACAAAATTGGGTTAGCTGCGTTTCAAGAAACAGAGCGTGGTCTTTACGTTCCGTTAAAACCAAGGGGCTTTTTCCATCCCTTAAGACATGTTTTATATCTTCAATGATCTGGCTGTTTCTATCCCTATCATGTATCATGGCTGAATAGATGTCATTGATGGAAAGTTTTTCATCTGCTACATAATCAAAAGTGAATGATGTGTCTTTCACAATCACTCTGTGGGTAAATGACCAAGGTACTGCATTAGCCTTATAACGTATGGGGCCACATTGCATAAACATGATGGGATGATGCCCATCTTTACGGGTTGGCGTTGCTGTAAGGCCTAAGACATATTTTGCCCGAGATGCTTTGATTACTTTTTCAAAAGTTATAGCCGGTAGATGATGACATTCGTCCACAATAACGTGCCCATAATCAGCCAATAAGTCAGCAACCACATCCTTAACAACATCCCCTTTGATAAGACTTTGGATGGTTGCAACATCAATAATACCCGTAGGCTTATACTTTCTCCCTCCAATCATACCAATTTGGTGACTCTCCAGGTTTAAAAACTCTTTGAGTTTCCCAACCCACTGTTTCAATAATTCTTGACGGTGAACTATAATTAAAGTCCCAACCTTTCTTTTGGCGATCATATAAGCGCCAACAACCGTTTTTCCAAAGCCTGTTGAAGCGTGAAGAACCCCACTATCCGTTTCAAGCAGCTTCTCTGCAGCTTTTTGCTGCTCATTCGTCAATTCGCCTAAAAAATTTAATACAACCCCCTTTTCTTGAAT
>VGCX01000039.1 GCA_016869935.1 Alphaproteobacteria bacterium
TGCCACCCATACCCCCCATCATACCGCCCATGCCCATACCATTCATTCCCATCAAGTAAGGGGCACATTTTTGCATGAACGATGGATCCATTTGAGCCATGGGGTTAGAGGCTTGATTCATACAGGCGAGGGCATCCCCTCCTACTCTTCCTATTCCTTTACCAATACCAACAACACCTTTACCAACGTCATCAACGCCCGTTTTCATGGCACTGCTTAAAGAATCTACCCAGTTTCCAAAGCTCACAGCAGGCGCTATGACAAGAAAAAGTCCGAAGCAAAAAATATGGCATGACTGAATAAAGATCATTTTCGAGTCCCTGTTGTATTTTATATACTTAATCTTAACAGATTTTAAAAAAGGTGGGAAGAATCTATATCGACCCTATAAAGAGTCTTCTTCTATTTTTACGTTGATTCCCCCCAGCATACCCAGAGAATCAATCGCTTGTGCGTCCATTTTAAAGGAACCGGGAAGGCTGATATGAATTGGGAATTCTCCCTTTAAAGAAAAGGCCACCGTATCTTGCCCCCCACGACGATCATTTAAGAAAGTCAAAACCCCCTCTAGGGAAGATTCTTGTTCCAATATAAGGCATATTTTTTTCGCGCTAGACTCTATTCGGTCATTCAAAGATCGGACTCGATTCGCCATAAGCCGGTAAGATCCGTCTTCTTCAAAGCGAATGCTGGTAGAAATCAGCAAGGGTTCGTTTTTCTCTAGAAGGGCCCGAGATTCATGTAAAATTTCTTCAAAAACGACTGATTCAAAGGATCCAAAAGCATCTGAAAATGTGACAAAGGCAAACCGCTTACCCTTTTTGGAAATTTTTGTTTTAACGGACGTTGGAATACCTGCTAACACAAGACTGTTGACATGCCGGCCGCGTTTTTCAATCTCTAGACTTGGAACAACGCCTAAGCGATCCAAGGTTGCTTGATACGTTGACAAAGGATGCGAAAACAAATAAAACCCGATCGCTTCCTGTTCTTTCTGAGCCTTTTCTATAATCGACCAATTTTCAAAAGAGGTCACAAGAGGCAGAATCGTTTTTTGACTCCCCCAGTCCCCGAACAAACTATGTTGTAACGATTCTCGTTCTTGCTGAAGAGAAGACGCATACTTCAACAGCATTTCCAAAGACGCCATGAGCTGCGAACGATTTGGATGAAGGGTGTCAAAAGCCCCGGCGGCAATAAGGCTTTCCATCTGGCGTTTATTAAGAACTTTGGAAGAAAGGGAGGATAAGAAATCCCCTAAATCTTTAAAAGGCGCTTTTGCTGTTTTTGATGCAACCTCTTCCATTGCATGGACCCCAACGTTTTTAATGGCGGCCAACGCATACCGAATCGCCTTCTTCCCTGTATCTGGCATTATTTCCACAGAAAAGTAAGGTTTGGAGCGATTAATATCTGGAGGCAGCAGGGGAATGCCCATGGTCAACAATTCTTCCCGATAAAAAGCTAATTTATCGGTGTTTTGAAGATCATAAGTCATGGTTGCTGCCATGAATTCCTCTGGAAAATTTGCCTTCATATAAGCTGTCTGATAGGCAATTAAACCGTAAGGAGCCGAGTGAGATTTGTTAAACCCATAGCCTGCAAATTTTGCCACAGAGTCAAAAATATCGTTTGCCAAAGATTCTTGAACATTTTTTGCCTTAGCACCCTCTACGAATACTTTGCGCTGCGCATCCATTTCAGCTTTGATTTTCTTCCCCATTGCGCGCCTTAGAAGATCAGCCCCGCCTAAGCTATACCCTGATAAAACCTGCGCAATTTGCATTACCTGTTCTTGGTAAACCATAACCCCAAAGGTTTCTTTTAAAATAGGTTCAAAACTTTCATGCATATAATGCACGGCTTCTTCCCCATGTTTACAGGCCAAATAGCGGGGAATATCGTCCATAGGTCCTGGGCGATAGAGCGCAACAAGGGCAATAATTTCCTCAAATCGATCGGGTTTTAACCGTCTTAAGACGTCGCGCATCCCTTGACCTTCCAGCTGGAAGACGCCGCTTGTTTGAACGTTTCTTAAAAGTTCAAAGGTTTTTGAATCATCCAAGGGAATTTTGGAAATTTCAACATTACTGCCTTGTGAACGCGCCATTTCGGCTGCTTTTTCAAGGATAGTCAATGTCTTAAGGCCCAAGAAGTCAAACTTTACAAGCCCCGCCATTTCCACATATTTCATGCTGAACTGGGTCACCAACATGTCAGATTTTGGATCGCGGTAAAGGGGAATCAACTGATCCAAGGGCCTGTCCCCAATGATAATCCCCGCTGCATGGGTAGAAGCGTGGCGGTAAAGTCCCTCAAGTTTGAGCGCAATGTCCATCAACCGGCCAACGGTTTCATCATCCTCTCGGGCTCGTTGAAGCTGAGGTTCTTGAACAAGCGCTTCTTCTAAGGTGCAGGGATTGGCTGGATTATTGGGAACAAGCTTACAAAGCCCATCGACTTGCGTATAAGGAATTTGTAAAACCCGCCCCACGTCACGCAAAACGGCTCTTGCTTGAAGTTTTCCAAAGGTAATGATTTGCGCAACCCTATCGGAGCCATATCGTTCTTGAACATACTGAATCACTTCGTCACGACGATCTTGGCAAAAGTCGATATCAAAGTCTGGCATAGAAACACGCTCTGGGTTCAAAAAGCGTTCGAAAATTAAGTTAAACCGAATGGGATCAACATCTGTAATGGTCAGTGACCACGCAACCAAAGACCCAGCGCCTGATCCACGACCTGGCCCTACCGGAATATTTTGGCGTTTTGCCCACTGGATAAAATCAGCAACGATCAAAAAATACCCTGCAAACCCCATTTGAAGAATAATACCCAGCTCGTATTCCAATCGATCATGATATTCCTTAGAACGGGATTCTTTTTCTTGATCTGACATCGCTTGCGTATAGACATGATTATCTAAACGCTGTTGCAGCCCTTCTAAGGCTTGAGCTCTTAATTCTTCTGCCTCTGTCCGCCCTTCTGCGCAAGGGAACCCTGGAAGCATGGGAGCATGAGGAAGGGGAAGAAAAGCACACCGTTCCCGAATAGTTTTTGTATTTTGAATTGCTTCTGGCAAATCCCGAAAAAGCGCAATCATTTCCTCCGATGATTTAAAGAAATGATGGGGTGTTACACGGCGTCGGTCTTCTTCCGCTACATAGCGGCCCTCTGCAATACACAACAGCGCATCATGGGCTTCGTACATAGATTGATCTTCGAAAAAAGCTTCATTCGTTGCAACAAGGGGAATATTATACCGATAGGCGAGTTCTATAAAAGACTCTTCCGTTTGCTCCTCGGTTTTTAATCCATGGCGCATAATTTCCATGTAAAACCGATCACCAAAGGCTTCAATAAAGGTTTGCGTTAGTGTATCGGCTTCATGAGTCTTATGAGATAAAAGGGCGTGACCGATAGGGCCATCTACCCCCCCTGATAAACACATAAGACCTTGTGAATGCTCCTTTAGCTGATCAAAAGAAATATAGGGAACCCCTTGAGCATTTGGGGTTGTGTATATCATACGCATAAGCGCTAAAAGGTTTTTATACCCCTGCTCTGTTTGGACAAGGAGCACGACCGAAGGAAGTGTTCTAAGGTCTAGGGCATGACGATGCATTGCAATCTTAATCTGTGTTCCAATAATTGGCTGCACTCCCGCCTTTGCGCATGCTTGTGAAAACTCTAATGCCCCAAAAAGATTGGCCGTGTCAGTAATCGCAATAGCTGGCATGCTATGCTTTTTGACAAGATCGATGAGTTGGGGAATTTTTAAGGCCCCCTCTAAAAGAGAATAGGCCGTATGAACCCGCAAGTGAACAAAGGATAGAGATTCAGTCATCGATGCCTCTCGACCAGAGATCCATCCTGCAACTCAACCATTCGATCCATTTTTTTAGCCAGTGCCTGGTCATGGGTTGCAATCAAGCAGGCAACCCCATTTTCTTTTGCAAAGGTTAAGAAAAGATCAAAAACTTTATGCGCCGTTGCAAGGTCCAAGTTTCCTGTTGGTTCATCGGCTAAAATCAAAGCGGGGTCATTAATAAAAGCCCGTGCGATCGCAACGCGCTGCTGTTCACCCCCTGAAAGTTCGGAAGGAAAATGGAGCAAGCGATCCCGAAGCCCCAGGGTTTCTAAGGCGTGTTGCGCTTTCTTTTCTGCCTGTTTGAAGGCAATCCCCTTCATGAGTTGCGGCAGCATGACATTTTCAAGCGCGGTAAATTCAGGAAGCAGGTGATGAAATTGGTAAACAAAGCCGATGGACTCGTTTCGCCATTTTGTTTGAAGGGCATCTTTTTGGTTTTCAATTTGAATGCCTTTTATCAAAACTGTACCCTCTGTTGGGGCATCAAGAAGCCCTGCGATATGCAAAAGCGATGATTTTCCAGACCCCGAGACCCCTAAAAGCCCGACAATTTCACCGGGATAAATTTTAAAGGAACATTTTTTAAGAATCGTCAATGTTTCGTGGCCCTGAGGATAAGACTTCGTAATATTTCTTAAATCTAGAACAGGTGCTTGTTTATTCATAGCGCAACGCCTCCACAGGATGAAGATTTGCTGCGCGCCAAGCGGGATAGAGGGTTGCCAAGAACGATAAGATAAGGGTCATCGCTAAAATCGCCCCCACTTCGCCGTAGTTAATAATCGCTGGGAGTTTTGACAAAAAATAAAACTCAGCATCAAAGAGTGTCCGCCCCGTAAGAGATTGAAAAAACTGACGAATAGATTCGATATTATGACAAAACAAAACGCCAATCATCGTTCCAAGAAAGGCCCCCACAACACCAATCGTACTTCCCACCAAAAGAAAAATTCGAAGGACCATCCCCCGTGTAGCGCCCATAGTACGAAGGATTGCAATGTTAGTTGTTTTATCCTTAACAAGCATGACAAGGCCAGAAATAATATTAAAAGCAGCAATCAAAATAATCAGTGTCAAGATAAGAAACATTACATTTCGTTCAATTTCTAGGGCCTCAAAAAGCCCAGAGTGTGCCTTTGTCCAGGGAACAAACCGTAACGTCCCCTGCCCCATCCAGGCTTCGAAAAGCTTTACATAAGTTTCTGCTTTTTCAGGCTCTTGAAGATAGGATTCTAACTGGCTGACCTGGTGGTTCATCTTAAAAAAGGATTGAGCGCTCGCAAAAGACAGAAAGGCAACTGTTTTATCAAATTGAAACATTCCTGAATTAAAAATTCCTTGAATTTTAAAAGATTGCATTCGAGGAACCATTCCAAAAGGTGTCATACTCCCCTGAGGCGCAATCAACGTCACAACATCCCCTGCATGAAGGTCTAAGCGATCGGCTAAACGAATACCAATCAATATGCCCTCTTCCTCATTTTCTTTGAAGAAATTGTCCAAGGATCCTTCTACAAGTGTTTCAGCAATAAGCGGCTTTTTGCGTAAATCCTTATCCAGCATTCCCCGAACCATAAGCCCCACAGACTGATCCTTATGGATAAGCATCGCTTGGCCTTCAACAACAGGATAAATATGATGAATACCGGATTGCTTTTCAGCCCAAGAAACAAAACTATTGGCTTCATTTAAAGAAAATTCCCCTCGGGGAATAACAGAAAGATGACTGTTAAACTGCAAGGTTTTTTCTGTCAATTCATGACGAAACCCATTCATCACAGACATAACAATAATAAGGGTTGCAACCCCCAAAGAAATGCCCAAAAAAGAAAAACCCGTCATCACATGAAGGAATCTTTCTCGACGTTGTCCCCACAGGTACCTTTTTGCAATGCGCCACTCTAGGCTTAGCATCTCTTTAAATCCTTTGATAAAGATTATCAAGCGTACAAAGGATTTTTTCCCCTGTTCGGCGATTTTTTATTTCTACATTCCCATCCTTAAGCCCCCGAGGCCCTACGATAATTTGTGTGGGAATCCCAATGAGATCCATCGTTGAAAATTTGACGCCAATACTTTCGTCTCGATCATCATAGAGAACTTCTTTTCCTTGACTCAAAAGAGTGTGATAAATTTTTTCACAGGTTTCATCACTTAAAGAGTCCCCTTTTTTAAGGTTGATCAACCCTATCTTAAAGGGCGCAACAGATTCTGGCCAAATAATACCATAATCATCATGATGAGCCTCTATTAAGGCTCCAACAAGCCTTGAAACGCCAATCCCATAACAGCCCGACTCAAGGGGAATTTGTTTTCCCATCTCACCCATGACTGTTGCTTTCATTGAATCTGAATACTTAGTGCCGGAATAAAAAATATGCCCTATTTCTATTCCTTTTGTATGGTTCAACTGTTCTTGTGGGACAGGACAATTTTTAGGATCATGCATGGTATCCGCCATAGCATAAAGATTCATCAATTGATTAAGGTCATTTTCATCCCCTTTAAGGTCAAGCGCATCAAAAGCCTTGTCATAATAAATATCGCTTTCCCCAGTTGAAGCAAATACATGAAATTCGTGACTTAAATCCCCCCCAATTGGACCGGTGTCAGCCCGAACAGGGATTGCTTTGAGTCCCAGACGTTTAAACGTCACCATATAGGTATGCATCACCCGTCGATAGGTTTCGCGCGCACTTTCCGCATCTAAATCAAAGGAATAGGCATCTTTCATCAAAAACTCTCGTCCCCTCATCACCCCAAAGCGTGGGCGAATTTCATCTCGGAATTTCCACTGAATTTGATAAAGAACGCGAGGAAGATCCTTATAACTTTTCATAAATCGTCGAACGATGTCTGTAATTGCTTCCTCTGCCGTAGGCCCATAAAGAAGCCGACGATCATGTCGATCTGTGATCCTCAGCATTTCTTTGCCGTAAGCATCATAACGACCACTTTCTTCCCATAATTCAGCCGGTTGCAGTGTTGGCATTAAGACTTCAAGAAAACCAGCTTCGTTCATACTTTGTCGAACAATTTCTTCTACTTTTTGTAAAACCCGAAGGCCCAGCGGCAACCAATGATAAATCCCCGCACATTCTTGAGCGATCATTCCGGATCGTAACATCAGTCTATGTGAGACAATCTGAGCATCATTGGGTGTTTCTTTCAATGTGGGCAAGAAATAGGTTGATAGACGCATTCTTTTTATTCTCCTAAGCTTTTACGATAGTACACTGCCTGAATTGATTCTACCAGTCGAGATGTCCCCAAGGTTCTTAAACCCAAAGGTAAACATAATCGTGGTGGCAGGGACTAAATCTCGATCGCGATAATAGGTTTTCATACCTTCGATAATCCATTTGAAGCATTCATCTTCGTAAAGAGCTCCAATCGATGATTCAAGCGGCCCCGGGTTATTTTTAAATTCACGACGCGCCCCTACAAAAACAGACCAGTCTTTCGTAATTTTAGAGGAGATCTTCCATGAGACTTGTTCGCGTTTTCCAGAGAATTTCGCAAAGTAAACATTATCATGATAAAGGTAATCCACCTGCACTTTGAAAACTTCAGGTCCTACAATCAAGGTCAGTAGATTACGCTTCAGCTCGTTTGTTCGATTGTTAGCCCGAAAGCGCCACTCTAAGGACCCATATTCATTAGGAATGATTTTAAATCGACCCAAATAATCAGAAGGCCCTTGGCGTATGCCGCTTTCTTGGGGGAATTGTTGTGCACGGGAAAAATCATAGGCTTGACCTAAAAATCCTCTGACGTTTGCCCCATAAATCCCGTAAGCATTGACGTTAACCCCATAGCTAATATGGCGCCCATCATCCACAACATCGTGACCAATAAAACGACTATCTGAAAACAAATTTCGAGCATCAAATTCAAAATCTTGACTGTCTTCGTTTGGAATTTTAAAGGAATTCACCCCGTGAGGCTTTGCAACCCCTTTAATAATCGGTTCTACAATCCAACGCGTCTGTTTATACCTTGAGGCAAAGGGGAATCGCCACGTCAAAGAAGTTCCTGGAATAACGCGCCCGCGACCTCCGTTCACTTCAGATCCCACACCGGGGGTTTTATAGCGATGAATATCATAATAGTCTGTGCGAACAAATCCTTTAAGTTCAAAAATACTCCCATGCTGAGCCGTATAAGGCAAAACCCACGCTGGCATCATCGTTACACGATTCAACCCTGTCCCAAGACGCCGTTGTATGGAAAGCGTTTCTCCTGTCACATGGAAATAACTGCCTTGAACCATTTCTGGGGAATAATAAGAAAAAGATGTCATCGGAATCACATCAGGAACAGCCCTACTTGAAACATCATTTCTAAGATTTTGGAAATGATACCCATGAATACCTACGTAATTTCGATCATAAAATCCTTCTGTGTGAATAAAGCTTTCCAGATAATTATCCCGCCAATAGTGCCTTCCTTCTAAAAAGGGATAGCGCTTTAAATAACTAGGGCTCGAACTTTTAAACACCTGACCATCTAGGTGCCACTGATCAGAAAGATCAATATCCGTTTGTCCGAAAAAATGCCCTTGGTTTTTTTTCTTCGTACGGTATTCTTTTCCTTTTGTTCCCTCTGTGCTATCTGCGCGCGTTATACTGCCCCTCAGTGTCATCGTTGCATCCTTAAACCGATGGCGATATTCTGTTCCCAGAACGGGCCCCTGGCTGGACGTCATCACAGGGATAAGGGTCATGTCTTTGTTGGGCGCAATATCAATATAATAAGGGGCTCCAACAATAACACCAAGCTTAGTCTGGCTCCCCAAGATCGGCGCCAGGAACCCTGTCCGCCTTTTGACCTTTGGTCCAGGATGTGAAAAATAAGGGGTATAAAAAACTGGCACCCCCTTAAATTCTAAGAGAGCATCTTCATAACGAACATTTTCCCCTTCCCCATCATAAAAAACTTTCTGGGCTTTGATTTGCCATAAAGGGTCTTTTTCCTGACACACAAGGCAGGGACTATAAACCGCCTGTTGGTAAGTTGTGTTTTTATCGTCTTTTTGGACAAGATTAGCCGCAATTTTTTCATTCTCAGGCGTTACAAGATAAGACTTTTGTAAAAACACTTCTTTAAAATTATCTGAAAGTTCAACGTAATTGGATTTTACAACACTGCCATCTTCTTCGTATAAGAAAACATCTCCTGTTGCTGTGATCATATTCAGCTTTTTATTATAAATAAGACGATCCGCCTCCACAATTTGATGGCCGTTTGATGCAACAACATGCCCCTCTGCGACGACAATCCCAAGCTCTTCTTCGTGACGCAATTCATCTGCCTTCAAAAGAAGGGGGGAGCTTAATGTTTCTTTTGTTGTGCTCGCATGGCCACTGACGCTTATAAAGCTTATGATTCCTATTAAAAAAAGTTTTCTCAACTTTACACCTCCTCCTTACTTTTCTTCTAAGTGAATTAATAATGCAATACTGCCAAAAGCCCCTATAAGAATAGGCAGCAAAACCGATAGCAATAAGGGAATCGTCATCGCAATCCCCATCGCGTGACTCATTTTTTGTAGGAAAAAAACTAAAAATCCAGCCCCAAGACCTGTTAGAACAAAAGAAGATCCGCCTTTGTGCCGCGTAAAGTGGTAAGCGCACAAGCTAGCAAGAGTTGCCATAACAATTAACAAAAAAGGCAAAAATAGGTGCTTATAAAAATGATGAAGATGATCCACAGTCGAAAGGCCCGCTGCTTCCATCAAGCGAATAAAAGAAGGAAGTTTCCAAAGGGGGACGCTATCGGGGGACGAAAAGCTTTTCTGTATTTTGCGAACAGTTAAATCTGTTTTCCACAAAACGTCTCCAATGGTCTCTGACACTTGATTATGTTCCGACAACAAAGCCCCCTTAAGAAGCCACCCTTCTTGATTAACAGTTGCAAGAGAGGCATCTAAGCGATTGATAAAACGATTATCACCGTCGAAAGTATAAATACTGACATCATGAAGATCTGCCTTGTTCTCGTCTACTTTAGCCACCCGAACAAGAGAATAAGCGTTTTTATCTTCTTGCTTCAGCCAAATCCCAGACGACGAAACGGTTAAAAGACCCGTCCCCCCCTTTAGAAGATCCACTTCCATTTGTTCAAAGCGCCTCGAAAACTCTGCACTAATCGGATTGAAAAGGATAAAATTAGCCACCGACAATCCAAGAAGAGCGATCCATACAGGCCATACAATAGACCAAATAGAAAAACCCAATGAACGACTCACGACTAATTCAAACCGCCGATTCATTTGCCACAGAAGAATCATCGTCGAAAAAAGGACAATAAAAGGCATCAGTTGCATTAAAACTTCGGGAAGCTGATAAAGAGATAAAAGCGAAACCTGCTTAAATCCTATATGAGTTTTATTGTACGCTCTTCTTGAAATTTCTAGAATATTCAAAAGAAAAATAATCACAGAAAACGTGGTGGTAACGGCAAACAGCCAAAACAGGAATTTCCTAATAATATATTTGGAAAAAGTCAAAGACATTTTCATGATGCATCCTTTTTATTGAATGAATTAATAAAAGGGATACTAAATGACTGTCGCAGAAGGGAAAAAATTGATACCCCCAAAGACCCTAGAACCAAAACGAATAGAGCCACCAGCGCATACCAGTGGCGCGCCCCCATATAACTCAGCAAAACACCCCCTATTTGAATAACAAAAACGATCAACAATCCAAAAACCATTGATTTAAGAGGTCCTCGCCGTTTAAATTCTTGCCGAAAGAAAAAGGCCAGGATAATAGCGACAAAAATTAAAGAATACCAAGGGGTTAACAAACGTTGAAATGCTTCGGCCACAAGGCGTTGTCGACTATGCGTATCATCCGAATTCCGCGTTTCAAAAGCAAGCTCTTGCAGCGATAGCTCATAGGGTTTTTTCGGCCGATCTTGTAGGTCTTGAGTCGGTTCATTCAGGTCCACAAGGGTCTCATCAAAATAAATGATGGAAAGGCGTCCTTCTTTGTCTTGAACTTGCCGATTCCCCCGGCGCAAAACAAGCGTTGGACGCCCCTCTTTTACAAAGAAATTCCCTTCCTGGGCAATCATTGTGTAGGGCTTTTCTCCAGATTGTTTCCCGTAGGCTAAAATACCTTCTAAGTGCTGTTTCCCTCTTTTGCGCTGGACATACATGGTTAAATGACCAAAAGAATTAAACACGCCTTGCTTAATCATAACATTCGGCAATGCATTTTTAAGTCGATGCTCCACATCTCGTATT
>VGCX01000040.1 GCA_016869935.1 Alphaproteobacteria bacterium
TATCTTTTATTTAAATATATATTTAATAATATGTCAATACTTAAATTGGCTTTGACACAAGTTGTCATCTTAAGCTTCCCAATAAATAATCTTAGTTCATTGACAGGTCTTTATAAAGATTTTCATGGCTTCTTAACTTTTAACAAAATCAATGTTTTGTTTTTCTCATCATATTGGTAAGCGAGAAGCGCTAACAAGGAAACCATTTGAAACCTATAAACACGAACCTCCAATAAATTTCCCTTTTCTAAGCGCTGCAGCAATACTTAAAAAGAAAAATGGCGATAGGGGCTTTTGAAATAAAGTTTTATCAATTCTGATTTAGAATTTGTGCCCGTTTTGGATTTAAGATTATTAATATAAGACTCAACGGTTCTCGGGGATAGATTTAAGCTTTTTCCGATTTCTTTGAAGGTTTGGCCTTTGCTCATGAAAAATAAACATTGAAACTCTCGAAGGGAAATTACAATGCTGCGTCGGCCAATAGGTAGGTGAAACTCTTCAATTTCCAGTCCTTGCAGAAGGTCATGGAGGGTTCTTGGTAACTTGCTTTGGGTTTTTTTTGCGTACTTTTCTTTTGCAACTGTTGGAAGATAAAGCTTTTGGGTGGATAGCCCGCTCATAATGCTTCCAATTTTATGAGAAAAATGGGTTACAAAAAGACTGAGTCCATCTAAATGGTTCATATAATAATTCAAATCTTCTGGTGTTTGAATATCTGCTGCGAAGTAAAACCCCTCAATCCAGTTTGGGTGTTTTAAGTAAAGGGCAAAGGTATTCCACAGTCCGTATTGATGAAGCGCCTGTTCATAGGGGGTTTTACTAGGATCTCCTGCTCTGAAAAACATAAGTCCCCTATTGTTAGAAACTGCTTGAATTTCTTTTTCATAAAGCGCGATATTCTTTCCTAAAAAATGACTGCAAAAATGCTGGTGCCACTCAAGATTATTATTGAGTCCAAGGCTGTTCCCATCAGGCAAAAAGCGGCGATAGCTAAAGCCATTGATCCCAAAATTATTCATAAGAGGCGCGCATAATTTTTCAACAAAATTTAAATGCTGGGCGTTAAAATCTTCGACTAATATTTTATAGTTATCCATAGGGCCCTTAAAAGGTAATTATTAGAATTTTCATGTAGGGTCTTTTATTGAAAAAACAAGTCAATAAAATATACTTACAGTTAAATCCTATTCATTTATCGCTTTTTAGAAATAAATAAAAAAATAGACAAAGTATTTCTATTTTTATTTATTAGCTTTTCTGCGATTCTAGGGCGATCCTATAGTCTATTGTGCAATAGAGGTATCCGTAAAAAATACGGTTTTTGACAATTAGAGATATTATTCTTAGTTTTTTAGTGAAATTTTAAAAAAAACCTTGACCCGTGGTCAAAAGATTTTTATAAAGATTTAGCACTCTTGGTTTTAGAGTGCTAATTTAGGTAAAAATAAAGGAGTCTTTAATTATGAATTTTCAGCCTTTACATGATCGCGTTTTAGTTCGCCGTATTGAAGGACAAGAAAAAAGCGCCGGTGGTATTATTATTCCGGATACAGCAAAAGAAAAACCTATCGAAGGGGAAGTTTTGGCTGTTGGACCTGGGGAACGGGATGATAGCGGAAAATTAGCCCCACTTTCAGTGAAGAAAGGGGATCGCGTTTTGTTCGGCAAATGGTCAGGAACAGAGGTAAAGCTTCAAGGAGAAGAATTACTTATTATGAAAGAATCAGATCTCTTTGGGATTTTGGTCTAAGAAATATTGAAATAAAGTAGGAGAAAAAATATGTCATCAAAAGAAGTAAAGTTTTCAACAGACGCTCGTACGAAAATGTTGAAGGGTCTCGATATCCTTGCAGATGCTGTTAAAGTAACGCTTGGGCCTAAGGGCAGAAATGTTATGCTTGAAAAGTCCTTTGGGGCGCCACGCATTACAAAAGATGGTGTTTCTGTTGCTAAAGAAATTACGCTTGCAGATCGCTTTGAAAATATGGGCGCTCAGATGCTTAAGGAAGTTGCGAGCAAAACTAATGATTTAGCAGGCGATGGAACAACAACAGCAACAGTTTTGGGTCAAGCCATTACAAAAGAAGGCATCAAGTCGGTGACGGCTGGGATGAATCCTATGGATCTAAAACGCGGAATTGATCTTGCAACAGAAGCTGTGGTGAACACGATTCAAAAAGGATCTCGTCGCGTGAGCAACAGCGAAGAAATTGCTCAGGTTGCAACGATTTCAGCCAATGGAGAAAAAGAAATTGGATCGATCATTGCACGTGCAATGGATAAGGTCGGTAAAGAAGGTGTGATTACCATTGAAGAAGCCAAATCTCTTGAAACAGAACTTGAGGTTGTTGAAGGAATGCAGTTTGATCGTGGGTACATATCTCCTTATTTCGTGACGAATTCAGAGAAAATGACCTGTGAATTAGAAAATCCACTTATTCTTATTCATGACAAGAAGATTTCAACGCTTCAGCCGATGCTTCCAACCCTTGAACGCGTTGCTCAATCTGGACGCTCTTTGTTGATGATCGCTGAAGATGTAGACGGTGAAGCTCTTGCGACACTTGTTGTGAACAAGATTCGCGGTGGGTTGAAGATTTGTGCGGTGAAGGCTCCTGGATTTGGGGATCGTCGGAAAGCCATGCTGGAAGACATTGCCATTTTGACAGGTGGTCATGTGATTTCTGAAGAAACAGGTGGCAAGCTTGAAAACACAACAATCGACATGCTTGGAACAGCAAAACGTGTTTCTGTGACGAAAGATAATACAACTTTTGTCGATGGAGCAGGCAACAAAGCAGCAATTGAGGCCCGTTGTCAAGAAATTCGCAACCAAGTTGAAGAATCCACGTCAGATTATGATAAGGAAAAACTTCAAGAACGTTTAGCAAAACTTTCTGGTGGGGTTGCGGTTATTCGTGTTGGTGGTGCAACTGAAGTTGAAGTCAAAGAACGCAAGGATCGCGTTGAAGATGCCTTGAATGCTACACGAGCAGCGGTTGCTGAAGGAATCGTTGCAGGTGGTGGCGTTGCTCTTCTTCATGCAAGCACAAGCGCGTTTAAGGACATTAAGGTTGAAAACGATGACCAAAGGGTCGGTGTTGACATTGTCCGACGGGCGATACAAGCTCCCACACGTCAAATTGCAACCAATGCGGGGGTTGAGGCGTCCATTGTTGTAGGGAAAATCCTTGAAAAGAACGATGCGTCTTATGGTTATAACGCGCAAACGGAAGAATACTGCGATATGTTTAAGGCAGGTATTATCGACCCGACGAAAGTCGTTCGTGTTGCTCTTCAAGATGCGGCCTCCGTTGCAGGTCTTTTGATCACAACAGAAGCGATGGTTGCTGAAATACGTGAAGAGAATCCTGCACCAAGTCCAGCCATGGGTGGCATGGGCGGTATGGGAGGAATGGGTGGTATGGGTATGTAAATATCCAACCCTCCTTACCCACTAAATTGCCACAGGTTTTTGGATCTGTGGCTTTTTTTATATAAAAAAAACCGGGCTCGAAAGCCCGGCAAATTAAGTCGACAATTTTTATTATTATTATCGTTAAATGTGCATGGAGAACCCGACCACAATGTGGTGAGCTGCAGGCGATTTAGAAAACTTGTGCTCACGGTCGTTGTAACCCCGTGTTGCAAAGCTCATGCCATATCCATAAAGAAGTTCAACACCAACGCCTTCGGACACAATCCATTCAGCACCAGCACCTGGTTCAAAGGTGTAGTCCATGTATGTATCTGTGCGACGGCTGTTGTTGAAGTTGTAGGTAAATTTTTGTTGATTTGCGTTCAACCCAAGGCGAGCAAATACGACGGTCTTGTCGCTAAAGAATGTCCCAAGACGATACCCAGCACCCGCTGTGAATCCTTCTTTAAAGCGAGAGGATCCCTCTTTGTCGTTTCCGAAGATCCAACCAAGGCGAGCATCAAAGGCTTGGTACGTGTTGTTGCAATTCATGGAATATTTCCCATCGATTGTGACGATAGGTGCCCATCCCTTGAAAGTGAAGGATTCAGCCGCTCTATCTTTAACAGATTGTTTTGCTTGCATGTATGTATACCCAACACTGCCCCCAAGGTGAAAGCCATTATGGAAATCGCCAACGCGACCAGAGTGTGCTGCATGCGCGCTGAGACCGATTGTCATTAACGCGGTAAAGGCAAGTAATTTTTTCATCATATCTCTCCTAATATTTATTATTATCTTATATTCATCATAAAAATATTTAACGAAATCGTCTAGTCAATGGGATTCATCTGATTCATGTTTCCAAAAGGGTGGTTGCTTTTTTGCAACAATGGGGGCGCTAGAAATGTAACTACCAAGGGATAAGCTTAGAAGTGTGAATTGATTTGCCTGCATTATGATCTGAAAGGCGTTGCTTAAGATTAGCTGTAGCGCCAGTGTATTCTTGTTGGGGTGAGGAAGTACTTCTAATAATGTAAACATACCCCATGATTTTTGGTTATTTATTTTATGAGTATTGACGCTTCATCCCATCTATGCCAGACGTCTCTCTACGCTAAAGGTATGAGGGAGTAGCTGCTGTGCCACTAAGTCGCCCGACCTGTCTAACGAAGCTTTAGCGTAGTTAGAAGGGCACATAACTGTTATCTAATAAAGCGGGAAGGAAGTAAAAATAGGAATTCTTTAGCAGCCCCCCTACGCCAAGGCTTCGGGCGGCACTCCTAGCCCTAACGGCCTTCAGGTGGCTTGCCACCCGAAGCCCGAAGGGCGTAGGGTGGTGCCGCCGGAGAGAATTGAACTCTCGACCTCACCCTTACCAAGGGTGCGCTCTACCACTGAGCCACGGCGGCGATTTTGATAGGTTGGCTCTTTCTATGCCACAGACTGATTGCTCTTGCAAGAAAAACTGGGAAGGATTATGATCCCTTTTAAGAATTTTAAGGAAAATATATGATCAAGCACCCTAAAACAAAAAAAGAACTTCAGCAGGAAGCTCTTAGAAATGCGCTTAGGGAAAACTTGCTCAAAAGACGACAACAACGCATCGATCGATTAAGTCAAACAACTCAAAGCAAAGAATTTCAAAAGGAAAGTTAATTTATGGCTATTCTTCCAGATCATTGGATTATTGAACAAGCAAAAAAGGGTATGATTGATCCTTTTTCTGAGCGGCAGGTCGCAAGTGGAACGATTTCATCGGGGGTGTCCTCTTATGGATATGATGCACGGGCGGCAAGGGAATTTAAGATTTTTACTAATATCGATAATACGATCATTGATCCGAAAAATTTCTCAGAATCCTCCTTCGTAGAGCGGGATACAGATGTATGCATTTTGCCTCCTAATAGTTTTGCCTTGGCTCGAACAGTTGAATATTTTCGTATTCCTCGGGATGTTTTAGTGATCTGTTTAGGAAAATCAACGTATGCTCGATGTGGCATTATCGTGAATGTGACGCCCTTAGAGCCTGAATGGGAAGGACATGTAACGCTGGAGTTTTCTAATACGACGCCCTTACCTGCAAAAATCTATGCTAATGAAGGAGTCTGTCAGTTTTTATTTTTTAGAGCAGAGTCTCCTTGTTCGGTTTCCTACAAAGATCGTTCTGGAAAATACATGAATCAAACAGGTGTAACGCTTCCCAAAATTTTAAAATAAAAGAAGGAATGAATGGATAAGTTAAAAATAGTTGGTGGTATCCCTCTTCGGGGTCAGATCCATATAAGCGGCGCTAAAAATGCAGCGCTGCCCCTTATGGCAGCAAGTTTGCTCGCAAGTGATGAAGTCATTCTTCAAAATGTTCCCCACTTAGCCGATATTACAACCATGGCCAATCTTTTGATGCATTGTGGTCTTGAGATTAATATGCCTGTTGCAAAAACAGAAAGCTTTGGGCATACCTTGTCGCTAAAGCCTTCAGGGAAGGTGGAAACAGATGCTCCCTATGATTTGGTTCGCAAAATGCGGGCCTCTGTTTTAGTTTTGGGCCCCCTTGTTGCAAAGTATCGTCGAGCCAAGGTATCTATGCCAGGCGGGTGTGCTATTGGGACGCGACCAATAGACCTTCATTTGAAAGGTCTAGAAAAATTAGGCGCAACCGTTACCCTTGAAGGGGGTGATGTGTATGTTGATGCGCCTCTTGGTCTTCAAGGAGCCGAGATCACTTTTCCTTTTATCACTGTCACAGGAACTGAAAATATTATGATGGCGGCCACACTAGCCCGCGGAGAGACCAAAATCATTAATGCTGCCAAAGAGCCAGAAGTTGTAGATCTTGCAAAATTCTTAAAAGCCATGGGGGCTAAGATTACAGGGGAAGGTAGTGATATTATTACCATACAGGGGGTTGATCAATTGGGGGGGTGTTGTCACCGTATCATTCCCGATCGAATTGAAACAGGAACCTATCTAGCGGCAATTGGCATAACCAATGGAGATGTTGAGCTTATTGGCGCAGATCTTGACATGCTTTCTGTTGTAAAGGGAGAACTGATAGAAGCTGGTCTTTCCTTTGATCAAACAAAGGAAGGGGTTCGCGTTCGGCGGACAGATCCACAAAAATCCCTAAAAAATTTGACCCTTAAGACAGATCCTTATCCCGGGTTTCCAACAGATCTTCAGGCACAACTTATGGCCATGATGACTCTTGCAGAGGGAATATCAACGATTACGGAAACCATTTTTGAAAATCGCTTTATGCACGTAGCAGAGCTTTTAAGAATGGGCGCTAATATTCATATTCATGGGTCATCGGCTGTGGTAACTGGGGTTGAGCGATTAAAAGGGGCCCCTGTGATGGCAACAGACTTGAGGGCTTCTGCGAGCTTGGTGATTTCTGCGCTTGCAGCAGAAGGGGAAAGCATTATTGGGCGCATCTATCATTTGGACAGGGGGTACGAAATGATAGAGGCAAAATTAAGAAGGTGTGGCGCGTCTATTGAAAGAATTGCTTAAAAGAAGTAAAGTATATATATGGTGCTGTACTCTGAAAGAGTGCGGGAGGGATTGATAATGAAGAAAATAATGCCATTAAAAGTAATGGCTCATGATAGAGAAGACTTAGAAGTACTTTCTGTTTTTATGCAGGATGCATTAATTCCGCTTAACGGAATGGATTTTGATAAAAAAGAGGGAATCTTTAAGATATGCGCTAGTCGATATCGCTGGGACTTAAACCTTCAGGGCGCTAAGGACTTTGAACGCATTCATGCAGGGGTTACCTTTCATGATGTTCAAAGTGTAGCGTTTAGGGGATTTTCGCGCAGTGAAAATCAGGCGCACAGTCTAGAGCTTTTGGCTATCCAGTATGAGGCGCCTTATATTTATTTAACATTTGCGGCCAATGCTGAAATCCGACTGACTGTTAAAGAAATTCATGTTCGACTAAAAGATGTAGATGATGCTTGGCCTGTTATGCACCAGCCTGTTCATCAAGTAGCGCTACAAAACAGGTAATAATAACTGTCTCTTAAAAGGGAGGAGACGATGAACCGTACTATAAAACTAAGAAATTTTTGGTTTCTTGCCGTGCTTTTTATGTTAGTAAATTGCGCAAAAACTATGGAGATTAATCTTCCTGGTTTTTCTTATTTAGATAAGAAAATTTCTCTCAATGTTGCAGCGATCGATATCATCGATGAAACAACGACAGACCCAAAGACAGTGTCCTATCAGATGGTGCCTTCTTCTATGGCGCCAATATTAAAAGAATGGGCGGAAAAAAGGTTCACAGCATCTGGAAGTCGGGGTAAGGCAACGATTCGATTTAAGGAAGCGCAAACAATCGAAGAGGGATTGCTGGATGAAAAAGATATTCATGTTTTGTTAAATAGTTCTGCACCCGCGCATTTTGGGGCGAATGTTCATGTGGTTCTTGAGGTTCAAGATACTCCGACCTATTCAACGGGGAAAACGGAAGCGACCTTGCTCAGAAAAGTTGAAGTAGCGAGCGATATAAAACTCGCTTTTCGTGGACGCCTATGGCAACAGTTTTCACAAAATTTTATGAATGCGTTTGATGAGCAGATGGTTTTGAATATTCAGACCTATCTTCCTCAATTGTTAAATTTAGGTGAGGTTAGCTCTTTATGACAACACTTCCTACGGGTCATTTTCAATCTGGTGCTGAAGACCTTAAATCTTATTTGCAAAAGATTCAGGATTACCCTCTTTTAGATCCGGAAGAAGAGTTTACACTGGCAAAGCAATGGGTTGAAAGTCAGGACATGAAAGCGGCGCAAAAATTGATTACAAGTCACTTGCGGCTTGTGACTAAGATTGCCGGTGGGTACCGTGGATATGGCCTTCCCATTTCCGAACTGATTGCAGAGGGTAATATTGGCATTATGCAAGCTATGAAAAAATTTGACCCTTCCAAAGGTCATCGTTTTTCAACCTATGCGATGTGGTGGATTAAAGCAGCCATACAGGATTATATCCTACGATCATGGTCTTTAGTTAAAATTGGTACAACCGCGGCTCAGAAAAAATTATTTTTCAACTTAAGGCGCCTTAAGCATGAATTAAGCGCTATTGATGAAGGAAAAGCCCTTAACAAAGATGAAAGTCGTAAGGCTATTTCTGAAGAATTGGGTGTTCGACAAGATGAAGTTGAAAGTATGGAACAGCGATTGCAGGGGGCTGATTATTCTTTAAATGCCTCAATTGGAGGCGAGGATGATACCCTTGAATGGCAAGACTGGCTTGCAGATGCGACAGAATCTCAAGAGGAAAAAGTTATAAGGCAAGATACATCTGATAAACAATCAGAGCTTTTAGAGGAAAGTTTGCAAAAACTCACGCCTCGAGAATTAGAAATTATTCAAGCAAGACGTCTTAAGGACCCTCCCGTTACCTTAGATTCTTTAGCGAAAGATCTTGCTATTTCTAAAGAGAGAGTTAGACAATTAGAAAATAGGGCCTTTTCTAAAATGCAAAAATATATGATGATGCATGCAGAAAAATACGGCTGGTAAAGTATATTATTGCGATGACCCTATCCCTCAGACAAAAACTTGGACAACTTTTTATTGTGGGGTTCCACGGACAGACGGTTGATGATCCCTGGGTTCAAGATCTTTCTCTGGATATAAAAAAAGGGGAAGTTGGCGGGATTATTCTTTTTTCCTATAACATTAAAAGACCTTTTGCCCTCAAGAAGCTAACGCGCTTTTTTCTGGATTTGCAAGCACCTCTTGTTCCCTTTATCTCTGTTGATCAAGAGGGCGGAAGGGTTCAGCGTTTGTCCCCACAGCTTGGATTCAAGGGTTTCATTTCTGCAGAAACAGTTTCATCTTTGACCTTTGAAGGGGCGGATACAGTGTACCAAGACCTCGCAGAAGAACTGCGACACTACCACATCAATCTTAACTTTTCTCCCTGCATAGACCTCAATGATCCTTCTTCTCCTTGCCCTGTTATTGGAGCCCTTGGACGTAGTTATGGGTCTAACCCAGAGCAGGTAGCTTCCTATGGGCGCATTGTGTTAGAGGCTTTTGAGAAAAAGGGAGTTTTAGGGTGTCTTAAGCATTTTCCTGGCCACGGTAGCGCGCAAGCTGATTCTCATGCGGGATTTGTGGATGTAACACAGTATTGGGCGGAAAAGGAACTAAAACCATTTTTTAATCTTGTTGATCAAAAAAAGGCTGAGATGATTATGACAGCCCATATTTTTAACGAGCATCTCGATCCGGAGGTGCCAGCAACTTTTTCGAGGCAAACTTTAGATCTTTTAAGGCAAAAAGGTTATGATGGGGTGATCATTTCTGATGATCTCCATATGGGGGCCATTCAAGCACATTATTCTGTCGAAGAAGCCTCTTTAAAAGCACTGAATGCGGGGTGCGATATGATTATTCTTTCAAACAACAAAGCAGCAGCTGTCGGGATGGATACATTTACGCCCTCCTCTAAGAATTTACCTAAGCTTTTGGACTTTTTAGAGCAAGCTGTTTTATCAGGATCTATTACACAGGATCGCGTTGATGAAGCCTTTTATCGCGTTCAGATCCTTAAAGAAAAATTGGTATGACTCAAAGGCGCCTTCCTTCTTCTATTCGTCCTCAAAAAAAACAGCAGTCATTTTGGGGGGTGTTTCTTTTTATAGTCTGCGTGGGAATTACTAGTGGGTTTGGGATCTATTATTTCCTAAAAAAGCAACTTACTCTAGATACGCCGATAGCAAAAGAAATACAGGTTGATTTGGAAGATACAGGAATTCCAATCATTCCAAAGACCTCAGAAGAAAATAGGGAAGAATCGGCTTTGATCGACGACCTATATAAAACATCTGAGGTTGTTCAGCTCTATCGTGCACAAGAGTCATCTTCTAAAAACTATGACTATTGGCGCTATCCTCTTCATAAAAAAGGACCAGAGTCTTCTTGCGCTATAATAATAACGGGTACAGATAATTTGGGGAAAAAAGATATTAAAAGGCTTGAATCTATGAGAGTGCCCTTAACGGTTCTTTCTTCGATTGAAAACAAACCTTCCTGGTCTTTTGCGTGCCCTATAAAAATTAAAAATGACCTTTCTTTCGAAGACATGGGAAAAGATTTAGATCATCAAATCAATGATAGATCTTGTATTGGGGTTATCAGCAGCGATTCTTATTCTTCTCTAACACTGGAAATGCTTTTAATGCATTTAAAGCAACGTGGCCTTGTTTTTATCGAGGATGCTCAAGTTTTTTCACCATTATTAGAGGATGTGTCTTATAAAACACTTGCTCTTTCTCTAAAGACAGAAAAAGAAGCGAGTCAACGAAAAATAAAAGACAAAAAGCTGATAGCCTTTTCTGTAGAGAATTTTTTAAGCCCCAAGGGACGACGATGGATTGAAAGCCAAAAAAAGCAAGGCGTTCATTTCGTTCGTTTAGATCAACTCTTTTGACGGTTGGGTATAAAAAATGATAAGAATGTTAGGCACTTTGTGCGGATGAAGGAAAAAGTAGAATGGCTAAGAAAAACCTTTTAGAAGATATTGGAATTGATTGTTTGTTGAGCAATCTTCCTCTTAATCGATATGAGGAACATCAAGCACCCTCCAAAAAGCTTGTGTCATCTCCAACTATTGTCACTTCCAATAGAGAATCTTCGAGTCTCTCAGAAGGTCTT
>VGCX01000041.1 GCA_016869935.1 Alphaproteobacteria bacterium
TTCACCACTTCACGGGTTGCCCTAATAGATTTTTCGAGCTGCTCTTTGAGCGAGGTTTCATATTTACCCTTGTAACTCGCCATTTCTTTAGGAAACTCAGGGCAAACCACCAAGGCTTTGAGTGCGCCCTTATTGTTACGCGCAAGGCTAAGAGCTTGTGTCAGCGCCTCGGCTTCGTCTGTCACGCCGTGGCTTACGAATAAGATGTTGTAAAACTTCTGCATATGTCCTCCTTGTTTTTTTATTCTATCAACACGCCTTCACAGGTGAGACAAACCCATTCGGTTTCATTGCCAGCAGCGAACAGCTGATTTTTTGCAGGATATTTTCCGCCGTGTTGCCGATAACGAAACTCTAAATGCCTGTACGTGCATGTAGATAAAGAGAGCTGTATTAGGAATCGTCTTATGAATACTATTTAATTCAGCTAAAGCCAAAGTTGCTTTTTCAAGGTAAGGATAAAGCGTCTTGAGTTCTATAGGTGGCTCAGGCGGCAGTTTTGCAGGAACATATGCTTTATATGACGCGCCAGAGATCTTTTGTGTAATATATGTTCCTATTCTTGTATTCATAATCTATTTTTTCTTAATCTGTCTACACTAAGAAAATATATCAGATTATCTTTTCTTAGTAAATATAACAAAGAAAAGATTGACATACGGCAAAGAAAAGATTTTATTAGGCTGTGGCAAGCCGCCGGACGGTCACCCGAAGCGAGGCACTTGTCCCCTTTCTAGAAATAACGCTGAGATAAGAATTCGAACACGAGATAAGTTAAAAACTTGGGTTCGTTATACTATTATCGATTTCAATAATTATCGCTAATAATGACAGCCCTTATTACCACTTCCAGAAATAAGTGGGCCTGTCCCAATAGTGACGAAATTTATCACAAATAGGTCATGTCATGTCCTTAAAATCACGAAAATAGAGATTTTATGGACACGCTACGTTTATAATTACATTCTCCAAAATATCTGATAGCGTGACAAAAACGAGAAAAGCCATGCCTGATACAATTCAATCTTTACGAAAAGTTTTAGAGAACTCCATCGATTCCACCCCAGAAAGGGTATCGATTTACTTTAAAAAAGGCCGAGGCGATTATGCCGAACACGATCGGTTTATAGGCATTACGGTCCCGACTTTGCGAAAAATTGCCAAAAGTTTTTTAAGCCTAACGCTCAAAGATTTAGGCCTTTTGATACAATCCCCAATCAACGAAGAACGATTATTAGCGCTTATCATTTTGACGGACCAATATAAGGCAGAAAAGCCTGACCACAAAGAAGCAATCTATCAGTTTTATAGAAGCTATATGCGCTATATCAATAATTGGAATTTGGTTGACGCTTCTGCCCACCTTATTATAGGCGCCCATCTTTTTGAGCAGGATCGTGATGCGCTTGAAGAATTAGCTGCGTCTCAAAACTTATGGGAACGCAGGATTGCAATCGTTGCAACCTGGTATTTTATCCGTCAATCTGACTTAGAGTGGACGTTTAAGATAGCAAAGGCATTGCTCAATGATTCGCATGATTTGATTCACAAATCAGTTGGGTGGATGCTCCGTGAAACTGGCAAAAAAGATGAAGCAAGGTTGATAGCGTTTCTTTTTGAGCACGCCCATCAAATGCCCAGAACCATGCTGAGATATGCTATGGAGAGGTTGTCTAAAGAGCAAAAAGTAACAATCACACGCTCAGGTGTATCAGCCTAACCCGCATCACCATTATTCAAATTATTAAAACACTCAAGAAGCAATTTTTCAAGAAGCACCTTATGATCTTCGCTTACAGTCGCTAGCATACGCGATTCAACGACACGGATCATATCATGAGCTTGCTTTACAACTTTATGACCTTGATCTGTCAATTCTGCACACAAAATTCTGCCATGGGATGCATCACTTTTACGCTGCACAAGCTGTCTTTTTTCTAAATTCGAGACAATACCATGCATAGTTTGGGCAGTGATAAAAGATGACCGCGCAAGTGCTGCATTGGAAATGCCTGGCTTTAATTCTAGTTGAGCTAAAACGGCATATTGTGGAGTCGTCAGATCAAGCGCCCTTAAAGCTTCATCCATATGAAGACGCAAAGCATGCTGGGTCTTCTTTAGTTTATATCCAAGCAGCCCTTTTACCCCTATTTCTTCACCCATTGACATATCAGCACCCTTACATTATATTATCAGCATACTTATACTATACTAGGAGTCTGATATGAACACAACTGATACTCTGGCCATCGCTGAAAGTTATTATAATGCCATGCTTGAAAAAGATTTTGATAAAATGGCGAGCCACCTGCATAACAATGTGCATTTTATCGGACCACTTGCCCAAATGTCGGGCAAAGATTCAGTTGTCACGGCTGCAAAGAATTTCGGCGGGATATTACAAGATATTCAAATTAGGTCGCGATTTTCATCGGGTAATCAAATTATGTTTGCCTACGATATGACTCTGCCCGCTCCCATCGGTAAATTCAGAGCAGCCGTTTTAATGGAATTTATGGATGGCTTGATCTCTAAAATTGAGCTGTTTTATGATGCGAGACCTTTTGAAGAAAAAAAGAATGAGATTTTTAATAGAAATCACGGTAGAGTTTCATAAAAAATGACCATGAAAACAATTACAGTAGCAGAATTAAAAGAACGTTTGAGTAAAGACGAGATTTTATTAATTGATGTAAGGGAACCAGAAGAACATCAAGCTGCATCTATTGAGGGTGCTTGTCTTATCCCCCTTGGGGAACTGAGCCTAGAAAGACTACCCGCAACGACAAAACCTATCGTCATTCATTGCAGATCAGATAAAAGAAGTTCTTTTGCCTGCGCGTTGCTCTTAGCAACAGACCCCACCTTAGACCTCTCCGTACTTGAAGGAGGCATCATCGCATGGCAACAAGCGGGATATCACCACAAAAATACCACAAAATGAAGCCAGGCATAGGCTGGATTTTAATCTTTAGTTTCTAGCTAAAAGTTCTTGCCTAGAAAGCCCAGTAAGGCTCATAACTTTTTCTAAAGGATCGCCAAGCTCCAACATCTTCCGTGCTATAGCTCTCATACCATCAACAAAACCTTCTGCTTTACTTTGAAGGCGGGTTTCTTCAATCACGATACTATAGTCATCTTTATTGAATTTATTGGCAAAATATCTATTTTTCATTTCACTATCCCAATTTTCCCATTCTAAAAGGCGCATGGCTTTCTTTAAGGTTTCATCAAAATAAGCCGGTATTTCTGTCAGTTCTGATGATTTAAGGAGCAAAGTCAACCACCCCTTCAACAAACCGTCTGGCAAGGCTTCTAAACAAACCCGCGGCAGTTCAATATTAAGAATTTGAATTAAGGGAAGTACTATGCCCCGTTTTGAATCCATTAGCTGAAAGAGAATATCGTATTCCCCCGGCTCTTGGATCATGCCTGTTTCAAACCCTAAAAGATTGATTGCAACGACAGGACAAAGTTTATTCCAAAAATCTCCCTTTTTCAACTGATTTACATAAGCACCCGCAGGATAAAAGACGGAGCGTTCCCTCCAATTATTATGCTTTGCTAATTGAACTTCAGCTACAAATACTGTGCCATCATCACACCGACACGCAAAGTCCATATGGCGCTGTGTGTACCCTTTCTTCTTTAACCCTGGAATAGCCGTGCTAACTGATTGAATAGAAACGATATTGCGCTTCGTGATTGCCCGAAGAAACGAAAGAGCGATTTCCTGATCAGCCATAAGGCACTTGAAAGTGGCATCATAGAGAGCAAAAGCATAAGGACCAGACTCTAGTGCTGTGATTTTTTTTCTCTGTGTCATAGCCAAAAGCGTAGGCCAGAAATCCCTCAATAAAAAGCGAAAAGAGGTTGAAAAAACTTCAAAATTCTCTTTTTTGGATATATCAATTTGCTCCTACATTTTTAAAAAATTCCTTTGATTTATGGAAATTTTTCTTTTTATAGGGTTAAAAGCGGGTACGGCGGGTAATCGGGCAGAAAAATATCTTTAGTGCATCCTCCATTTTTGTACTAGAAACTGCAAAAATGCTATTATTAGTACAAAAATTGATTATATATTTTGTACTAGAAACTGCAAAAATGCAATTTCCAGTACAGTTTTTTCCTTTTGTCACCACTTTCGAGGAACAAAAAGATCAATACCTGAATTTCGATCGCTCATTTTTCAAAGTCCTTTTTTAAAAAATTCGTTTGATTTATGGAAGCTTTGCTTTTACTTTAAAGGGGCATAGGATCCCTGCGGCTCCAGTGCTTGTTTATACGTTAAAAATGTGATCACAGATGAAAGTACGCTTTGCCCCCAGCCCCACCGGATATATTCATGCCGGCAATTGTCGAACAGCTCTTGTAAATTGGTTGCTTGCCAGAAAAAATGGTGGCACGTTTCTTTTAAGGTTGGATGATACGGATGTTGAACGATCTGAGGATAAATATGTTCAGGCCCTCCTTCGGGACTGGGCATGGCTAGGGCTTGATTACGATGAGTATAAAAAGCAATCGGATCGGATGGATTTATACCAAGCCGCTGTTGAAAAACTAAAGACAGAGGGTCGTCTTTATGCCTGCTATGAAACACCGGAAGAACTAGAATACAAGCGAAAGCTACGCCTAAAACAAGGGCTTCCTCCCCTTTATGATCGCGAAGCGCTTCATTTAACAGAGGAAAAGAAAGCCCAATACGAAAAAGAAGGACGCAAACCCCACTGGCGTTTCTTACTAAAAGATACCCCAATTATTTGGGATGATATTGTCCGCGGCCCAACCCATTTTGAAGGATCGAATCTATCAGATCCTATTTTAGTCAGAGAATCTGGAACGTTTGTTTATATTCTTGCTTCCGTTGTCGACGATATTGATCTTAAGATTACCCATATCATTCGAGGGGAAGACCATGTATCCAATACAGCCATTCAGCTTCAGCTGATTGAAGCCCTTGGGGCAGATCCTAAGAGCTTTCAATTTGCCCATCTTGCTTTGCTTGCAGGAGAACACGGTGAAGCGTTAGGAAAAAGTTTAGGAAGTCTTGGAATCCAAGATTTAAGGGACCAAGGAATCATCCCTATGGCTATCTGTAGTTTACTTGGAAAGATTGGAACGTCGGATGCGATTCACCCCTATACAAAAATGCAAGATCTTATTGAGTCTTTTGATTTGGGTCATTTTGGACGGGCGACCGCTAAGTTTTCTTTGACACAGCTTGGGCAAATTAACAAAAAAATCTTGCAAGAGATGTCTTTTGAAGACATAAAAAAGTTCTCTCCCGTGCCTGAAATGACAGAATCTTTTTGGACAACGGTACAGCACAATATTGAATCGTTAAACGATATTAAAACTTGGTGGGAAACATGCCATCAAAAAGGCGATGGACATGTTGCTCCAGAGGATCGAGCGTTCATTCAGGACGCCCTTGATCTTTTGCCCGCTGGGCCCTGGATTGAAAATCCTTGGGACGGCTGGATTAATACCCTGAAGGATCAAACCCAACGCAAGGGAAAATCCCTTTTTATGCCGCTTCGCCTTGCATTAACCGGCCAAGAACATGGCCCTGAACTGAAAGTCATTTTTCATTTATTGGGCTACGATCTTGTGAAAGACAAGCTACACCAGGGATTGAATTAATGCTGACTGTTTACAATACCCTTTCCAGAAAGAAAGAACTGTTTCAACCGATTGATCCCAATCATGTGAAATTTTATGTATGTGGACCAACGGTTTACGATACAGCCCACATTGGCAACGCCAGACCGGTTGTTGTGTTTGATGTTCTATTTCGGCTTTTGAGTCACCTATACCCTAAAGTCACTTATGTTCGTAATATCACCGATGTCGATGATAAGATCATGGTTGCTGCAAAGGAACGCGGCATTGATATTCAAACACTCACAACTGATACAACTAAGATGTACCAGGATGACATGGCCTCTCTCTATGCCCTTTCACCCTCCATTCAACCAAAAGCAACCGAACATATTGGGGAAATGCAGGCAATCATTCAGACATTGATCGAAAAAGGCCATGCCTATGCAGCTGAAAACCATGTCTTGTTTTCAGTCAAGTCCGACCCCCATTACGGCCACCTATCAAACCTAAGTCAGGACGATATTGTGGCAGGCGCTCGTGTAGAAGTTGCGCCTTATAAGAAAGATCCTTCCGACTTTGTCTTGTGGAAACCATCAACCCCTGACCAACCCGGGTGGTATAGCCCCTGGGGACGGGGACGCCCTGGTTGGCACATTGAATGTTCCGCTATGGCAAAGAAATATTTAGGCGAAACATTTGATATTCACGGCGGGGGTATTGATCTTGTTTTCCCCCATCACGAAAATGAAATCGCTCAAAGCAGTTGCTGCCACCAGAAACCCCTGGCCAATTATTGGATGCACAATGGGCATCTGGGTATTAATGGACAGAAAATGTCCAAGTCTCTTGGCAATTTTTTTACGGTGCGCCAGAAACTTTCCGACATTCCTGGTGAAGTAATCCGCCTTGTTTTACTGTCGACGCACTATCGTCAACCCCTCGATTGGACTGATTCAGCGGTTACACAGTCCAAAAATATTCTGGATCGTTTTTATACGGCCCTCAAAGATTTTGACGATCCTGTAGAAGGGCGCCCTTCAGATGCATTGTTAGAGGGCTTAAAGGATGATTTGAATACACCGCTCGCCTTTAGTTATTTGCACGAACTGACTAATGCAATCAACAAAGCGACGACCCTTGATAACAAGAAAAAACATCAGCGCCTTCTAAAAGAAAATGCTTTATTCCTAGGCTTTTTAAATCAATCTTCCAAAGACTGGTTCCAAACACGACAAGAGGGTTCTTTGACCCCTGACGCCATTGAATCCCTTCTTCAAGAGCGGCAAGTAGCGCGCCAAACCAAGGACTTTAAAAAAGCTGACGAGATCCGTCAAACACTAGAAAACCAGGGGATCCTGCTTGACGACACCCCCCAAGGATCTACCTGGCGTTATCGGTAGAAAGCGTTATAACTTTCGACAAAAAAACAATGAAATTAAGAAATGAAACAGTCTATCGGTTCTCCCTTTGATGAATTCTTAGCACAAGATGGTACTTTTGATGATACAACGTCGCTTGCCCATAAACGTGTGCTTGCCTGGCAACTTGAAGAAGCCATGAAAGATCAGCGCATAACGCAACAAGAGTAGAAAATTCAAGGACCTACTACAAGATGCTTAACGCCTACTCCTCCAAAAACTTCCCGTCCTGGAAAGCCTTTTCTTTGGTTAGAAATATCTAAGAAATCGAGCTCTTTTTCTTCAATAGCGTTCCTTATCACAAGCGCACTCGGCTCAGAAAATCGACTACCAGGAACACTTAAAGCTTTTAGGGCCGGAAGCGACCTTAGCATGATCGATAAAGGAACTGCCCCCGCATCCTTTAATGGATTAGAGCCTATACTCAATTTCGTTAAATTTGTTTGAGAGGCAATACCTGATACGAGTAAATTCATTTCACTCAACCCTATGCCATTCCTTGACAAATCAAGGTGTGTCAACCCGACTGTGGTTTGCAACGCCTCTGCCAAAAGTTTTGCGCCTTTCCCGAATTGATTATTATCAAGGACTAGTTCCCTCAAAGCCCTTAATCCAGGCAAAAGAGTTTTTAGCGTTTTGGCAGATCCTTTTTTCAAAGTATTGCCTCCCAAATTCAGGACCTCTAAAGGTTTCGCTTGGAGAGAACCCACAATGGCACGAAATCCTACTTTCGTCATTCGATTGCCAGAAAGATCAAGATCCCTTAACTGAGACATCTGACAGAGAGCAGAGGCCAACAACCCTGCTCTGTTTGACCCAATCCCCATATGGGATAAACCCAAGGACTCCATACCCGAGTTTAGGATCAATAATTGAGCAAGATCTTTTACAGTCTCTGGAGTTAAACGATTATACCCTAAATCCAATTGCCGAAGATTTCCTGTAAGCGTCCTTGACAATGTACGCAACCCTTGAGGGTCGATCCGTAGCCCTCGTCCGTGAAAGTCAGGAAGATCCCTAAGTAGACGGAAAGGAACAGGACCATTATAAAAGTCTCGACTCAAAGATTTGTATAAATTTCTGTTCCCCAAATAAACAACAGGCCCTCTAACTGCCGCTTCCCCTGACCCAGCAACCACTTCCGTTCCAGAACCAGCCGCTGTCAGTTCAGAAGACTGCGTAGAATCTTCTGAAGGTTTTACATCCGTCACTCCATCGATCTGAAGGATAGGAAATGAAGCACCATATTCCTGCATCAATTTCCCAACAACAGTGCCTACAATAGAATTTCCCATAAGATTAAGCCATTGGAAACTTTCACCACTGGCCCTAGAAATATCTTGCACAACCCGAACAATCGTTGGAGCATCGAGTGTTATTGCATTCCCAGAGACATTAAGATATTGAAGTTTTGATCCTGTAAGGGCGGTAACGAGGGGACCTAAGTGATCAGTTGTTAATCCGTTATGACCAAGATCCAACACTGTAAGATTTTTTAATCCCTGCACCGTTACCCATAAAGACGCTAAATCATCCCTGCTGCCTAAATCATTGTCAGAAAGCCCCAGATAAACCAAAGAGGAAAGTCCCGCCAAGACCTTAAGGTATTCCTCTAAAACAGGAGCTGATGTACCCCTAAAATTCCCCCCAAGATTTAAAGAGCGAAGGGGAAATCGCTGCAGCTGATTTGTAAGAAGGGTATGATCACCCCCCACCCCAATGCTTCCAACAAGAGAAAGCTTGTGCAATGGGTGAAGGCTAGAACTTCGAACGTGCTTCAAAAGATAACCAAGGGCCTGAGGCTCTAAAGGCATCCCATTAAAGTTCAATGACCTAAGGGGCTGAGACCCAAACGCCAAAACCGTCCAAAGTTGATGCCGCCACTGTGCGAGAAGATCAAAGGAAGGGTCTTCTTCAAGAAGAGTTTCATGCCTGTTAAAAAAGGTTCTTAAGACTTTGGCATGCAAAGAGGTAAATCCAACTTCCTTTGAGAGTTTTATGTAAGAGTCAAACTCTGCAACTTGTGCCCTGAGCGTTGCGCTGTCTATTCCATTGAAGCCTAGATGTACAATAGGGGAAGGTGTTCTTTTTTTGAGCCCCTCAACTAAAGGCTTTATATTGGGTGTTGTTGAAAAATCATTCCCTTCAAGGTGTATTCTTTGCAATTTAGGGAAGCGCCTATTAGGCTTAACAATTTCAGAAATCCAATCTAAGGATTTATCTGTTAATTGATTGGAGGATAAAACAAGCGCCTCCAAAGGATAAGCGCCCCCCTCAAGCCCTTGCTGTAATTTTTTTAGGTCTTTATCTGTTAATCCGGCAAATCGAATACCTAATCCTTTTAGACGGTTCCCAACAGGCCACCGAAGAAGAGATACAACTTCTTTCACCACCTCAGCTCCTTGGATCCCCTGAATAGCAAAATCAAGATATTCAGCAACTGCCCCTTCCCCTTGCACCCATGAAACAAGAAGGCGTCTTAGCTTTTTAAAATCAGAGGACTTCATCAATCCGCGGATATGAAGTATATAGGGGGACACATGATTATCGTCCGCTCCCTTTGAGCCCAACCTTTTTAATGGATCAAGACTATTCAAAGGAAATTCCAAAATAACTTGGGAAACGCCCGTATAGAGCAGATTTAATTGTGTATCATTGAATTTTGGATATTTTCCCTTCAAGTAAATAGTATTTTGAAAATCATCGCCAAAAGGATAGGCAGGATGCTGTGAATCGCCTAAAAACCAAAACCCGTTAAGCCCATCAATTGCAAGAGCGTTTTTATCTAACAGTGTATAGGGAACGCGAGGGGGTTTAGGGGGTGGGAGTGGAGAAGCAGATTCAGAAGGAACGAGAGGACTACTTGCCAGAGCTAGAGTGCCTGCGACACCTCCGCTACTGGAACAGCAGCATCCAAAGATACAGCCGAAGGCACATTTGAGGGTACCCCAAGCACATTTAAGAGGACAGCATAATACAGTGTTAATGCAGTCGCCAATGCCTATTCCTCCCCCCTCCCCCCCTGGATTTGACAATCTTGAGGCACATAAGCACCTAAGAAGAGGGGCGCTGCAATCACAGCAATCCTTAGACGCTCCAATTGATGCAACGGCGACAACGGTCGCCGCAATAGGAGGCGCAGGTTCTTTTTCTTCTCCATAGTCCCTTCCCCCCATTGCTGAAGGCACTGATGAGGATTTGAGCCCCAGACCCGCCCCATTGTATTCTAACGAGGGAACAGCTCCAGGCAAAGCATAAGGATCATGAGGTCTTATGTATTCTAACGAGGGAACAGCTCCAGGCAAAGCATAAGGATCATGAGGTCTTAGAGGATTAGGAGTAAGATCTGAAGGAACCGCTTCAAGCTCTTTCCCCCAACTACTATCACAAAACCATAGACTAAAAATGATGATTAAAAAGGAAAACAATTTTGTCATATGGCCCCCGCACTCTATACTTAAAGATAGATTATTTGAAACAATTTTTTCAGATCTGTCAATGAACTAGAAACAAAACCTGTAGATATAGGCGACTATATTTATATAAGTGTTTTCATGAACAGCAAACAACCTTGCCTTTACTTTTTGAACCCATTTATTTCCAAAGAAAATGAGGTGTCACTCGATTTCATAAAACGCGCAGGTGTTCCCAAAGGAATAGGGTCATTATAGTCCCCGTGACCAAAACGAAGATCTGAGTCCTGTAGTTTTTCGCCAGCGCCCGTTCTAAAAACAGGGATAGAAACGCTTGTGGCAAAGCTGTTGATAAGCAAAGAAAATCGTTCTTCTTTTGTAGAAAATTCTGCACTAGCTGGGCTAATTCCGTGCAAGTCTCCAAAAAGAATGGCACTTACAGATCCAGAAGCAAAGAAGCCTCTTTTGAGCGCTGTTAAAATAGATAGCGCGCGCGTTGGATCTTCCC
>VGCX01000042.1 GCA_016869935.1 Alphaproteobacteria bacterium
GCCTACAAATATTCGCATTCGGTGGTGATGGCGGCGCCCAAGCCCCCGCTGCAAAAAAGAAAACTCCCATAAGGGCTAATAGCCCATAAACTTTTTTCATAATATTCCTCCCTTTTTCTATAAAACTATCCATTCAACAGTGAAATGCACCAGGGAGGTAGAAAAAAGGCCAAGTGAAAGAGATAATCTCTGAGATAAAACAAAAGCCACCAAACAAAGGGGGTCATTTGACCTATCAAGACAGGCGCCAGATTTATGCGTTGTTGAAAAGCGGAAAATCAACGAGAGGGATCGGAAAGTTGATTGGGCGGTCTCATAGTACGATTATTCGGGAGGTTCAACAGAATCCAAGAGGACGAGGATAACGTTTTCAACAAGCAGATGGATTTACGCTCTTGTGTCTCCAGGCGCCCTAAAAAGATGATAGAAAGTATGAGAGAAGAAATTCGACGGAGACTAGAAGAAACTCAGGCAAGCCCTGATCAAATTGCTGGACGACTTAAGCTTGAGGGGCTGACCTCTATCAGCCATGAGAGCATTTATCGGTTTATCTGGAAAGACAAGGCTTGCGGTGGTAATCTTTGCATGCATCTTCGTCACAGTGTCAAGAAATACAATAAGCGCGGATCAAAAAAAGCCGAAAGAGGGCTGATTCCTGGGCGCGTTGATATTGAAGAGCGGCCGTTAGTCATAGGGGGAAGCTTTTATTTTGGAAAGCCCTATCACTCTTGGGAAAGAGGGCTTAATGAACATACAAATGGAGTTCTTAGGCAGTACTTCCCAAAGGGAACTAACTTTGCTACCTTATCTCAAGATGAGGTCAAAATTGTCCGGTTCAAGCTGAACAATCGTTCTCGTAAGATTTTAAACTTTGAAACACCTCTTGAGGTTATATCTAGGCTTGTCCCAGACATGTCTCCTGGTGCATTTAAGTGTTAAATGAGCGTAAAAATTAGAATTAAAAATTTATATGTTAACGAGAGAGCTTTACATTTCTAACCAAGATCCTACCATGAGGTTGTAAAAATTGATTATTTCACCACGTAAAAAAATAGCCATCATAGGGACTGGCATTTCCGGCTTAGGAGCAGCATCTCTATTATACCCGTATCATGACATTACAGTTTATGAAAAAAATAATTATATTGGTGGTCACAGCCGTACCTTTGAAGTAGAAACTTTAAATGGCATCATCCCTGTTGACACAGGATTTATTGTTTTCAATAAGCATAATTATCCTCTCCTAACACGCCTCTTTGAGTATTTAAAAGTGCCTATAATTGAAAGTAATATGTCTTTTGGAGCAAGCATTGATAATGGATGGCTTGAATATAGCACACAAAGCCTTGATAGTTTTTTTGCCCAGAAAAAAAATTTTTTCAGACCTGCTTTTTGGGGAATGATTATTGATATTTTAAAATTTAATGCAAAAGCAAAAATTTACCTTTCAAAAGATCCTCATTTCACACTTGGAGACTGCCTGAATGATCTCAAGATAGGGAATTGGTTCCAACAGTATTTTCTACTCGCTATGGGAGGGGCGATTTGGAGCAGCCCTCTCCAGGAAATACTTAAATTTCCTGCTTGTACTTTTATTCGGTTTTTTGATAACCATGGACTATTAACAACCCATAATCAGCCTCAGTGGTATACAGTGGAAGGTGGAAGTCGAGAATATGTTTCGCGCCTCAGTGCACCATTTAAAGATTCTATTCACCTTAACCGGGGAGTCAGGAAAGTACGGCGAAAAGAGGGAGAAGTAACAGTTGAGGATGTTCATGGTCACACACAATCCTATGACGAAGTTGTTTTCGCCTGCCATGCCGACCAAACTCTTTCCATGATCGCTGACCCCAGTCCTATCGAAACAAAAATACTTTCTGCCTTTGACTACCAAGTTAATCGAATAGTTTTGCATGGTGATACCAGCTTTATGCCTAGATGCCCCAAAGCATGGGCAAGTTGGACATACCTTTCAGAAAATCGTAAAGACAAAAATCTAAAAGTTTCTCTGAGTTATTGGATGAATAATCTCCAGTCTCTTCAAACCGACCAGACATTGATCATAACTCTCAATCCTGGGCGCGAACCAGATCCATCTCTCATTTATAATGACTATATTTTTGAACATCCTGTTTTTAATGCGGCGGCTATTAACAATCAAAACAGAATTGAAGAAATTCAGGGGCGTAAGTGCTTTTGGTTCTGTGGTGCCTATCAACGATACGGCTTTCACGAAGATGGACTCAACAGCGCAGTCAGCTTGGCACAGCGTATGGGGATAACGCCACCATGGTGATTCATCCCCAGCTTTATACAGCCAAAATAATGCATAAAAGATTTTTCCCGCGGGAGAATTCTTTTAACTATAATGTCTACTATCTAGTTTTACCCCTGCCAGCACTACCAATTTCCAGTTGGCTTGTAGGCTTTCATATGAAAGACGTAGGTAAACGCGATGGCACTGATCCAACAATTTGGGTCAGAAGTATTTTAACAGAGTATGGGTTGGATCAAAAAACTCAAAATATTCTTCTTGTAACCATGCCTCGCATTCTGGGGTATGTATTCAATCCTGTTAGTTTCTATTTATGTCTGGATAATAAAAAAGCTTTGAGGGCCGTTCTATGCGAGGTTCACAACACCTTTGGAGAACAACATAGTTATTTGTGTGCAAACCCTGATCACAGTCCCATAAAGCCAGACCAATGGTTAGAGTCTGAGAAAGTTTTTCATGTGTCTCCCTTTTTAGATCGGGAAGGTAATTATAAGTTTCGGTTTTCTCTTAAAGGTGAGCAGCTTTCTATATGGATTGATTATTATGACAAATACAAAAAAAAGAAATTGATCACATCCTTGATCGGTAACCTTAAACTTTTAACAAATAAAAGTTTAAGAAAAGCCTTTTGGCAACATCCATTAGTAACCATGAAAGCAATTATACTTATCCATTTGCAGGCATCACGCCTATTTTTTAAAGGAATTCGGTACCTAACAAAACCCCCACAACTTCAGCAAAAGATTACTGGCACTCGCAATCTTAATAAAATGTAAGACTATTGAAAGGATAACGACAAGAAATTGTCTGTAAAAATAAATATAAAAGGTTTGTATAGGGCTCAAACCAATCGTATTTGTGAAAGGTTCAACAAAAATATGAAAGAGGAATTCTTTAATATTGCCTCCTGTAAGAAGCCTTATACTTCCCTTGAGGAATTACAAACTGACGCTGACTCTTGGCTAAAATATTATAATGAGGAAGGACCTCATTCTGGAAAGTTCTTTTATGCAAAACCTCTACGCAGATCTTTCTAGAAAAAAAACTTGGCAAAAGAGAAAAATCTCTCTATCTTAGTGAAGATTATGGGACAATATAACTCCTCTGGAAAAAGTTGCCTGATAACTTACGTTTGTCAGATCGAATTGTGACTTCTAAAGATTAATATGATGTTTGACTATTACTTTACTAAGCGTTTTCTCTCTGCTCTAGATAGCATCCAATTTGGAACTATTACGGTTACCACCCCAGATGGACAGGTGCGCAACTTCAAAGGTCCACATCCCGGTTCAAATGCAGATCTCCAGATTCATGATTGGCGTATGGTTGGGGCCATGATTCGCCATGGCGACATCGCCTTGGCGGAAACCTATAGGAACAATTGGTGGGATTCGATTGATCCAACACAACTCTTTATTTTTGCTCTCCAAAATCAAAATGTTCTGGATGGATATATTTACGGGAATATATTTGGCAGACTTGCCTCTCGTATATTTTACTTTTTTAAGCGCAATACTCTGTTAGGCAGCAAAGCCAATATACATGCCCACTATGATTTGGGGAATGATTTCTATGCCTTATGGTTGGATCCAACTATGACATACTCATCTGCAATTTTTAATCATGCCGGTGAAAAACTGCAAGATGCACAAACGCGAAAGTATGATAGAATTCTCGATCGTCTGAGCCCTTCAGGCAAGCTTCTGGAAATTGGCTGTGGCTGGGGGGGATTTGCTGAACGAGCCCTGCAAAAGGGTGACTATGCTTTTAAGGGGTTAACCATATCCGAAGCCCAACATGAATTCGCTTCAAAGCGTCTCGGCAAAGACGCTATTATAGCTCTGGAAGATTATAGACATCAAAAAGGTTTGTATGACCAAATTGTATCGATCGAAATGTTTGAAGCCGTTGGGGAAGAATTTTGGCCCACCTATTTTTTGAAGTTAAAATCATTGCTAAGCAAAAAAGGGAAGGCTATGGTGCAAACCATAACCATAGATGACACATATTTTGAGCGCTATCGCAATGGTGGTGATGCCATCCGCACCCTTATTTTTCCGGGTGGAATGCTTCCTTCCTCATCACGTTTCCGATACGAGACTGAGCAAGCTGGGCTTCGGGTGACAGATAAATTTACCTTTGGAGCAGATTATGCCTTAACCCTTACACATTGGCTTAAAAATTTTGATATGAAATTAAAAGAGGTTAAAGCTTTGGGTTTTGATGAGAAATTTGTACGCTTATGGCGATTCTACTTAACCTTCTGCATCGCGGCCTTCAAAAATGAACGTACCAACGTTGTGCAATGGGAGCTTCAGCATGCAAGATAAATTTCTTTTAGAGATGCCTTGCCATTCTCTCCATGGAAAGAAATTTTTTCCCAGCCAAACTTTAAGGTTTCTATGACCGTAAAAACCATATCTAGAAAATCTTTGCTTCAATATGGATTTATTGGTTTACCTATGGCTTTTGCAGGTTTCCCCCTTTATATTTTTGCCCCTGATTTTTATGCAACCAATCATGGAGTTTCTCTGACGTTGTTGGGTGGGCTCCTTTTAGCCATAAGACTTTTTGATGCCGTACAAGATCCTTTAATCGGTTGGTTGGTTGACAGGTTGCGGGGGAAATTCATGCCACTTCTTACGTCCGCAGGAATTATATTATGCATTTCTATTTTTGGCCTTTTCAACAGTTTACTTTTTTCACCACCTGTTTGGTTTTCTCTCTGCATGCTTTTTGCGGTGAGTGCATATAGTATTCTTACAATCATTCTAGGGGTACGTGCAACATTATGGACCATTGATAAAGAAGATCAAACCCGAATCTCTGGAGCACGCGAAAGTTTTGGGATCACCGGTCTTATCATAGCCGTTTCCATGCCAACATTATTATCTCGTTTGGTCACTCCCAACAGGGTTTATCTACTATATACAGGTGTTCTGTCAATTTTGATGTTAGGTGGTATTTACAGTTTCTCCAAACTATACTTTAAGCCTATCTCGATAGCCACGGCCCATAAAAGAAATCATTTCTCTCTCTTACCTGCCCTACGCACTTTACCAAAACAAAGTCTAAAGCTGTTTGCCGTATACAGTCTTAGCATGCTTGCCTCCAGCTTCTCAGCAGCTCTAGTCATTTTCTATGTGCGTGACCTTCTTGGTGCAGAAAATCTAACGGGACTTTTTTTGATTCTCTATTTTAGTTCGGGAGCTGCTGCAATGCCTCTTTGGAAAAGCCTTAGCGTTCGTATTGGCAAATATAAGACCTGGGCTTTATCGAATATTGTCGCTGTCGTAAGCTTTATTGGTGCATTCTTTCTAAACGTAGGAGACGTTTGGCCTTATGCGATCGTCTGTAGCCTATCTGGCCTTGCACTAGGTGCAGACTTGATGTTACCACCTTCTATCTTATCGGATCATATTCATGGGACAGGAAACAAAGCGTTCTCTGGAACGTACTACGCTTTTTTACCTTTCATTAGTAAAGCCAGTCTTGCTCTTGCCTCAGCCATCGCACTACCAACTCTTGAAGTTGCCGGTTTTAAGCCGCAAACTATTAATTCAGACCCTGCTCTTATAGCGCTTTCAGTCACTTATGCGATTATCCCATGCCTTCTAAAAATCATGGCGACAGGTCTGCTTTATGGTTTTTTCATTCGATTTAACATAGGAGAAAATAATGAAGGCATTCAAAATCATAGCAATACTAGGAGTTCTAATTATGTTTAATGGCTGCACTGAAAGTAATCTCAATTATTATGTAGATACGGCACCGCGAGCGGATATCAAAGAGTACTTTAATGGGCCTATCAAAGCCTGGGGGATTGTTCAGGACTGGAAAGGCAGGGTTGTAAGTCGTTTTGATGTGAATATGGTTGGAAAATGGGAAGGTGATGTTGGCACCCTGACGGAAGATTTTCATTATTATGATGGAAAGAAACAACAGCGCATATGGACAATCAGAAAGCTAAGGGATGGAACTTATGAGGGAACGGCTCCTGATATAGTTGATAAAGCAGTAGGAAAAACTGAAGGGAGTGCTATTCAGTGGAACTATGCTATGAATCTTCCAGTTGGTGATACAACCTACCTCATCCGATTTGATGATTGGATGTGGCTTATGAATGACGGTGTCGTAATTAATCGGTCCTATCTCAAAAAATTCTGGATTACCGTTTCAGAGCTCACCCTATTTATTAAGAAGGAAAAATAATGAATACACCCTATAAAAATCAAATTATTTGGATTATCGGTGCAAGTAGTGGCATAGGACTGGCCCTGGCCCAAGAATTATCTGTAAGAGGAGCCACGCTGGCGCTTTCATCTCGGCGCAAGGATGAACTTGAAAAATTGAGGTTGGCACTTGGGAATGAGCATAAGATTTTTCCACTCGATATAACAGATGCTGAAAAGACCATGCGTACGGCCCAAGCTATCCGCGGGGCCTTTAACCGTATTGATCGCGTTATTTTTCTTGCCGCTGCTTATACTCCTATGCAAATGGATGAGCTTGACATCGTACTGGCCAAAAGCATTGTGGATGTAAATCTAACTGGCTCCTTTAATCTTATTCATGGGGTTTTACCCATACTAAAAGAACAGAACTTTAAAAGTCAACTTGCCCTTTGCGGCAGTGTAGCGGGCTACTTAGGGTTACCAGGTGGTCAGCCATATAGTGCTACCAAGGCAGGTATCATAAATCTAGCAGAAAGTCTTTATGCTGAATGCAAAGGTGCTGTTGATATAAAGCTCATTAATCCAGGCTTTGTGCGCACATCATTAACGGACAAAAATAAATTTAAAATGCCCATGATTATGGAACCTGAACAAGCTGCGAAAGCAATTGCAGAAGGTCTATTGTCGAGGAGTTTTGAGATCCATTTTCCAAAAAGGTTTACAATTTTCCTAAAAATTTTACGGTTTCTTCCTTATTCTATTTGCTTATATCTGATTAAAAATATCAAAACATAAAGGAGAACTAACATGCCTAGTCTTTTTGAACCTCTAAAGCTTGGTGACTTAATCCTTAAGAATCGTATCATTATGGCACCACTTACTCGCATGCGGAGCAAGCAACCAGGGAACATACCATACACCCTTAATGCTGAATATTATGCACAGCGCGCAAGTGCTGGCCTAATCATATCGGAGGCAACGCAGATAAGTCAGCAAGGACAAGGTTATCCTAGCACGCCGGGTATTTATACTAAGGAACAAATCGATGGATGGAAGCTGGTTACAGATGCTGTCCATGCAAAAAACGGAAAAATATTTGCTCAACTTTGGCATGTAGGTCGTATTTCACATTCATCTCATCAACCAGAGAGACGCCCCCCGGTTGCACCATCATCGATTAAACCAACTGGGAAAGTTTTTACAGCTGATTGGAAGCAGACAGATTATGAGGTTCCTCATGCCTTAGAACTTGATGAAATTAAGAATATTTTATTAGACTATCGTCATGCATGTGAGTGTGCAAAAACAGCTGGTTTTGACGGTATTGAAATACATAGCGCTAATGGATACCTTCTTGATCAATTTTTACAAGACGGAAGCAACAAACGTGTTGACATTTATGGTGGATCAATTGAAAACCGTGCACGTTTGCTTTTAGAAGTTGTAGACATAGCTACCCACATCTGGGGCAAAGGTCATGTGGGTGCACGTTTTTCACCCTATGGCACATTTAATGACATGAGCGATAGTGATCAAGTTGCACTATTTACCTATGTAATGACAGAGCTTAATAATCGAAAAATTGCCTATGTTCATATAATTGAACCACGTGCTACAAACGCAGGAAGCAGTGATTCTGTGAACCATAACACTCCCTCAGTTGCAAATTTATTTCACAAGAATTTTGAAGGAGCATTTATTTCTGCTGGTGGTTATACGCCCCAGTCCGCAAAAGTTGCTGTGGAAGGAGGGCTAGCAGATGCGATTGCATTCGGTAGACTATATATTTCGAACCCAGACCTGGTCGAACGCATCCAAAAAAATTTGCCTTTAGCTCCTTACAACCGCGCAACCTTCTATGGTGGGTCTGAAAAAGGTTATAGTGATTATCCCTTCTTTTTAGCTTAAAAAACAAGAGGATACTATTTTTAGGGTAAACCATGGAATTGATAACTTATCTTATTATTTTTATACTGATAGTTTTTTTCATTCAGAAAAAGCATCTGTCGCGTATAGAAGACAAAACGGCGTACAATTTTTCATTTAAAGAGTTGGTGGGTGGAGATATGATAAGACTCAAACAATTTAAAGGAAAAGTATTACTTATTGTCAATACAGCATCAGAGTGTGGTTTCACCCCCCAATATGAAGGAATCGAGACCCTTTACAATAAGTATAAGCATAAAGGGTTTGTTGTGATTGGCATACCAAGCAATGATTTTGGAGGTCAAGAACCTGGCAGCAAAAAAGAAATTGCTGACTTTTGTAAAATAAATTATGGAGTTACATTTCCTATGACATCAAAAGAAATTGTTTCTGGGAACAAGGCCCATCCATTTTACATTTGGGCAAAGAAAATTCTTGGCTTTGGTACTTCGCCCAAATGGAATTTCCACAAATACCTCGTGGACCGTCACGGCAATCTGGTTGATTATTTTAATTCAACGACATTTCCTGATAGCAAACGCCTCACGAATGCAATTGAGAGGGCTCTAGCTGAACAATGATCAACCTTCGCCTGATTCTCGGGGACCAATTATCCCCATCGATCTCAAGCCTTGAGGATGCTAAGCCGGATGACGTCATATTGATGTGCGAAGTAATAGAGGAAGCTACTTATGTTCCTCACCATCCTAAGAAAATTGCCTTTCTTTTTTCTGCCATGCGACATTTTGCTAAAGATCTAAAAGCCAAGGGATATAAAGTTAGATATACTACGCTTGACGATCCTAAAAATAGTGGAAGTTTTGAAGAAGAAGTCCGTAAAGCCATAGAAATTACGGATGCAAAAAAGATAATTGTTACTGAGCCAGGTGAATACAGACTTCTTAAAATTATGGAGTCTTGGAAAAATAGCCTTGGCATCCCGGTGGATATCCGATCTGACACACGCTTCCTTTGTACAATAAAAGAATTTAAAATATGGTCAGAAAGCCGACGTCAGTTGCGCATGGAATATTTTTACCGCGACATGCGAATAAGGCACTCTATATTGATGGAAAAAAATGGGAAGCCTACTGGTGGACAATGGAACTTTGATAAAGAGAATCGTAAATCTCCTCCTCAGGGTCTTTCCTCACCCAAACGTATCAGCCATGTTAAAGACCAAATCACCAAAGATGTTTTAGATTTAGTTAAAGAGCGTTTTTCTCATCATTTTGGTAACATTGAGCCTTTTCATTACGCCATCAACCGAGAACAAGCTCTATTGGAGCTTAACCATTTCATCACTAAGCTTCTCCCATTCTTTGGAGATTATCAGGATTGTATGGTAGCTGGGGAACCCTATCTGTATCACTCTCTAATCTCATCCTATTTGAATGCTGGTCTATTGATACCCCTTGAAATATGTAATAAGGCCGAAGAAGCTTATCGTTTAGGCAAGGCTCCTTTAAATGCCGTGGAAGGTTTCATTCGTCAAATCTTAGGCTGGCGCGAATACGTACGAGGCATTTATTGGTTACATATGCCCGAATATGGAAAAATGAATTATCTTAAAGCCAAAGAACCTATCCCTGGATTTTACTGGACAGCGAATACAAAGATGACCTGCGTAGCTGAAGCTATAAGGCATACACGGGATCATGCCTATTCTCACCACATACAACGTCTTATGGTTACGGGCAATTTCGCTCTTCTGGCAGGACTTGATGTCCAGCAGGTTCAGGAGTGGTATTTGGCAGTTTATAGCGATGCGTATGAGTGGGTAGAAATGCCAAACACTCTTGGTATGGCATTATTTGGAGACGGGGGAATCATGGGGAGTAAGCCTTATGCCGCCAGTGGAAAATATATTCACAAAATGAGTAATTTTTGTGATAAATGCCCTTATAATCCTCAAGAAACCACGACAAATAACGCATGTCCTTTCAACGCACTATATTGGGATTTTATGGCCCGAAATCAAGAGAAGCTTAAACAAAACCATAGGCTTCCCTATGTTTATGCCATCTGGAAGAAATTTGGCTTAGAAAAGCAAAAAAACATACTAGCAAAAGCAAGGGAAATTATCACCTTTATGAGAGAAGGAAAACTATAGGTGCCTAAAGGTATTAAAAAGTATCATCTTCCCAACAAAATATGTTTCACCTGTCACCGGCCATTTGCGTGGCGCAAGAAATGGCAAAATGTTTGGGCAATAGTTAAATATTGCTCTAAAAAATGCGCGAGCAATCGTAGTGCCGAATGCACCTTATAAGCAAGCATATGTTCTTGCATAGTACTATACCCAGCATGAATAGTATGGTTATGAAACGTGTTGCAATTTATGCTATACAAATTAACGAAGCCAGCCATGTGGCTTACAAAACTTGTTCCAATTTTTTTCTAAAGATTCTTTTTCTTCCGGTTTTGCTGTTTGCAATTTTCCTTTTAACGACCTACAAATGTTCGCATTCGGTGGTGATGGCGGCGCCCAAGCCCCCGCTGCAAAAAAGAAAACTCCC
>VGCX01000043.1 GCA_016869935.1 Alphaproteobacteria bacterium
AAGATGGTACTTCCTTTTGTGTTGTGGATGGAAGGGAAGTTGATGCTATTGTGTCCCATCCTCAATGGAAAATGATTGGTGAAGAGATCCCTAGATTGTTTAAATCAGCTTTAAAAAAGGTAGTAGTAGAAGGTAAAATCCTTGCTGTCAGAGGATCAGAATTTCCATTAACTACTGGTGGTGCCGTTGAAATGAAAGGGGAAGCAGAAGTTCTTAGGGATACTAAGGAGGGCCACGATATGGCCCACCCTCCTGTTTTTGGATATAACTTTATTCCAGCGGAAACTCTTTTTGGGAATACTATCATCACAACCTATGCGGCTCAAGGATATACATTTTGGTTACTATCAGACGTGATGGCAGGATTGCATCCTAAGGCATACGCAGATAAACAAGCTAATAATAGAATTCAGTTCCAACAATCCATAAGCGCAAGATATGTTTTTGGGACCGATATTGGAGATGGGGGCGAATTACCTGAAGCAACAGGCGATGATGCTGTTTTGGATACCCTAACACCCCATGTAGTTTTAACCACCGCAAACTTAGGGGTTGAGGCGATTCGAACAAGAGTCGGCGCCTTTTTTGCTCAGGCCAATGCACTTGCAAGAGGGGAAGGTATTCCTGCTGCCATTGGAGTTGAGACACCGGAACAAAGGAAAACAAGACTAGCCGCCAAAGCTAAGATGAACGCTGTTGCCGTCATTGATGTAGAAGCAGTTAATGTAGGGGATGTTCATGAATTACGCCTTAGGAACCCTCATGGTCACACACCTATTCTACCTGAAATCCGACGCCTTATTGTCACAACAATGAGTGAGGGACCATTAAAGATTGCGGATAACTTTCTTTCTGGTTGCAGTGAATTAACCTCCCTTGATTTGAGAAGCCTCGAAAATGTCACAACGATTGGGAATAACTTTCTCTCTTATTGCAGTGGCTTAACCTCCCTTGATTTGAGAAGTCTCGAAAATGTCACAACGATTGGGAGTGACTTTCTCTCTCATTGCAGGAGATTAACCTCCCTTGATTTGAGTCCTTTGAGGAATGTTACAACGATTGGGAATAACTTTGTCTCTTATTGCAGTGGCTTAACCTCCCTTGATTTGAGAGTTCTTCAGAATGTCACAACGATTGGGAATAACTTTCTCTATGATTGCAGTGGCTTAACCTCCCTTGATTTGAGAAGCCTCGAAAATGTCACAACGATTGGGTCTGGCTTTCTCATTGGTTGTCGTGGCTTAACCTCCCTTGATTTGAGAGGTCTTCAGAATGTCACAACGATTGGGAATAACTTTCTCTATGGTTGCAGTGGCTTACCCTCCCTTGATTTGAGTCCTTTGAGGAATGTCACAACGATTGGGGATTTCTTTCTCGTTAATTGCAGTGGCTTAACATCCCTTGATTTGAGAGGTCTTCAGAATGTCACAACGATTGGGAATAACTTTCTCCAGGCGTGTGTTGCACTTACGACTATAAAAGGGTTCGGTCATTGGGAAAAGATTACCAGTATTGGAAATAATTTTCTTGCTGATAATCCCGAGTTTTCTATAACCCCAGACTTTTCTGGTGCCCCTGTGCCAAACTTAGGGACATTAAGACTGGGGGGTGAAGCCGCGGTCACTGAGATTAAGCGCATCGTCGCTGCGGTTCAATCTGTCCAAGGATCTCATGCCTCTACAGGAAGAGCTGGCGCCCCAGAAGGATCTAGTGGAAAATAGTATTTCATCGAGTTGGGATATCCCTTACACCCTAATCTATCCCCCCTCCAAAACTTTTGTGAGGGGGTTCTGTCAATTAGTAACAATCTCTTGTTATGTTTTTCTAAAAAAGATTAGAATAAGCTGGATAAGTGAGGAGATTTCAATGAATGAGCACCAAGGTCAGGCATCTGAATGGTTTTATACCTTGCGGGATCAGATTTGTAGAGCCTTCGAAGCTTTAGAAGATTCTTATACGGGACCCTTAAAAAATACAGCACCAGGACGCTTTGAGTTTAAAGAATGGACGCGACCTGGGGGCGGGGGCGGTATTATGGGTATTATGCGCGGCCGTGTTTTTGAAAAAGTTGGCGTCAACGTATCAACAGTTTATGGAACATTTCCAGGTCATTTTGCAAAAACGATCCCGGGGACTGAAGAAGATTCCTCCTTTTGGGCATCTGGCATTTCATTGGTTGCCCATATGCACTCTCCTCTTGTGCCAGCAGTGCATATGAATACGCGCTATATTGTTACCCAAAAATCCTGGTTTGGGGGTGGGTCTGATTTAACGCCCATGGTTCCAAACGATGAAGATACGAACCTTTTTCATCAGGCTTTTAAAGAAGCCTGCGACCAGCATGATCCAGCCTATTATCCAAAATTTAAAGCTGAATGTGATCAGTATTTTTATCTAAAGCACCGAAACGAACCCCGTGGTGTTGGCGGGATTTTTTATGACTATCTGAATACAGGAAGTTTTGAAAAAGATTTTGCCTTTACACAGGGGGTGGGAAAAGCCTTTCTCGATGTCTATCCAAAAATTGTGAACGCCCATATGAACAACCCTTGGACACAAGAAGAGAGGGAGCACCAGCTGATCAAACGAGGTCGCTACGTCGAATTTAATCTTCTTTATGACCGTGGGACCTTGTTTGGTCTTCAAACAAATGGGAATGTTGAGGCAATTTTGATGTCTATGCCACCGGAGGTCAAATGGCCTTAAACAAAACCGGAAATAAAACGCTGATTATCCAAAACCTTCAAGGAATTGGGGATACCTGCTGGTTTATCCGCCACTATCATGCCATTGCTGGGGCATCAGCCTCTAAGAAAGTTTCGATTCTAACCCGCCCGCGGTCCATGGCGGACCAGATTCTTCGATACGATCCGTCTATTGAAAATGTATTGTGGCTCCAGATTAAAAAAGGTGATCATGATGGATGGCTTGGCACTTGGCGATTAGCTCAGCTTTTAAAGCAGCATCAGGTTGATTCTGTCTGGATTCTTCATAGCCGGAGCCTGCGGTATGCTTTGGCGTGTCGACTGGCCGGCATCAAAGACATTCGGGGGCCTGGGATTGGTTTGCAAAAATGGTTGCTTACAACCCCTCCTTTTCTGGATAATTTAGAACAAAAAATGCATCCAATTCTTCGAGGAACCAAGCTTTTAGAAAAACATGGCCTTTTTTTGGATGAATCCTTACCCCTTTCTGTTGGAAAGACAGAAGAACAATGGGCTAAAAATCTTTTGTCATCCCTTCCAAAGCCTTGCATTGGGATCGGTCTTTCTTCGAGCGAGGCCCATAAAAAATGGCCCTGGGGCCATTACAAAGATCTTGCAGAAATGATCTGGAAAAAGGGTGGAGGGAGCTTTTTTATTTTAGGGGGCCCCCAAGAAACAGAAGAAGCAAATCGTTTGGAAACAGCTCTAAAGGAGCAATCAATTCCCTGTATATCCATTACAAATCAGCCGATTGCAGGAACGCTAGCGCTTATAAAGCACCTAGCTTTTGTTGTTGGAAACGATACAGGCATTTTGCATGCAGCACCGCAGGTAGGGTCAAAAGGACTTGTGCTTTTAGGTCGCGCCCAAGTCCCCATCCATCATTATGGGGCCGTTGAAGGCATTCACCTAGACCCACAAGAAAGGGTTCATGAAAACAGTTCTAATGATATGGATCAGCTATCCTCGCAAAGAGTTTTTGAAAAAATCACATCTTTGGGGTGGCTCTTCTGAACAAAACATTTTATGATAAGGCTAAAAATAAGTATGAGCTTCAAAATGAAAAAAATTCTTCTAATCCTTGTAGGGCTGATTGTTGTAGGGCTTATAGGGTTATCTTTCTTCAAAATCCCAGCCCCTTCCGTTGAAGTGCGTCAGTCAGTGACCCTACAAACAAACTAATTTCTGATTTTGATAATTATTTGACAAAGCTAAGTAATTTATGCTTTTCTTCCTTTAAAACGAAGGAGATAACGACATGAATTACATAACTTTACTGCTTTTTTATTTTTTTCTTTTTTGTGCTGGATATGCCCAGGCAGCAGCAGAAGAACCCCTGACAGTTTTAAGCTATCCTTCAAAAAGCACAGGATCGTTGCCAACTATCGCAAGTAAAATGGATGATTACGCCAAAACTTTACAAGAAATATCAATTATAGGGCGTTTCCAGGAAGATATGAGTGCCGTTTTAGAAAGATTTTCTGGCTGTCTAAGTCTTACGTTTCTTGATCTATCCATTTGCGATTTAGACAACCAAAAGGTAATGTTGTTGCTAAGTCAGTTACCGGGAACTTTGATCACGCTTATTCTTGATGGCAACCCAATTGACGAGGGGATACTAGGAGGTCTTGAGGCGTGGATCAATAATCGTCCTTCCATAGAAACTGTAAGACTTGCAGGAACTAGAATAGCCCCTCATGCAACAGATCATCCTAAAATACAAAGGGAAATACCAAGCGATGGACAACCAATCTTGCCCTCTATTTATCCAGAAGTGCCAGCGGGACATGGTCAAAACCTATGAATTCAGAATCACAGATCAACAGAGGCTAAAGGTCTTTGAATTTTGTCTTTAAGACAACACTTAGGAAAACTAAAGAAAAGGCCATTAGGTAAAGGGCAGGGGCAAAGGAATAGCCGTGACTTACAAGATAAGTCAGAAGAAGCGGTGTTAATCCCCCAACCAAGCCAATGCTGAGGCTATAACTAAAGGCAATGCCTGTATAGCGTGTGTTGGCAGGGAAAAGTTTTTGGGAAAAGAGCGGTTGCACCCCAATGACACCCCCTGTTAGAAGCCCGAGAATAATATTTGCCGTGATCATGGAAAACCCTGTGCCCTTATGAATGAGCATAAAGGCTGGGGTGCTCAGCACAAGAACAGCAATTGTTGACCAAAGTAATGTACGCCTGACCCCTATCTTGTCCGCAATATAGCCAGAAAGGGGACATGCCACCATGCAGGTTAAAATACCAAAAAAGTTATATTGAAAGGCTGCTTTGGGACAGATGTGTAAATACGTCGTTGTATATACAACCAAAAACGTGACAAGCGTATAGGTAAGGGCCCCATCAAAGGCGCCAATAGAAAAAACGCGCGCACAGGAACCGAACTGCTGAGAGAGCGCTACTTTTAGGGGTTTTTGGACAATTTTGTCCTCTTTTTTTAAGAGGGAAAAGATAGGGCTTTCTTCCATTTTTTTGCGCATATAAATGCCGTAGAAACTGCTCAATCCCCCTGCAAGGAATGCAAGTCGCCATCCCCAGGGTGGAAGATCCAAAAAGTTAATGAGCGTTGCAACGCCAAGCGCTGCAAGGGATCCAAGAAGGCAGGATCCAACAATAAGTCCTCCTGCAAAACCAGGCGTTTTTTTGCCAAGGTGCTCAAGAGCAAAAATGGTTGCTCCGTTAAATTCCCCGCCGGAGCAAAGGCCCTGAACAACACGGCACAGCAGAAGAATGAAGGGAGAAAGCAGTCCAAGAGTTTCGTACCCGGGAAGTGCTCCAATCACAAAGGCCGGAAGACCCATAATCAGAATTGAAACGCCAAGCGCCTTACGTCGTCCCCAGGTATCGCCAATATACCCAAAAAGAATTGCCCCAACGGGCCTGACAACAAATCCAATGGCATAGCCCATTAGGCTTGAAATCATAGAAACAAGGGGGGTATCACTTGGAAAAAACGTTTCTGCAATAATGGATACAAAAAAACCATAGAGGGTTAGATTGTAAAACTCTAAAGCATTTCCAAAAATACTTGCGATCAAGATCCGTGTTTTGCTGACAGTCATCTCTTACTTCGTTTGCTTCGGGGGCATGACGACCCGAATATGAACATCCGTTAGTTGTTGAGGGGAGGGGATGGATGGCGCCCCCATCAACAGATCTTGTGCCTGCTGGTTAAGCGGGAATGCAATGATTTCCCGAATATTAGGTTCGTTCGCCAACAGCATCACAATGCGGTCAACCCCTGGAGCGCAACCGCCGTGAGGGGGGGCACCAAACTTTAACGCCTTAATCATGCCGCCAAACTTTGTTTCCACATCATGTTTTGAAAATCCCGCGATACTAAAAGCTTTATACATAATTTCTGGAATATGGTTTCGAATCGCTCCACTGCACAGTTCAATACCGTTACAAACGATATCGTACTGATAGGCGACGATCGTCAAAGGATCCTGGTTCTCAAGGGAAGCAAGTCCGCCTTGAGGCATAGAAAAGGGATTGTGGCTAAATTCAATTTGTTTTGTTTTGTCGTTGTATTCATACATCGGATAATCAATAACCCAACAAAATTCAAAGGAATTTTGGTCAATGAGGCCTAGTTCTTCTCCGATCTTTGTACGTGCCAGACCAGCGAGACGGGCTGCCTCTTTTTCAGGCGCGCAGGCAAAGAAAATGCTGTCTCCCTCTTTAAGGGACGCGGTCTTTTTCAATTGGGCCAACCGCTCAGGCGATAGCAATTTTGCAATCGGACCTTTTGCTTCTGTGCCGTCAAAAATAATATAGCCAAGACCAGGAGCGCCGTGTTCTTGAGCCCATCCATTCATTTTGTCAAAGAAACTTCGAGGCTGCTGACTGGTTTGAGGGGCAGGGATACCGCGAACCACAAATCCTTTTTGAATGTTTTTATCAAAAATCCCAAAATCAGATCCCCGAAAAACCTCTGTTACATCGGAAATTTTCAAAGGATTTCTTAAATCTGGCTTGTCATTTCCATACCACAACATCGAATCTGCATAGGCAATACGCGGGAAAGGCGCTGGAGATACCTTCCGCCCATCGGCAAATTCTTCGAAGACCCCATGCATGACTGGTTCAATCGCTTGAAAAACATCCTCTTGGGTCACAAAAGACATTTCCATATCTAACTGGTAAAATTCTCCAGGAGACCTATCGGCTCGCGCATCTTCGTCTCGAAAACAAGGGGCGATTTGGAAATAGCGATCAAATCCTGCGATCATCAACAATTGCTTGAATTGTTGGGGCGCTTGGGGCAGGGCATAGAAATGACCCGGATGTAGGCGACTGGGGACCAAAAAATCTCGCGCTCCCTCAGGGGAACTGGCGGTTAAAATGGGTGTTTGAAATTCCATAAAGCCTTGGGCAATCATTCGTTGGCGCAGGCTTGAAATCACGTGGTTACGAAGGGTAATGTTGCGGTGTAGCTTTTCCCGTCGCAAGTCTAAGAAACGGTATTTAAGTCGTGTATCTTCAGGAAATTCCGCCGTTGAGTTGACTTGAATTGGCAGCATCTCTGCCTCTGATTCTACGTGAATACCTGTCACATGGACTTCGATATAGCCTGTGGGCAGGTGATCGTTGATGGTTCCTTCTTCGCGTTTCACGACTTTTCCTGTGATCGTTAAAACACTTTCAAGCCGAGCATTTTCGGCGACCTTAAAGAGGGGATTGCCAGAATCGATCACACATTGGGTCATACCGTAATGATCCCGTAGATCAATAAATAACAAATGACCATGATCACGTTTGCGGTGAATCCATCCAGATAAACGAACGACATCACCCACTTCTTTTAGCGTTAACGCGCCACACGTATGGGTACGATACGGATGCATTAGCTTTATTTCCTCAATTTAGATTGTTAATTCTTATATAAACCCTACTTTGCAAGAAGAGACAAGGGTAATTTTTCAAGCAAACTCTTGAACCCAAGCTTCAATTTGGGTTTTCGATTGAAAGCCTATTTTTGTATCAACCTGATCCCCATCTTTGAACAGTATTAAGGTTGGAATACTTCGAACCCCAAGATTTCCTGGGGCAAGAGATTCTTCATCCACATTCACTTTGACAATCTTTGCTTTAAAAGATGGAGATCCAGACAATTCATCCAAAACAGGAGAGATCATTTTGCAGGGTCCACACCAAGGTGCCCAAAAGTCAACCAGAACAAGGCCTGGGGCTTCAATAACTTCTTTGGGAAACGTGGCATCTGTTGCGTTAATGATCGACATAAAATACTCCTAATAATTGACAGTTTTGTGGTAAATGGTATAAATCGGTTCAGTAAAAAAAACACAATTCACTTAAGGAATAAAATGTCTTTGAAAAAATGTAAAGTCCTAATTATTGGAAGTGGCCCTGCGGGGTACACAGCGTCTATTTATGCGGCACGCGCTGGACTAAATCCTGTGCAGGTGACGGGATTTGAGCAAGGGGGGCAATTAATGGTCACGACAGATGTTGAAAACTATCCAGGGTTTCGCCAAGCCATTCAAGGGCCTTGGCTTATGGAAGAAATGAAAGCTCAGGCTGAACATGTAGGGGTTGAATTGGTTTATGACATGATTCAATCGGTGGATTTTTCAAAGCGGCCCTTTAAATGCAAGGGGGAAAGTACAGAATATGTCGCGGATGCTGTGATTATTGCAACGGGCGCAAAAGCCCGATGGCTTGGACTTGACAGTGAAAAGAAATTCCAGGGTTTTGGTGTTTCTGCCTGTGCAACATGTGATGGATTTTTCTTTAAAGGAAAACGAATTGCAATCATTGGAGGCGGAAATACGGCTGTTGAAGAAGCCCTTTATATGACAAACCATGCATCCCACGTCACCTTAATTCACCGTCGAAATAAACTTCGAGCCGAACAGGTCATGCAAGATAAGCTTTTTAATCATCCCAAAATTACCGTTATTTGGGATCATGTGGTGGACGAAATTTTGGGGACGGATGCCCCCAAATCCGTAACAGGCCTTACCCTCAAGCACAGAGAAACAGGTGTTCAACAACACCTTGACATGGATGGAATATTTATCGCCATTGGCCACGATCCGGCAACTTCTGTTTTCAAGGATCATCTTGAAACTGACCACGAAGGGTATATCGTGGTGCGCCCTGGAACAACCCAAACAGCTATTGAAGGTGTCTTTGCAGCGGGGGACGTCCAAGATAAAGTATATCGTCAAGCTGTTACTGCAGCAGGTCAGGGGTGTATGGCCGCATTAGAGGTTGAAAAGTTTTTGCAAGAATGATAGAGTCTCTACTCGTTAATTAAAGGAATTGTAACTATGGCAACGAAAAAATCTGTTTCACAAAAAAGTATTGAACCTCAAGGAAGTTCTATCCCCAAGCAAAGTAAGATTATAGGTCTTGTTCTGGCTGTTGGATTGGGCGGAACAAGTGTCCTTTGGTATGTAGGAAAAAATAAAATTCAATCCCTGTCAGAATCTTTGGATGATGTGGCAAACAAATATGGATATACTCTTGAAAAAGATCCTTTGGAATTTTCAGGGTTCCCTTTTTCATTAAAAGCAACGTTTCCAAAATTTAAGGCAACAACAGAAGGCGCTCGTGGGGAAGCGAATATTTTGCAAGGCGAACCGATTGTCATTTCACCAGCTCTTTGGAATCCAAGTCATGTAAAAATTACAGGGCCTTTGACCTATGGGGCCTATGTTGGGGAAACACCACTAATGACGGTAAAGGTTCAAAAGCTAAAGGGTCATTTTTCCCAAGGAAAAGACGGCGCTCTTGCTGTTCCTTCTCTAACTGCCTATGACGTAGACTTAGCGCGGGATGGGGATCAAAAAATTCTTTCCGTTAAAGAAATTGATTTTAAACGCAGTGAAAAAACAGACGGCGCTTTAACGCACTTTAAGTCTGAGATCGTTGGAGAGGGTGTAGAGCTTGCTTCTGGTCACGCGACATCGATTGGTATTGATAAGGTTAGCTTGTCAACAAGCCTTGCATCTCCTTACAAAACCGAAGACGAAGTGATGAAAGCCTTTACAGAGTTTAATCAAAACTTTAGCCGCGATATTGAAAAGCGTTGTGAAGAAGGCGCTGAGTACTTGCCACCTCTTTTGGAAACCACTAAAGCTATTGGTGCCTCAAAGGGTTCCTTTGACTTCTCCTTTGGCATAAAGGGAGGTGAATACGGTGCTAAGTTAGACTGCGCAGGTCAAGTTAAGGACGATTTCCCAGAGATTAAGATTCATGTCGAGCTGGAAAATGCAGATAAGTTTTTGGATCTTACGGTTGAATCAGGCGCCATTACAACAAGCGTCAGTCGGGCAATTTCCCTATTCCTCGCTGGTATTGGCAAGGAAGAATCTGGTAAGCGTAAAATTGATCTTGTTCTTGAAAACAAGGAACTAAAACTTGGAGAGAAAGTCATTCTTGACTTGAAGGACACAAACCTAGATCAAATTAAATTGCCTGTTCAATACTGTGCTCAAATTAAAGCGATGGCAGCGATGCAGAAAAAGGCCGAACCAGTGAATCCAGCTGGAAGCCTTGCAGGTCTATCGCCCGCAGTGTAAGGTATTCTGATTTCTGATTAGGGTCCCTAGTCTGGGTTGTTCTCGGCTAGGGATTTTTTTTATTTTTTTATATGCTATACTAAAAACATAAAGTTAAAAAAATGAATAAGAGCATTGTGATAAATAAGATTTATCTGAGTATAGTATTAACGGTTTTGTTGTTTGGAAATCAAGGTTTGTGTGCAGGGGGGGCTGCGGGAGGTGAATCAGCACCTCAAGTGCCACTGCATGGTGCAACTGGGGTTACTCACGGCAGAGTCTCATCTTTTCTAGACCCTAAAAGCCAAGCGGCCTTTTCTAGAACTTCTAAAGCGAGCCGAGAGGATGTTGGATTAGGAAAAGAGGAACATCTCTTGGATGCCTTTCAAAAGGCTATCAATTGTAAAGATGGTACTTCCTTTTGTGTTGTGGATGGAAGG
>VGCX01000044.1 GCA_016869935.1 Alphaproteobacteria bacterium
TCCTTTGATGAACCTTAGGGATCATTTAAATAAGATTCGCGCTATTGTAGATCAAGATGGGCATGAATGTTCAGATGATATTGTTGATCGATTGCATGCCTTAGAAACAGTTAAATTTGATGATTGTGATGTTCCAGCTAGCGTCATGCACAAATGGGCTGGAGTTCCTAAAGAAGTATGGGATGTATTGAAAGAATATTCTCCAAAAGTTTTAGAGTTCTTTGCAGCTATGTCAGTTTTTGGTGGGCACACGGCTTTTAGTGAATACATAGGGCTAGATCAGTCTGTAATCAATAGTCTAACATTTTTTGGAGTTCCTGTCTTTGGGCTTGAAACAATGGAGACACGGAATGAAAGCGAGATCTTTAAAGAATTCCCTTTGATTAAGTATGGAACAGAGGAATTTTTTTATGCAACATATACACTCCAGTCTTCTATAAGTTGGCGTGCTTTTAGAAAATACGATGAAACGTATAAAATATTGTCAAAACTTTCTGAGTCTCCATCCGATGAATCGCGTAATAAAGAAATGGCGCAGGTATTTTTAAGAGCGCTAGAAAATCATTTGGGTGGACATGGTCCAATGCCTGTGGCTAAGGTAGGATGTGCTCATTTTGTGGGGTCCGCAGCACTTTTACCATCTTTGGTTCGATGGGTGGACGAAAAAAATCCTGCTTTGACAATTGAAATAAAAGAAGCTTATGGAGATTGGATGCCCGCACCGCGTGACACATTTGCTGATCCTAAAAAAGGCATCTCTGTAGAAGAGTATGATGCTTGGAAGGCAACACAAACGTTTGACGATGAAGATGCGCCAAAAAAAGTTTTATTTGAACGTTTGGTAGAGCTGCCCCTCTCTTACACAAGCAGAACGCTAAAAACATTTTCTTTAGGGAATGTAACTTTTGCTTTTACGAAAGGAGGATTGGATGAATTGCCACATGATGAAGCAAAGATGCTTCAGTCCTATGATATTGTTTATATGCGCAATTTTAATTATTTAAGTGATTTACGTATGATGTTGAAGCCTCATTTGGAAATTAAAAAAAATACATTCAATCCTAGCTGGGGAAATTTTGTTGCTTATGAGCCTTATATTGGACTTTTGGCAACGAAATATAGTCGTGACTACTTTAAAGAAATTGGCGAGAAGCATCCTTTGTGGTCATACTTTTTTCTGGATATTGAGGATCCCGTTTTAGATGTTGTAACGCACGATAGCGAATTAGTGTTTAGATTAGCGTTTGACGGCACTGAACAAGAGATAAGACCCTTTATCTAGGGCATATCTAGAAAAAGAAGTTGAGGCACGCAAAAAAGCAGCAGAACACGCAGCACGGCATCTTGAATGGCAAAGGGCAGAAAACAAGTATGATTATAAACCAGAGATGAGCACCTTAATTGCGAGTCTTTTTATTCCTGATGCAGAAATGAGACAATATCAAACGCTTACAGACCATACAATAAATCATGTTGGTCGCATTACGGCTGTTCCAAAAGAATTCTATTTTCCAGAACTAGAAGATCTTTACCGGACCCTTGTCCCCGACCTTCCCGTCGTCGAAGAGGGAAAAAAGGCTTTGGTTTTTCTTCCTGCATTCTTGTTGCCTTATGCGCAGAAAAAGTACCTACAACCCCCATCTTATAGATTGCACGAGTTTGCGTTTTAGATTGGTAAAATCCAATTTTGTACAATTTAGGATTTCAAATTCGTATCTGTACAATATGGCATACATTCCTTAAGAATAAAATTGTGCTATATAAAGAATTTATTTGGCATATAAATGCTTTATATAGAGTTTTTCAAATTGATTTTTTGGGAAATAGGCCTATACTAAAAGAAAGCTGGAAATGGAAAGAGCAATTTATGCGTACTAAAACACCTCTCTTTAAAAATCCTCCTTATGATTTGGAGAAGTATCTTGTTGCATTAGGGCAAGATCTTCGTACAGCGCGGGTGCGTCGTAATTTTACGATCGCGGATGTTGCAGAGAAAATTGGGACAGGTGTTCGAGCAATAGCGGATGCTGAAAAGGGAAAAATCTCTACAGGCGCTGGTGTGTATTTTGCTCTTTTGTGGGTGTACGGCCTTTTAGATCAAATCAGTTTTCGTGATGAAGAAGGTGAACGCCTTGCTTCTTTTCGTGAGAAAAGCAAAGCCTACGCACATACACGTGGTATAGGAAGTGGAAAGATAGATCATGATTTCTGAATGCTTTGTTTACATCACTCTCCCAGGAAAAACAGAACCTGTAACAGCAGGAAAATTTGTGATGACAAAAAATCGTCAAGGGATCAGTTTGGGAAGATTCTTTTACGGAAAGTCTTACTTAGAGCGGTCTGATGCTGTTGCTTTTGATCCTGTTGAATTGAAGTTGACGAACAAGACATACGAGACCGTTGCGCTTAAGGGTGTCTTTGGTGCATTGCGGGATGCAGGGCCAGATTATTGGGGACGGCGCATCATAGAACGTCATGCGGGAATGATAGAACTGGATGAACTGGACTATCTCCTCCAGTCTCCAGATGATCGAGCCGGGGCACTAGGGTTTGGATTAAATGTAACACCGCCCGCACCAAAGCGCACGTTTAATCAGACGCTAGACTTAGTAAAATTACAAGAAATCGCCGACAGTATCGTACGTGATAAAATTTTGTCGCCATCTAGTATAGAGGTGCAAGCGCTTGATTTAATGTTGGTAGGTACATCGATGGGGGGTGCTCGCCCCAAAGCCGTTGTAGAAGATCCAAGTGGCTTATGGATAGCAAAATTTAATTGCCCTGATGACAAATGGAATGTTGCTCGCGTGGAACATGCAATGCTGCAATTAGCACGTTCCTGCGGCATTCAAGCAGCAGAAAGTAAACTCACGACCGTAGGGGATCGCGATGTCTTATTAGTCAAGCGTTTTGATCGTGAAAAAACTAAAGATGGTTACACACGCGCCCGTATGATTAGTGCGCTTACGCTTTTGAAAGCAGAAGATACGCATCAGTCTCATAATAAATGGTCCTATATTTTGTTCGTGGAAGAATTGCGACGCGCTAGCGCAGAGGCAGCAGTTGATGCACAGGAACTCTTTCGACGTATGTGTTTCAATGCACTGATCTCTAATAATGATGATCATCCCAGAAATCATGCGCTTTTGGCCAAAAACATGGTGTGGCGTTTATCCCCTGCCTATGACTTAACACCAACGCCGTTGATCAGCCAAGAGCGGCGTGATTTGGCTTTGGTTTGTGGGGATCAAGGACGCGTGGCAAGCGCTCAAAATATTCTTTCTCAGAGTGCACGGTTTCTCCTGGGGAGTGAACAAGCAGAAATGCTTGTGCATCGTATGGTAGCGCACGTACGTTCAGATTGGTACAGCGCTATGCGGGCTGCCGGCGTGTCGGAGCGCGACTGTAAAACGCTCAAAGATTCTTTTGTCTATCCAGGGTTTATGAATCTCTTTGTTAGAAATGGATAAATAGGTCTTGTGCTCAATTATCCCTTGGTGCACTTCACTGTTGAGCAGGTGTACATATAAAATCCAATTTTGTACAATTTAGGATTTCAAATCCGTATTTGTACAATATGCCGCAAATTTCTTAAGAAGTCAAATAAGTTGAAAGCTTGCATAAATCCTTAGAAAAACAGAGATTTTTAATTATTCGTATAGATAGATTAAATGAACTAGAACAGCGTTTATCCAAACCTGGGGAGGCAATGCCGTTCCCCTAATTCATAAAGATGGACTGGGAGTGGCTCTGTTTTAATAGACCCAATAGCACTGAGATCGTTAGTTTTTGTCAGGATCAGGGCGTTGGGATATTTTTTAATTTGCTTAAGATCCTTAGGTCTTAATACATTCGTCCATTTCACTTCTATTGGAAAAAACTTATTTTGATCGACATACGCTAAGTCAACTTCTCCTTCTGCTTTGATATAAAAACAAGGATAATATCGCTGGTAGTGACTGATCACGGATGATTCAACCAGATGAGAGAGAATAAAGGGGTTTTTTTCTTGCATGGGATAAAGCCAGGCATGAATTGCATGGTAAATGAAAGGATCTTTAAGAATCAGCTTCTTGGCCTTTTTAGGGGCGGCAAGAAGTTTATCTTCCATCAAGGCATGTTGGATAAACAGAACATCCATGGGCTCCAAAAATTGGGCGTAGCTTTGAATTGTTTGGGGATGATCAATCATCATGTGATCAGCCAACGCATTCCAAGTAACTTGACTACCATAGGTTCGAAAAAGGGCAATCAGGAAATCCTTTAAGTATCCTTCATTTTTCCCCCGTTTAACCACATCGCTTCGGATCCAATCAGAATATGTTCGATAAATAGAAGCGGTAATATCTCCGTTTCGGGCGATACTATTGATAGCCGTTAAAAAGCCTCCATGCTGTAAATAGGCGTCAAATTCTTGGAATAAAGTTTCGATAGAAGGGGGTGTTTTTGGTTTTACCTTTAATTGTACACATTCAAAAAAAGATAAAGGGTATAGATGAAAGTCGACGACATCTGCTACCCCCCGGCGTCCCGGAAAGCGCATGCGTGCATCTTGCATCATGTTTAGGTTGGATCCTGTCAGCATCATAATGACATTTTCCAAAACGCCACTATCTGCTAAAAATTTAACCCCTTGATCCCAGTCTTTGATATAGGTCGTTTCATCGATAATAATATAAAGCAACACATTCATGTGATTGTGTTCTTCTATGTATGTTTGGATTGTTTGTACTAAGGAAAAATGATCTTGGATCATTTCGCCCGTTAGAAAGAAAATGGTTTTTGGATGAATCTTTTTTTTCAACAAAAGGGCCATCCATTGTTTTAAAAGTGTCGTTTTTCCAATTTGACGTCCTCCACCGAGAGTATAAATTCCTGGTGTATCTATAGGTAATTGATAAAGAATGGGTGGATTATAAACAAAGGGTTGTTTATCTAAAGTACGCAGCTGCGGATCGAGGGTTAAAAACTGATCAAGAGATTGCCAATGCAGATTATGTAAGAAAAAACGATCATCCATACTATAAATATATCAGCGTTGATTAAATTTAGTCAACAGCCATTGACTAAATTTAGACAATGACCATTGATTAAAATTTTCCCTTGCTTTGACCTTATGAGATAGAGCCTTTTTTTTGGCTCTTCAGTATTTCCATGACGACCTCTGCAGCGGTTGTACTAGGGGGTTTATCCCCAGCTTGTAAAAGGGTCTTGACCCGATCAAAAGCGTGAAGTTGTTTTTCGCGCGCGCGGTCATTAGTCAAAAAATTCTGGATTTTTTGAGCGAGCAGAATAGGTTTACAATTTCCTTGAAGCATTTCGGGCACAATCCCTCGCTTGAGCAAAATATTAACCATACAAACATACGGGGTTTTAATCAGTAAACGCACAATAGCTGCGCTTAGGGCCCCAACTTTATAGGCAATAATCATTGGAACTCTTGCTAAGGCGAGTTCCAGGGCAACGGTTCCAGACGCCGCAAGAGCACCCTTAGCAAGGGCATAGGCTGCCTGTTTATCGTCGGGGGATGTGATAACGGTTATAGTGTCGCCCCAGCCATTTTCAGGGATAGAATCTTTTAAGGAATCAAGGGTTGGAATAATCCAATGAATGCTTTTGCGCTGCTCTTTTAAAAGGCGGGTTGTTTCTTGAAAAATGGGCAGATGCTTTTCAAGTTCACTTTCTCGACTGCCGGGGAGCAGAAGAATGACAGTACTTCCTTCTCTGATGCCCCATTTTTTCCTAAACGATAAAAGATTCACTTTTTGGGAAATTTTTTCTTCCATTAAGGGATGACCCACAAATGTTGTTACAAGACCATATCGCTCGAAATAAGGGGGCTCAAAAGGATAAAGAACTAAAAGATGGTTCAAAAACCGACTAATAGATTTTGCACGCCAAGGACGCCAAGCCCAAACAGTCGGGGCTCCATAGTGGAGATGAGGAATCCCACTTCCTTTTAATTTCTTGCCCAAATAAAAATTGAATCCAGGAAAGTCAATGGTAATTAACAAATCGGGTTTTTCTTCTAAAATCTTTTGATGCAAAAAGCGTGCATACCGATAAAGATGGAGAGTTTTTTTGAGCCCTTGAAAAAAACCCATCAAAGAAAGCCCCTCAAAGGGAAGGATTTGTTGAAGGCCAGCGCCAATCATTTGGGTGCCGCCCATTCCCTTAAACTCAAAACGATTTTTTGTTCTCTTCAGGGCTTGGATTAGCCGTGCCCCAAGAAAATCCCCAGAAGGTTCGCCGGCAATTAGAAAAATGTTAAATGGTTTTTTCATCGGAAATTCTTTGATTTTAAGTCGATTGCCATAACAAATATCCCCGCTTTATTTGCAGTGTCAATGAGTGTTTCTCGGTCCAGAACAAGCGTAGAGTCTGCTCCAATAGCTATGCCCCTTAATCCATTGCTTTTAACATTTTCAAGCGTTTGAAGTCCAATCGTTGGAAGGTCAATCAAATGACTTTGATTGGGTTTTGGCAGTTTTACTAAAACACCGCCTTGAGGTGTTTTTTGAAGGGTTTTTGTGCGTTGGATTAAAGCATCTGTTCCCTCCGCCCCTTCGATGGATAAAACAACACGGTTTTCAATGATGACCGCCTGACCAATGTCAAGAGACCCAAGGGCCTTTAAGACATCGATCCCTCGGTTGATGTCTTCCCAATCCGTTGGGTTAACTGTTTGTTCACCTAAAACGCCCGGGGAAGTCTGTAAATTTTTCAAAAAATCTTGAACACCCATAATACGAAAACCCTCTTTTGCAACGAGGGACACAATTCCTGATAGTAACCCATCATCTCCAAAGGCCTTGATTCCAATAGTTGCAATCCACTTTGCCGCTTTTTTATCGAGAGATAAATCTTTTAAAGAGGGTCGCTTTATGGCTCCAGAAAAAATAAGATCTTGAACCCCTTGTTGCTTCAGGTACTCAAGTGGCTTTTCAATTTCCCCCAAAGATACCCAACAGTGTTTCTCTTTTTCAACCAGCGCTGGGTCTGTCTGTCCCACAAAGGCAATAATCACAAAAGGTCTGTTTTCTCGCTTGAGCAAACGAACAAGATGATCAGGAAGAGATCCAGATCCCAAGATAAGTCCAATAGGGTTTATAAAATTACTCATAGGTTTCATTTGCTCTATCTTATGCAACTCTTTAAAAATTTCAAGGAATGGTATCTAAATATACTTCAAAAGAGACAAAAGCCATAAAACAGGATCTTCAACACGCCAACCAGAATTTGGCATGAAAGGCTGTGCTTCTGGGTAAGAAAAAGATTGGCAAAATAGGCGGTACCGTCCAAAGTGCTTTTTCAGTATTTCTAATATATTGGGGCCAAACCAATACCCTGTGTAGGCAAGCATGTCTGATGAAATACGCACGCCATCTTTTTGGTTGTATCCCCCTGCGTGGTGGGGTGGGTGAAAAAGAGGATGAGCCTCTGGAAGTAAAGAAACAAGGGACTCTATGCAGCTGTAGACGAGGGCTACAGGGGTTGTTATTTTTGTCTGCGCTGATGATTGATCAGTTTCTTGAGAAAGTAAAAGGGTGTTTACAGCGTCTGGGACGTAAGAGCGACCTTCAACAGCATTTACCTTGTCGCAAAACAGAAATAGCCCATCAAACACATGAGTGTTTTTTAGCTTCTCTGGGTTCAAGGGATAAAATTTTAGATGTAAAAGCGGAAGTTTATTCCCTTTGCCTGTGCCTTTTTCTAAGTAAAGATCGAATTTTGTCAAAGACTTTTGAGGGCGCAAAACATACCCCAAATCATGCGCAAGACCTTTTTCAAGGGCTTTTTTAAGGTAGGAGACAAAGGCTTCTAGTTCTTGAATTCTTTGGCAAATAAATCCTATGGCAATAAATTGTCCTTGGAAAAACAAAGGGTCTAAATCGTGATGGCACCGAGGGCAAAGACGTTGCGTTGTGGGTGTTGCACACTCTTCGCAAAATTTTTCTAGAATTGGTCTAAAGTAATTTTTAATTTTTGTGAGGGGTGTTGAGGGAGAGGATCTTAAAATACGACCCTGGAGCCCTGTATGATCCTTATGAAATTCTTTATAAATTATGTCGTCTTGATGGGGACAAATTTGAGGAATAGAGACACAGCGAAACAGGGCGTCTTCTTCTTTAAATCGATGAAAGCAATTAGGACATTTATGTATCATGCAAATCTCTTTTTAACTGAACGCACACCCTTCAGCCATAAGCTTGCGGTGCTGTTAGTATGTTCAACTAAGTCGCCGTCAAATTTATGAATTTGATCAATATCTAGACGATAGCTCATTTCATTATTCTCTGATGTTTCTAAAAAGAAGGAAAGTTTTTTCTTTTCATTCGCCTTTAAGCTTAATGAAGGAATTGTTAAAATAATCTCTGCGTGAGCGTCTTGATAAATGGGGGGCCTGTCTTTTAATGCCCTCAAAGAAAGAGGGGGCAACGTTACATCGTAAGAGGAAGTAAGCTCAATTGTAATAGCAGGGCGGAATTTTTTATGCCATCCACCCCAGGGTTTTGAAAAACGAAGGCTATAGAGCACTTCTTTTTTCGTCTCTTGCATTAAAGTAAGGGGAGTTCCAAACGTTAGTAGTTTTCCACACACCCTTTGTCCAATCCAAAGATAGACCGTATGATTTTCTTTTAGCATACCTGGAATTAAGGCCTCTCCGACATCGCCTTTTTTGTGTGTGGTATATAAAGTATTAAAGTTCTTATCATCGGAAACAGTGGACTTATGGTCTGTTTTTCTAACGCCTATGATGCAAAGGACATGCTCTGAAACTTTTGCAGGCCATTCAAATCGAACTTGAAAAAAATCTCTACGGGGTTCAAGACTCGTGACTGGTCCTTTAGGAATCGTGACAAATCGATACACTTCATGAAACTGTTTTTGGATATCAGAAGCGATTCCTTCTTGAAGAGCCGGCAGGGCGAAATGATCTTCGTCCCACAAACGCACAACTTCTTGGGATTGTTCTTCTTTAAGGGCGCGTTTAATTTTTTGCCAGGTATCATAGGTTTTTTTTGCCGTGCGCACTAAGGGGACAAAAAAGAAAAACTCTCTGTATCCTTCGCACAATTCTTTGTTCCAAAGTTTTGAAAGGGCTTGAAAGTCTCCAGCATTAGATGCTTTTTGTAGCTCAGACAGCAGGGCATGTTGTTGAATGGCTCGTGTCGCATGGTCTTGTACAGAAAGCCCATTGACCACCATATGCCGAAAGGAAGATTTATGAAACCGAGGGTTTTTATTCCACCACGTGATGATGCGATCGAATGAATCATTTTCTTTTAAGATTGAGCGAATTTCTTGAAATTTCTTTTCAGCGCGTTCTGCATTAAAAAGAGCCTGCCTATGCTCGCCTGATAAAGAAAATTGCTCAACAACCGTATAATCTGTTCGCCATAGCTCAAGAAATTTTTGATCATTTTCTTTTTGGTAATTCTCTTTGAAGGCGCGCCAAATTTCTAAGTGTTTTTTTGCGCGCTCTACGCGTTCAAAAACATCGCTATGTTTTTTCTTAAACGCGTCAATCCACCGATACGATTCATAAGCCGTAATAATAGCGGTTTCTAAAGATTCATCGAGAGATTGTTTCCCCTCTTGGTTTAAGCTTTTCGTTTGTTGAATAGCTTGCTTTAATTGATCAAAAGCTTTTGTTCTCTCGCGTACTTCCTTTAAAAATTCATGCAAGGATCGATTGTTGATGCGTTCGTGGGGATTATGGGGAAAATAAGATAAGGCCTCGTGATCTAACCACCATGTTAAAATTTCTTCATCTGTTGGGTCATTTTCGCAAAAAGACTTGAACTGATCCAGGGCGCCCACATAGGCAATGGATTTTTTGATAAAATCTTGCTGGGGATGAAAGCGTGGATTTTCGTTAAGGGTTGGATGCAATTGCCACAACCGTGCTATTTCTCTTAAATCTTGGGAATTGAGGGCTTTTTGTAGTTGGAAATCAACGGCAAGGGTTTGAACATGATCTCCATTGGCAAAAACATCAACCCCCGTTCGTTGGAATCGATCACACCATCCGCAGGTTTTTCCAAAATAAAAATGTTGGACAGAAGTGCCGCATTGGTTTAGGTCACGAAGACTCTTTTTAAAAATTTCAACCCAATCATGGGCGCTTGGTCTTTTTTCTGGATGATCTTGACCGTCTTTAAAACAAGCAACAAACGCTTCATGAATCAAGGGGTGGAGTGCCTCTTTTTCAATAACATAAGGAGGAATAGTATGTGTCTCGTCTTGACTAT
>VGCX01000045.1 GCA_016869935.1 Alphaproteobacteria bacterium
AAAAAACCAAGTGGATTCGTGTTGTGATTGAGCCCAAAATTATCACCATTTCAGCTTCTTCCAATAACCAAAGCATGGGAACAGAAGATTGCGAAGTAACCTACGATGGCAAGCATCTAAGCACGGGCTTTAATGCGAAATATCTTTTAGAAGTCATCCAACAAATTAAAAGTGAGACCCTTGAACTGAAGCTTTCTGATAACGATACCCCTATTATTATTAGGGGCATCGATGAACAGGATGTATTTTACGTTATGATGCCTGTTCGTGTATAAACTCACCCAACGGTGCAATTTCAGGTAGTGTTCAATGACAGATGACAAAAAAACCCCTGTCAACGGCATTACTGCTTTAAAATTATATAACTACCGTTGCTATGAACAATTGGCATTAGAATGCCCTTTGCAGCCAATCGTTTTAACAGGGCCTAATGGGGCTGGTAAGACAAATATCTTAGAAGCCATCTCTCTTTTTTCTCCGGGAAAAGGCCTTCGAAAAAGCAAACTCTCTTTGTTGATCAACATCAAAAACCCCAAAGATCCCTGGGCAGTGCATGGCACATATACCTTTCCAAGCGGAAATCTTGCGCTCAGTACGGGAATCGATCTCTCAAATGAATCAGAACGACGGTTTGTTAAAATTAATGGGGCCCCTCACCCCCAGACAACTCTTCATGAATGGATTCATATTTTATGGCAAACACCCCAATCCGATGGGTTGTTTATTGAAGGAATGAGTCCTCGCCGTCGCTTTATTGATAAACTTATTAGTCAAATTCACCCCTCTTATCCCAAACATCTTTATCGGTATGACTATGCCCTTCGAGAACGTTCTCGTTTGCTAAAGGAGAGTAATTTTGACGATTATTGGCTCCGCGCTTTGGAGGAAACTATGTCCCAAGAAGCAGTCGTGATTACTATGCATCGTATTGACTTTGTCCGCCAGCTTACAGAAGCTGGACAAAATAACGTCACAAAGTTCCCTTCCTTTTCTATTCATTCCAAAGGCCTAATCGAAGAGTGGCTTGAGGAACATCCCGCCCTTGTTGTTGAAGAAAAAATCCAAAAACACCTTAAAGATAACCGACAAAACGATTCTTTAACGGGGGGCACAAAAATTGGACCCCATCAGTCAGAAATTCCTGTGATAAACCTTGATTATAACTACCCAGCTGAGGTATGCTCAACGGGTGAGCAAAAGGCGCTTTTGGTGTCCTTAATGCTGGCGCAATGTCGATTACAAACAACCGTTTGCAATCGGATGCCTATTCTTTTGTTAGATGAAGTGGTTGCGCATCTTGATAACGAAAGGCGCGCGTGTTTGTTTAAAGAAATTGTCGCCTTAAGGCTACAAGCATGGCTCACAGGAACAGATAGCCAAGTTTTTCATCCTCTTGAAGGACTGGCACATTTTTTAACGATTAATAATGCAACCGTGAAAGAAGGTTCTCTTTATGTCAGTTGACGAAAACAAAAACCAAACGACCCCTCGCTATGATGCGGATTCAATTAAAGTCCTCAAAGGCCTAGAGGCGGTTCGCAAACGCCCAGGTATGTATATTGGAGATACCGATGATGGCTCTGGATTGCATCATATGGTTTATGAAGTTGTTGATAATGCAATCGACGAAGCGCTTGCGGGTTATTGTACCCTTGTTAAAGTCATTTTAAATGCCGATGGCTCCGTAACGGTGACAGATAACGGTCGTGGAATTCCTGTGAGCATTCACCCTGAGGAAGGCATTTCCGCCGCCGAAGTTATTATGACACAGCTTCATGCAGGGGGGAAATTTGATCAAAATTCTTACAAAGTTTCTGGAGGACTCCATGGAGTCGGCGTCTCTGTGGTCAACGCATTGTCAGAAAGACTCGATCTAAAAATTTGCCGAGATGGTCATGAACATTTCATGCGTTTCAAGCATGGAGAATCAGAAGCCCCCTTAAAAGTTGTTGGCCCTTCTGATCAAACAGGAACAGAAGTAACATTCCTTCCTTCCAAAGAAACGTTCACGCAATTGGAATTTAACTACAGCACACTAGAGCACCGCCTAAGAGAATTGGCTTTTTTAAACTCTGGCGTACGAATTACCCTAGAAGACCGTCGGAGTATAGAACCCAAAGTATCAGAACTATACTATGAAGGGGGGGTCAAGGCCTTCGTTGAGTACTTGGACCGTGCAAAAAATCCTCTCCACAAACCCACTATTTTTTTCCAAGGGGAAAAGGACGGGATTACCCTGGAAATGGCTCTAGAATGGACGGATAGTTACCATGAAACGATGCTTTGCTTTACAAATAATATTCCTCAACGGGATGGAGGAACACATCTTGCAGGGTTTCGGTCTGCGTTAACACGCGTCATTAATACCTTTTCGCAAACAGTTTCCATTGCTAAAAAAGAAAAAATCGCCGTCACAGGGGATGATGCGCGTGAAGGACTGACCTGTATTTTATCGGTCAAAGTGCCTGATCCAAAATTTTCCTCCCAGACAAAAGACAAGCTTGTATCCTCAGAGGTCCGCCCTGTTGTTGAAGGCATTGTCAATGATCGGTTGGGACAATGGTTTGAAGAAAATCCAACGGATGCAAAAGCGGTAATTCAAAAAATCATGGAAGCTGCTGCCGCACGAGAAGCCGCTAGAAAAGCTCGTGAATTAACACGCCGAAAAAGTGTCTTGGAAATTTCTTCTCTTCCAGGAAAGCTCGCGGATTGTCAGGAAAGAGATCCCGCGCTCAGCGAAATTTTCATTGTTGAGGGAGACAGTGCCGGCGGCAACGCAAAACAAGGTCGTAACCGTAAAAACCAAGCAATTCTTCCCTTAAGAGGAAAAATCTTGAACGTGGAGCGCGCCCGTTTTGATAAGATGCTCAGCTCCGATCAAATTGGGACGCTGATTTCCGCCCTTGGAACAAGCATTGGAAAAGATGAATTTAATATTGAAAAATTACGCTATCATAAGATCGTAATCATGACGGATGCTGACGTTGATGGAAGCCATATTCGGACTCTTTTGCTCACGTTTTTCTATCGCCAAATGCCTGAAATCATCGAACGTGGCTATTTATATATCGCACAACCTCCTCTTTACAAAGTCAAGCGAGGTCAGTCAGAAATTTATCTAAAAAATGATGATGCCCTTGATAACTACCTTATTGATGAAGGGATGAATCAGGTTTCTTTGGCTCTTCCAACAAAAGGAACGATTGCAGGCGCCGACTTGAAGGGCCGTCTTAAAATTGCTGGTCAAATTCGAAGCCTTATTCAGCGGCTATCAAAAAAACTAAATGCCCCAGAGATTTTGGAACATGCGGCTCTTTTAGGTCTTTTAAATTCAGAGAACTTAACGAATGGTCATTTTACAGAAACTCAGGGAACTACGCTGACACAGCACCTCAATCAGGTTTATGCCCTTGATGCCGACAATCGATGGACAGCCACCCTCCAAAATGGAGCAATTGTTCTCTCGCGACTTCATCATAATGTTCCTGAAAAGGTAGTGATAGATCCAAGTATTGCCTTATCGAGTGAGGCACGAAACTTAACGGCTCTTTTCCAATCCCTGCATTTTGAAAACAGCGGTGAGTTTACGTTGACTATTAAAGACCGTTTGGAAAAATTGCATACACCGTCTCAATTGATTAACAAAATTACAGAAGAAGGACGCCGGGGTATTTCAATCCAACGCTATAAGGGTCTTGGAGAAATGAATGCCGACCAGTTGTGGGAAACAACCCTTGACCCTAATGAGCGAACGTTGCTGCAGGTTAAATTATCCCACGCGGATGATGCGGAAGATATTTTTTCAACACTCATGGGTGATGTGGTTGAACCAAGGCGTGAGTTTATTCAAAATAACGCCCTAAACGTTCAAAACCTCGATGCGTAAAAAAAAGAAAGCCGCTTCTCAGCCCAGTCGTCAAAAAAAGAGACTGATTTGGCGGCTCCTAAAATGGAGTTTTTTTAGCGTTTTTTGGGCTGTTGCGCTTTCTGCTGTTGTGATTAGCTGGTATGCCAAAGATCTTCCAGAGATCCAAGGATTTGATTTAGCCCATAAAAAACCAAGCATTGTTTTCTTGACAAAAGATCACCGAGAAATTGCAACCCATGGTCATCTTTATGGGGAAACTGTTACCCTTGACCATGTCCCTAAAGCGCTTATAAATGCCCTCATTGCAACAGAAGATCGGCGTTTTTTTGAACATAATGGCATTGACTTTCAAGGTTTGGTTCGTGCCTTTGTTAAAAATATTACAACAGGGCACGTAGTCCAAGGCGGTAGCACCTTAACCCAACAACTTGTTAAGAATATTTTCTTAAGTCATGAGCGTTCGCTAAAGAGAAAAATTCAAGAAGTAATTCTGGCGCTCTGGATTGAAAAGCACTTCTCCAAAGAGCAAATTTTAAATATTTATATCAATCGGGTTTATCTAGGCGGCGGCACTTTTGGTGTCGACGCGGCCTCTCAGCTATACTTTGGGAAATTAGTGGCCTACTTAAGTCTAGAAGAATGTGCTGTAATTGCAGGGCTTTTAAAAGCCCCAAGCAGATATGCGAATCATCATGATCAATTAAAAGCCCGTGCCCACGTAGTTCTGGATAATATGGTACAAGCCAATTTCATTACAGAAAAACAAAAAGCCGATGCCATACAAAAGGTTAATAAGATGACCTTTGATACAAAACCAATGCCCAGCTATCGTTATTTCACGGACTGGGTTTCGGGGGAGCTCGAAAATCTTGTCGACACCTCCCAAGATCTTATTGTGATCACAACACTTGATTCAGCCTTACAAACAACTGCCACAAAAGCTGTGCATGATTTTATTAAAAACCATGGGAAGGCCTCTTCTGTTGAACAAGCTTCTTTTGTCGCCCTTTCAAAAGACGGCGCTGTACGTTCTATGGTTGGCGGAACACATTACTTTTCTATGCAGTATAATCTTGCTGCAACAGCCCAGCGTCAAATAGGTTCTGCCTTTAAGCCGGTGGTTTTTTTAGCAGCTCTTGAACAAGGTCTTCGCTTTTCCGATATGATTGATGATAGCCCTTATAAAAAAGGCTCGTGGGAAGTCAATAACTTTGGCTGGCAAGCCCGCGGTCAGGTGAGTCTTCATGACGCTCTCGTCTATTCAATTAACACCGCAACTGTCCGTCTTGCTGAAAAAATTGGCATTAATGCTATCCTTCATATGGCACAAAGACTTGGATTTGCAAAGCCAGATCGGGACTTAACCATTGCCCTTGGAACGATTGAAACCTCTTTGTTGAATGTCGTGAACGCCTTTATGATAATTGCAAATCAAGGAAAAGAAACCCATCCCTATGGCATTTTGGAAATTAGAAATAGTGATGGGAAAATTCTTTATCAACGGCCCGCATCTTCACCCAAAGAAGTAATTGACCCATCATTCACACAAAGACTCAGTGCCGTTTTAGAAAATGTTGTAAAGGTCGGCACAGGAAAAGCGGCACAAATTCCTGGCAAAACCGTTGCTGGGAAAACAGGAACCAGTCAAAAGTTTAGAGATGCTTGGTTTATAGGATTTACAGATTCTATTACAGCCGGTGTCTGGATGGGCAATCCCAGCGATGCGCCGATGAATCGAGTTGTCGGAGGGAGCCTTCCTGCCCAATTGTGGAAAATAATTGTGGAAAAATATACCGCCTAATCCTGACGTTTATTTTTCTAAAATTTCCGAAAAATTCGTTTCGTTGTTTTAGACCGTGGTCCTTTTGTTTTTGCAAAAGATTCATCCAAAGAATCTAAAAGATCTGGAATACTATCACTCAAGCGATCACTGTAGGTTTCAACATGAACATCTAAAATCATAGATTCTTGATTACAGGATAAATCCTCAACCATAACGGTCAAATGATGACGATAAATGGGTGTTGAAATAGGGGCACCCTCCCCTTCAAATACCTCTTGGGTTTTGGTAAGGTCCGGCTCTGTTTTGGGAGCTTCTTTTACTTTGTGATTGATCGAAACAAGAACGGTTGCTTTTTTCTTATCATCAAAACGATATCCTTCCGCAACCAAAGATTTTTTAATCCAGTCCGCCGTTGCTTGATAAATTTCATCCTCAATCCCATGAAGATTGGGGCTTATAAGAACTATTTTTTCACTGGCACAGCCATTAGTACTGGGAGCAAGGCGTGTATAGGTTGCCATATCATAAGGCGCGCACCCTACAATGAAGCCTATTAAGAAAAAAGAATAAACCCAACGCACGAAATCCTCCCTTATCGCACAAGTTTCCACAGTGCTTGATACACACCATAGAACAGTCCTGTTAATACTAACAGAAAGAGTAACACTTTAACACCCATTTCATGACGATTTTCTAATTCTGGCTCTGCCACCCAAGACAAGAAAGCTGTCACATCCCTTGCCATCTGCGGAATCGTTGCAAGCGTGCCATCATGGTAGGTAATAATATTGTCTATAAGAGGCGGTGGCATGGAAATTTGCCCCCCTTGAAAGTATGGATTATAAGACCGCCCTTCAAACAATGTGACATCCTTCGGACAGGGCTCGTACCCTGTCAATAAGGCATAAAGATAATCGGGCCCCTGCCCTCTTCCCTTTGTGATCAGGGATAAATCAACGGGATACGCCCCCCAATTTGCTTCGCGGGCTTTTTTCTCGCTGGAAAAAGGGGACGGCACTCTATCTCCAGGGCGCCCGGGTCTTTCTTCTTCATCGGCATCCTCTTCTTCTTTGACTGTATAAGAGGCAGCCAGCGCTTTAACTTGATCTTTTGTAAACCCAATTTTCTCAAGTTCTCTGAACCGAAGCTGATTGATCCCATGGCAGGCTGCGCACACTTCTTTGTAAACTTGAAAACCGCGCTGCAGTTCTTTCTTATCAAAAGTCCCAAGAGGCGTTTTAAAGGACCAATGCTGAGGGATTGGCGTTCGCCCGTCTTCTGCCCTAACGGAAAAATTTAACACTATAAAAACAAGCGCAAGCCACCAATACATCAGACTGCCCTCTTTTTTTGATCCAGATATAGGGTGATCGAATCTGGAACTGGCAATGGTTTTTCGATGACGCTCAAAAGGGGCAAAAGGACAAAAAAGTGAAAGAAATAATAAGCCGTTGCCCCGCGCCCAATGATAAGGTAAATGCCTTCGGGCGGCTGTGATCCAATCCATCCAAGGACAATGCTATTCAGGACAAACACCCAAAAAAGCGGCCGATAAAGAGGCCGGAACGTTGCGCTTCTGACCCTGGATCGATCAAGCCAAGGCAACAGAAATAAAACAAATACGGCCCCAAACATACCCATGACCCCTCCCAATTTACTGGGAATAGACCTTAAAATGGCATAGAAGGGCAAGAAATACCACTCTGGCACAATATGAACAGGCGTAACCATGGAATTTGCAGGGTTATAGTTTTCTGGTTCCCCAAAAAAATTAGGGGCAAAGAACACAACAAAAGCGAAAACGAATAGATAAATGCTCAGCCCCAAAAGATCCTTAACCGTATAATAAGGGTGAAAGGGGATTTGTTCTGAAGGGTGTTTTGGATCAACTCCCGAGGGATTATTCGACCCAAATTGATGGAGAGCGACCATATGCAAGCAAACAATCGCAACAATCCCAAAGGGCAAAAGATAATGAAGGGCAAAAAAACGGTTGAGGGTGGGTGCTCCAACGGTTGGTCCGCCCAATAACCAATGAACAATCGTATCACCAACAATAGGGATCGCAGAAAAAAGATTAGTGATCACTTTCGCCCCCCAAAAACTCATTTGTCCCCAGGGAAGAACGTAGCCCATAAAGGCCGTTGCCATCATCATCAGAAAAATAACGACCCCTAAGATCCACAAAAGTTCCCGAGGAGATTTATAAGACCCATAATACATACCCCGAAAAATATGAATATACACCAGGACAAAGAAAAAAGAGGCGCCATTCATATGGATATAGCGAATCAACCATCCATAGTTAACATCCCGCATAATCCGTTCTACACTTTGGAAAGCATCTTCAGGATCGGGACAATAATGCATCGCCAAAGTGATCCCTGTAATGATCATTATAAGAAGGGTAATCCCTGCAAGAGACCCCGTATTCCAAAGAAAGTTTAAATTCTTAGGCGTTGGATATTCTTTCAACGCATGGCGCATAAAGGTAAAAATCGGAAGACGCGTATCAATCCATTGCACCACTTTATTGTTATTCATCTTTATGCCTCATTTGTCCCAATTTTAAGGGTGTGGTCATCCAAAAAAACGTAAGGAGGAACCTGTAAATTCGTGGGGGCTGGCCCACGACACACACGTCCAGAAATATCAAATTGGGACCCATGACACGGACACAGCCACCCCTTATATTCCCCTTTTGGTTCTGTGGGTTTTTGCCCTGTTGGAACACAGCCTAAATGTGTGCAAACCCCAACAACGACCAACCATTCTGGTTTTTTAACCCGAGCCTCATCCCTTTCAGGATCCAAGAGCGTATCCATCGGCATATTTTGGGCATAGGTAATTTCATCGGGCGTACGACGGCGAATAAAAACCGGGGACCCCTGCCATAAAACCGTTTTTCCTTGACCAGGCTCAATGCCCCTTAAATCAACATCAACGGTCGATTCCGCCAGTGTATCCGCCGCTGGATTCATACTATCAATCAAAGGCCATAAGGCACACGCTGCCCCAACGCCCCCAACAGCCGTTGTCACAAGCTGCAAAAAATCTCGGCGTTCTTTTGATTGAACATTTTGATCGGCTTGCTTTTTTGTCATATCGTGTTCCCTAATAATTTTATATAGCATTAAAACACCCCCAAAAAAAGATCTGTTTTAGTGTTTAAATGATGCCTGATTAAAATAACCCAGATCACATTATGAAAACTTCCCCCGATGCCTCTTTACATCACCCACTATAATCTAGTAAGTAAGGATCAATAAACAAATTAGAGGTATACACTCATGAAACAATTCATATTAAGCATTTTATTGATATCCGGTATTACACAGGCCGCAACGGATGACGGGATCAGGAGTTTTGAGGTAAGTGGAGGGACCCGATATGTGCGGGGACGGTTTAATATGGAAACGGAAGGTCGAACTCTTGTAACAACCCCAACTCCACCAACGAAAGCCAGAAGCGAAGCGGTAGGGGTATATACGGATCGTCCACGATCGATGGAAGAAAGCTTTTTAATAGAAGGGGAGGATGGGCGAGAAAGAATTACAGAAACTGGGAAATTCCCCTGGAGCATTCATGGACAGATAACCATGAAGTTTGGAGAGGAAACGTATGGGGGATCTGGAGTATTGGTGGGACCTCATCATTTTTTAACAGCGGCACATAATATTTATAAGTTTGATCGATTGGAACAAGCAGGAAGCATAAGAATACGGTTAGGGCTTAATGATGATGTTGCAACGTTTGGGGAAGTTACCGGGACAAAGGTTTACCTTTATGATCGATGGATGAGGTTTGGGGATCAAGAATACGACCTTGCCCTTGTGATATTGAATCAATCGATTGGACATGAGACCGGATGGGCAGGGCTTTTATGTTTGCAGGATAGGGAGCTTATGGAGCATAGGGTTCATGTGACAGGGTATCCTGGAGACAAGGGCCTTAAAACCCTTTGGACGATGGAGGATACGATTAGTCGGGTAGAGGGAGGGAAACTGCATTATTTAATTGACACGTATAAAGGCCAGAGTGGTGGGGCGATCTGGATCAAGAAATGGTCGATGCCTTATGTGCTTGGGACCCATGCGTATGAAGGAACCTTAACGGATGGGGGAAACTTTGGGGTTAGGTTGAATGAAAGAAAGATACAAGATGTTGTTGGATGGATCAGGAATACGTTGGTGATTGATGCCCCAGCCGCATCGACTCCTCCTCGAACTTCAGGAGGGGGCGCAGGAGGGTCTTCAGTAAGTGCTGCAAGAGAGGTTCCCTCTGTTGTGGTCGCCGCCCGCCCATCAACTGCTGTAGTCTCAGCAGGCGCTGTAGGGGGAGGGAGTGTTTCAGCATCAGGAAGCATTCGAGCCCCCTTAAGGGCCTATCCACCGATTGCGATAGGGCATGAGGCTGAGTATGATCGGTTTTTAAGTGGGATTCTAACGTATAAGCCAAACAAAGATAATGATATGGGACGTGTAGATATCCCCATCAGAAGTCTTGCGAACCCCTTGGAGGGAACGTTTGACCTATCAGGGTTTGGTGACACCTCAAGATACATCAGCATCC
>VGCX01000046.1 GCA_016869935.1 Alphaproteobacteria bacterium
TTTTTCATCTCTTTATCCTCTTATTTTCTCCCCAAAGCCTAGGACAGAAAACTCCCCAAACAAAGTTGAAAAAAAACAAAAAATTCTCCTTTTTAGATATGTTTTTTAAGAAAATTGATGCCCAGAAGGTTTTTTGTTAAGTAGATGGGGACTTTTGACTGAAATTTTTCTCTGTCTCGTCAAAAAAAGCTTGCCTAGCCGTACCCCGGATTTAATCCGGGGGTAGGCTGGTTGAAAAAAAACAAAAAAATCTCAAATTTAGATCTTGACTCTCTGCTGTATTAGACGCCTTCTGGGGTTACAAGAAACAAACGATCAACTGTTCAAAAGGCAAAATTTTTTAAACAGCGCTCAGCCACAAAGACCTTAAAAGCCGTGTTTGTGGGGTAAAGACTACCTTAGCAAGAGATATAAGCTTTCCCTTTTTGTCAAAAAAAGCAGGCAGGGCATAAAAAACTTTGGCAGGAACCTTTGGTAAAAGGGGACGATTCTTCATGTACTGCCACCCCTCTTCGCCCAAAGCCTGGCAAAAGGCATTCTCAGGGAAGGGCGGCATAACCATAAATCGCCCATCCCATAGAAACGGGCTTTGTTCTTTGAGGGGCTGAACCTCTTGAATACGCCCGCATTCTCGAATAATTTGATAGGCATTGCCTTGAAGGCGGATTAAACACCCCCCTGCACTTATCCAAGCAGATGTTGGCATGTTTTTAAGCAAACGCTGAACCACCTCTGAACGAACTGAATAATTGTGCCCCCCGATGGTGGTCAGGATTTTTCCTAAGACCTTTTCTTGTAAAAAGGGGGATGTATTTTGAAGAAATTCTTCCAAAAGGGTTGCATACCCTTCTGGATAGACTTGAACATATCGGGCAAAAACAATCGCCAACGTTTGTTCCAGCTGGATTCTTTCTGTCCCAAAAGAGGGCGAATATCCTTGTTTTGGATTTTGCCGAAACTGTGCGCGCCAAAACTTGGTATTGGTATTGCTGGGGTCGTTGATAAAAGGATGGGGGGCTAAAAATTCTTCTAAGTCTATTTTTGGAACCCCTAACAAAGGGCGAAGAATCCTTACATCTGGCCCCTCTTCTACCGCTGACATCCCTGCAAGTCCTTCGATACCGCTTCCTTTTGATTGGCGATAGAAAAAAGTTTCTTCTTGGTCATTTTGATGATGGGCAAGGAATAAGTGGAAAATCCCCTGTTCTTTACAAAAGTTTGTTAAAAGGCTGTAGCGGGCTTCTCGGGCTTTTTTTTGGATGGATGATAGAACCCCCTGATGGTCCCACGGCAAAATAACACATGAAATCCCCCGTGCCTGAAGCCAGGACTTTACAAGATCTGCCTCCTTCGATGATTCCTCACGCAATCGGTGATCCACGTGCAAGGCCGTTAACGTTCCACCATTTTCCTGAGCCCACTGATGCGCCAAAAAAGCAAGGCAGAGGCTATCAGCACCCCCTGATACAGCAACAGCCATCGAGGGAGAAGATTCAAAAGGCCCCAGAGATTTTAGCGTTTTAGAAAAGTACTGATAAAGATCCTGAGATCCCCTACGCACCGCAATACTCTACACGTTTTTCGGACGCCATGGAAAGAATCGTGCCTTCCGCCTTTGGATGGTCCTTCAAAAGTTTCTGAAGACTTACACAGGCCTCTTTTTTCTTGCCCAAGGCATATAAGCTTGTTGCTAATTTCAAAAGATTTTTAGGGGCCTTCGATCCCTTTGGATCCTTTTGATAGGCTTTTAAGTATTGTTCAGAGGCCTTACCGTGCTGCTTTTTCAAGAGCCAGATTTCCCCTAAATAAAAGCGGGTTGTAACCTCTTGTTCGATCGATAAATCCCGTTTCAGTAATTCTTCAAATAATTCGCGTGCATCATCATAGCGTGCTGCCACCAATGCGGCTTTCGCTTTTTTTTCCAACGCATCTGTTGAAACCACCACTGGCTCTGCTAGAGAAGGGATTGGTTCTACAGCCGGTTCACTTTGTGTCGTTAAAGGTGGCAAAGAGGGTATTTCTTCTTTGACAGGTGCTGATTCTTTTGGCTGGGTAGAAAGATGGGCAATTTTTTCCTCTAGCTCTTGATTTTTCTTGGTAAGAGCGGCCATTTCTTCCTTAAAACGTGTCAGATAATCAACAAATGTTTTATTATTATCCAAAAGCTTCTGGTTTTTATGTTCTAATTCTTCAATCCGCCCAACAAGAGCTGGAATTTCCTGAGACAAGGTTTCAAATTTGGATTGAAATACGTCAACCTGTGATTGATCTGCAGGAACGGATGCTGCAGCTTTTTCATGCGCTGGCTTATTGAGATGGTCGGCCCCAACGGTTCGATAGACGTATTTTTCAAGACGATGCAAATCGGCTGCAATACGTTCAAGATTATTGTTTCCGTCAATAACAGGAACCCGGATCGTTTCTACGTCAGCAGGGCTTAGAAGGGGGTAGAACAAAATAGTACCGAGAAACCAATATCTGTATTTCATGTCTGTAAATCCTTTTGATACCCCTATAATAAACAAGGCCGCCTGATGATACAAGCGACCTTATTTAAATTTATATCAGAAAATTAATTATTTCTGAGGAATCGTTGTTGCATTACGATTTTGCGCCCATGCTTCTTCGTTGGAACCTGCAACACTTGGACGATCTTTACCGTAGCTTGTGACGGTAATACGTTGTGGGCTAACACCTTGGGCAACAAGGTAATCACTTGCTGTATTCGCACGGCGTTCCCCAAGACCAATGTTGTATTCGCGTGTCCCACGTTCATCGCAGTTTCCAGCAACAAGAACCGCAACCCCTGGGTTGTCCTTTAACCATTGTGCTTGCTGTTGAAGGGTTGTTTTTCCTTCATCTGTTAGTGTGTATTTATCAAATGCATAAAATACCCGATCAACCACATTCCCCATTGGAGACTGTGCGGCAGCGGCAGCTGCATCCGCATCATACCCGGCACCCGCGCCCGCAGCATTCATAGCAGATTCATCTGTTGTATTGCATTGGCAGGATGCCAACATTAGCATCCCTAATGATGCAAATAAAAACTTTGTTTTCATCGTAAAATATCCCCTTAAACGTAATTTTAACACGCACACTGTATCTTAACTTTTTACACGAGTAAATGCCTTTTTAAAAAGAACATTCAATGTTGCTGATATACAACAAAAAAAAGAGCCCTCCAAGAACACCGCCGCTAATGCGTGGATTAGTCTTTAAAAAGATCTTCAAGCGTCACGACATTACTAATTTGATCGGTGTAAAAATTATTCTTTAGCCCATGAGAGGCAATGATTGCCATAAAAATTTGCTTTTGTGTTTTTGTTCTTGTTTGAAACACTTCAGCTTTGCGATGTAATATCTCAATATATTCCTTATCTAGGGTATAAGGCTCATAGCTATACTTGATCTCGCACAACGTAATTGCATTGTCCGGTCGGTCAAAGAGAAGATCTATTTGCGCTCCCCTATCCGGGCTTCCACTCCTTGGGACATATCGCCATGTATGGGGAAGTGATGCGGGACTGATATTTAAACAACGCATTATTTGAACAAGATGCTTATAGCAGACTGACTCAAAGGCATAGCCAGCCCAGCTCATCCACCGGGGTGTTCGCATTTCATTTTCTAGGTAAGACCCCCCCGCCCCTTGGGAAAATAAGGTTTGCTTCAGAGGCTCTATCCATTGCAAGTAAAATGACGTGAATTCATCGACAACTCTATAATAAAGCCCCCGTTTTTGATGAGAAAATGGTTTAAAACTTTTAATGAACCCAGCTTCTTCAAGCGCCTTGAGTTTTTTAAGAGTCTCCCCCCCCTTTGGGGCTTCTTTTATGGTAGAAAAAATTTCTTCCTGTGACGTTCCGTATCTGCTTTTTGCAATGAACCGAATGATATCTATGTATATATCTGCCTTTTCAAAAAGAGACGAGAATAGGTTATCAAATTCGCCCAATAAAAATGCATTCTTCTTAAAAGCAATATGTTCAATGTTTTGAGGGACTGAAAAGTCTTTACGAAATTTTGTTAAATAATAGGGAATCCCACCAGTCACCATATAAAGATCAACGACTTGCTTATTGGTAATTTTAAATCCTGTTTGTGTTAGGAATTTTTTAGTCGCATTTAAAGTTAAAGGTTCCAATAAAAGTCTTTGTGTAATGCGATTGTGAAGCCCCCCCTTATTATTGATGATATTATCGATAATCCAAGAAGCTGACGATCCACATATTATTAATTTAACGCGATCATCTTTAGACCAATATTGATTCCAAAAATAATCTAAAACCCCTAACAACCGAGACTTGGGCGTTACCATCCAAGGAAACTCATCAAAAAAAAGAACGATCTTTTTTTCTTTTGGCAGTGCGCGCATAGCATCTGTAAGGGCCTTGAAAACATTTTTCCACTTTATTTCCTTGGCTGGATTAAGTCCATTATAGAAAACTTCACCAATACGCGTCATAAAATTTTCTATTTGATCCGACATAGGCGTATTTTTTGATCCCGTTGCATCGAAAAACATGACATCTTTTGCGTTAGAAAAATAATTTCTAATCAAAAAAGTTTTCCCAACCCGCCTTCGCCCGTACACCGCCAAAAACTCTGGAACGTTCGATCGCAAAATGCTCTGGAACAGTTCTATTTCTTTGTGTCGTCCTAAAATTTTATCCATAAATTAACAACGCTTTCATTCTGTGGTGCTAAGTATAGTTATATTATAATCAGCACAAGAAGTCAAAAATTTATTCTGTCGTGCTGAATATAGACTTTTTATAATCAGCACAAGAAGTCAAAAATTTATTCTGTCGTGCTGAATATAGGATTTTTATAATCAGCACAACAGATTAGGAGTCTACTTTGTTTCACAACAAAAAGGGACCTATTTCAGTGTCAATGGCAGAGGCGGAGACCACGCAGGATCGGTCGCTTCCATGGGGGTTGGGCGGATGCGTTCATGGCGCCCTGTGATGTCGATAGATTTTAAAACAGCAGGGTCCATCGTTCCATCTTTGCGAGAACGGCCTTGGCTCCAAAACATCAGCAGCCGACCATTAGGCGCCCAGGTGGGCGCCTCCACCATAAAGCCGGTGGCGATATTACGTTCCTCTGTCCCGTCGGGCTTCATCAGTCCAATATAAAACTGACCGCCTTCTTGCTTTGTAAAGGCAATAAGGTCACCACGAGGCGACCACACAGGGGTAGCATAAAGACCCCCTCCGAAGCTAATGCGCTGAACGTTGGATCCATCAGCATCCATCACATAAAGCTGTTGCTTACCACTTCGGTCCGAGTTAAAGACAATCTTTTGCCCATCGGGAGAATAGCAAGGAGACGTATCGATGTAAGGACCCTTTGTTAACTGGGTCACTAGGCGATTTCTTAAATCCATTACATAAATCGATCCATTACCCCCTATTGACTGGCTCATAATAACCTTATAACCATCCGGCGAAAACCGAGGGGCATACGTAAGACCAGGGAATTGGCCAACTAATTGTTGTTTTCCTGTTTCAAGGTCTAAGATAAAAACCTTAGGCACCTTATGGTCATAGGTCATATAGGTAATCGTTTGACAGGTTGGATTAAATCGGGGACTCATGACCATTTTCTTTCCATCCGTTAGATATTTATGGTTCACTCCATCATGGTCCATAATGGCAAGACGCTTTATACGACGGGTTTGTTTACCCGTCTCAGAAACGTAGACAATCCGTGTGTCAAAATAGCCATCTTCTCCGGTAATCCGCTTATAGATCATATCAGCAATCAAGTGAGCGATCCGACGCCAGTGCTTTTTCTTGGTTTTCATGGCAGAAGCAGTCATCATCGATTCCGCGTAAATATCCCACAAGCGAAACCCAACAGAAATCGTCCCGTCTGATTCTTGTTTGACCTGACCATTAATTAAAGCTTCCGCTTTAATAATTTTCCAATCCTGATATCGTGGTGCCATATCTAGAGACAGAACCGTTTGAATAAAGCTTTCTTGGGGGATAAAGTCAAAAAGACCAGTGCCTTGAAGATCATTTTGAATGACCCCTGCAATATCTTTTGCAATATCTTGGGTTTCTTTATCCGTTCCCTCGAAAGACAAAAGAGCAATTGGCAAAGGATTAATTGTTCCTTGCGTAACTTCTACTTTTAATCCCGCATGGGCAAAAGCGCTTATAAAAACAACTGCAATCCATAAACATACGTTTTTCATGATGACCCTTAAAAAATTTACTTAATTTTATTTTAAAAGGATTTCTTAGAAAGTTGCAAATAAATCCGCTTTTGGAATAATTTACACCCGCCTAATCCTTCTCTACACGTGATTCATTGAATACGAAAGACCCATCAAGATTTTGGATTTATAGTGGACGTTGTTTACTTTGCTGGTTGTTGGCCGGCCATATTCAATTTCAAGGGTTGGTCCGTCTTGGAAAGCAGCGCGGGCGCCAAGTCCAATACCGCGGGCTTTTTCAAATTTTTTCTCTCCAATGTCAATGGTGCGATTCCAGATTTGTATTTCTGAAGCGTAGGCGTAAAGCATAAAGTACTTTAAGAAATTCTCCATAGGATGCATATAACGAAGTTCAAGTTTGGCCTCAGTCCCACTATCCCCGGCAACTGCCGAGTTTGGATACGCTTTGTTATAAGGCATACCCCCACCCCTAAACCGTTCAGAAGAAAGAAGCGGATTAAAGGTCACTTGCCCATTCACCATAGCATAAAGGGAGAAAGGCCCAAACAACGCTTGATCACGAGAGACAAAAAAGTTTACCAAAGAAAATCTTGGATCTCCTTGCTTTCTTGATTTTTTACCATTTGTTTTTGCTGTTGTTCCAAAAACAGGAACCCCTTTAACCCCCTCGACTTTGAAAATATTGACTCCCTTTAAAAAGTCACTGAAGTCCAAAACAAACCCCAAAGATAGCTTACGAATGCGATCTTTTGTGTTATTAAGAGCGGTTGTTGATGTCGATGTCACATTCCTTGATGTAAAGCCAAGATTGCTGAAAAGATTATGATAGCGGCCCCGCATCACAGGGACAGAGGCGCTGACTCCTACGCGATCTTCTGATCCATAGACTTGAAGGTTAGAGACGAATGATTGATTATTAGGCTGCGACCGTGAAATCATCGCATCCAAAGTCAGTTTCGTTCCACTAACCCCTAAAGGAAGCGTATACCCAGTTTGAATGAGTCTTAATTCTTTTGGCGCATAGCTTTTCGACCCTGAAATACTGATTTTGTGCGTGGCTGACAAAGGACTTGGAATATTTAAAGATCCCGTAAATTGAAAAGGACCTACCTGATTGTTCCCATAGTTGTTGGTACTAACACTTCCTTCCCAATAATGCTTTTTAAGTGTCACAATCAGAGTTGATGAATATTTCACATGCCGCCCTGGACGCATCGTCGACGTTACTAGTAAATGTGGCAAGTCTTTCAGTTGCAAGAGATGACTTTCTAGATCTTTAATATGGAGGGGTCGAGATTTTTTAATGGCATCTGCTGTATGCGCCAAAAAATCTTCAAGATCGTAGGTATCTCCCTCAAAAATAACTTCACTGATATATCCTTCAATGACCTTAATAGTCACCATACCATTTTCCACATTTTGGGGGGGAAGAATCGCTTGGGACAAAATATATCCTTTTTGTCGGTAAAATCTTGTAATTTCTTGCGTAATGGTTCGAATGTCTCCCAGCGACACAACTTTTCCTATTTTATCCTTCACAAGACTCAAAAGCCTTTCTGTCTTAAAGGCTGTATTGCCAGAAATTTCAATTTTATTAAGACGAAACTCGGAAGGTAGTTTAAGCTTATCAGCGAGCTCTTCTTGAATTTCTTCAGGCTTCATAGCCTGAATAACAAACACAAGGTCGGCCTTCGTACCCTTTTCTAAGGGTTTTAAGCTTGGGTATACATGAAAACGGCCCAACTGTTGAACTAAGGCGACATAACGGACTAAATCTTTCAGATGAAAGGGTTTTGTTGTATCAATGGCCCGTTGAATATCGGCTACTTTTTCTGGGTTCAGCCCTTTGGTGTCCCCCTCTAAAGCAACGCTATTCAAAGATCCTTCGCGGATGACAACATACACTTCACCGTCTTTAATTTCTTGGTGGGGCAAAAAAGCCCGTGACAGTGTATATCCCTGGGTTCGATAGAAAGTTGAAATTCGCTTAACAATGTCTTGAATCTGTGCTTCTGTTACCTCTTGATTCAAATCTCGCTCAAACAAACTCTGAAGATCCTTTGTGGGAATAAGCGTATTCCCTGAAAGATTAATATTCTTTAAGAAAAAGGTTTTGCCTTTGATTTTCAAAGGGTCTTCCCGATATTTTGGCAAATCTTTTATGACGAGAGTTAATTCAACATCCATCGATTTTTCCCGAACAGGTTTCATATCTGGATAAACCATGATGGGAAAAGCCGATCGCATCAGATTTATTTGGGCCTGAAGATCTTTAAGGTGAAACGGGGAAGATTTTTTTAAGGCTTCCAGAACGCTATCTTTTAGCCCCCCAATTGTTTGAACGTCCCCTGAAAAACCAATTTTAGTAAGACCCTTTTCATGGATCACAAACTCGACTTCTCCATCTAACACATCCTGCTTTGGAAGAGTTGCACGACATAAAATATAGCCGTTTTTACGGTAAAAGCTGGAGATTTTCTTGGCAATTGCTTTGAGTTGGCGAATTGTTACGAGACTATAAAGCTCCTTCTCATAAAGAAACTTTAAAACATCTTCCGAATAAACAGTATTTCCCTTTAAAACAACCTTTTTTAAAAGAAAGGATTCATTTTTTTCATCAAGATCTGCTTCTTTCTTTAAGGTATCTTCTATCCCTTCAGGAGCTCCCTCCAAGCTATCCCCACTCTCTGGACGTCGCATAGATTTTGCTTCCATTTCTTTCGCCATGAATTGCTCTGCATAGGACTGCACCTGTCCATTGGAAGTCAATGATATACCCCAAAGAATACAAAAAAGAAAAAAGCTTAAAAGGCAGTTGTAGCGCGCCATCCCGGTTGTATATATTTTATTTATAATTTATCTATTTTTACTTTAGCGTAGGTCGCCCATAAAAGCAATCATAATGGAAGGATAACCCTATATCCACTTTCGATCAATCGCACTAAAGTGTGCATGACAAATAGCAACCGCTAAAGCATCAGCCGCATCCTTTGTAGCATTTCGGGCCTCAGGCAACAAAACCTTAATCATGGCCTCAACTTGTTCTTTGGAGGCGTGGCCTGATCCTACAACAGACTTTTTAACCTTATTGGCCGAATACTCTGCCACAAACAAATCACGTTCTGCAGGCGCTAAAAGCACGACCCCTCGGGCCATCCCAAGCTTAAGCGTGGAAAGCGGATTCTTGTTAACAAATACTTCTTCAACTGCCGCAACATCTGGTTTGTAAAGGTCAATAATACGGCTCAATTCTTGATGCAACTGATACAAACGAACAGCGAGCAACGCATCGTCCTCTGTTTTGGCAATCCCATGACTAATATAGCGGAGATGGTTGCCTTCGGATTCTATAATACCCCATCCTGTAGCACGAAGCCCTGGGTCAATTCCTAAAATACGCATCCAATTTTATTCTTTCTTGTGTACGTGTTAATGCTTAAAACAACCCGCTAAACTATGTACGCACTAACGCTAGGATCTCTGCCTCTGAAAGGCCTGTGAATCGAGAGATTTCATCAAATGACTTTTTCTCGTTCAGCATTCTCAGCGCAATCATCTTAACTCCCTCTGCAAAACCAATGACTTGCCCTTCTATCTTACCTTCTATCTTACCTTCTATCTTACCTTCTATCTTACCTTTGATCTCGCCTTCGTATCTGGCTTTTGCAGCTGTTTCTTCAATGACGATGCTATAATCATCTCTATTAAACTTGCTGTTGTGATATTTTCTTTTCATTTCTTCATCCCAATCTGACCATTCTAGCAATTTCATGGCCTTTCTA
>VGCX01000047.1 GCA_016869935.1 Alphaproteobacteria bacterium
GGCACACTACCATTTTTCAGATTAAAGGTGGCAAGGCCAAGTCCTGAACTAAGTAGTTGTCTCAGCTAAACATGAAACTTGGAATAAAAAAATCCCCCTGCATCAGAAAGAAGCAGGGGGAGTAATATAATCTATAGTCTTATTTTCCAAGGTGCTCTAAAAGAGTTTTTATTTCAGCAATTAGCGCCTTATTTTTGTCAGTTTCTGCATCACGTGCGCCTCTATTGCTATTTTCATCTCCAAGCCTTTGCTGTAAAGCCAAAAGTACTGGTCTCAAGTTTTCTTTACCATATTTTGCAATTAATCGACCACGTTGTTGACTGCGAGCACTTCTATTCTGTTTACCAGTGTTCGCAATAATAGCTTCTAAATCGGCTGTGATGGCTTCTTCACTGGCTGTAGCAGTAGCTGCTTCGCCACTACCACCTTCTACTTCTGCAACTTCTTCTTGTCCTTGATTAAGAATACTGGTTAGTTGTTGAGAAGTTTCTTGTGTTAATCTTTCTAATGTATTTTTAACATTATCATGGCTTAATCCACCCACACTAGCCTTGGTAGTGTCATTTTTAACCTTCTTAACAGCTGCGTCTCTTGCGGTGTTAAATACTGACTCTAGCTGTTCTTTATTTAAGGGGTATTCTACAGAAGTTCTTGTAGCCATCACAGCCTTAGCAGTAGATTCTAAAGCGCCTATTTTCTTTTGAAGAACGACAGTTGCTTTTTGAACCTCTGTTAAAAGATCGACGACAGCAGCAATAAACGCATTAACAACCTTCGTATATTGAGTTTCGGCTTGTTTTATTGCAGGGCTTGTTGATTTTGCTGCGGCTTTTGCGGTCCCTTTATATGCCGCTATGGCTTTTGCAGAGCGCACTGCATCTGCTGCATCAGCGTTCACAAGATTTTCTGCATTTACAACACTATCTCCTTCAAGTTTCTTCCAATGTGCTACAGCATTTACCCATACATCTCTGCCTTTTGTTGCGTCATAAGCTGCTTTGAGTCGCGCATTACTATCCCCCATGCTAACACCCCGCGCACAACGGAAGGCACAAACAGTTTCTCCTAGGGTTCCTGCTGCCCAGAATTTTTCATGATCTGAAGGAGCACAATAATGAGAACAAAATTCTATGGCACAGTTGGATCCGTAAAAATCCCGACCCGCAACTAATTCTGCTCTGTATCCACCCCATGTGCGGCATTTCTTGCTGCTACTAAAGGCAGAACCCAAACGGTTTTTGCCAACGTTTTGCAAAAGCCCCTTAAAAGCATTGATCTTATCAGCGTCAGTGCTTTTTAATATATCAATTGATTGTTTCTGGTCGTGAGCATCTTCAGCTTCTGCGGGTTTTGCGAGTGCTTGCTCTTTTTCACTTTTGCTTAGAAGTGGTGCCGTTACAGGGAGTGGTCCAGAATTCGACCGCGTCAGCTTTCCTAATCCCTGACGCACACTTTTCCACATACTTGTTTTAGCAGGCGCTGCAGTCGTTGGAGATTCTGGCACTGCTCCCGCTCCTTCTTTAACTGTATGTTGTTCTACTGGATCTGCTACTTCCATAGCGTGTGTTTCAAAAGACATAGCTGCCATAGCAAGCCATGCAACGGATAAAAAGAGTGATGTTTTCTTCATGTTTTTTCTCCCTACATCATTAATAAATTTTCTTATAGTGTATCGTTAAAGGAAAAAACCTGTCAACGGGAATATTATTGTGTGTTAACGGGGCAAAAGGGGTTTTTGTTTTATATTTTGTGAAATTTCTCTGAATCTTAAAGGTTTTTTGGTAATATTTTATAAATCAATGGATGGGATTTATATAAATCACCCAGTGCTTTTTTGATAGTGAGATGCGTTGGAGCAATTTTCATCTTCTCAAGAACTGCGGGTGTTTTTGCCCATAGATAAGATCCAAGAGCCTCTACCAAAGATTTTGCAGAAGAATCCGACGTCTTAGGCCCAACAACTTCTATAGCAAGGGATAAGTTCTCGGATTTAAAAATGGATTCGATAATGGCCTTTTGATAGGGAACATAGGGTTGATTCGAAACGAAAGTAATACTCTGGATTTCTGGATGATGACGGAGCCAGGTCATTAATTCTAAAATGGTTGTTTGCGTTGTAGGTCTTGGTAGATCGCGTTTGGGCGTGTCAATCGTATGAACTTGAAGATTCATGGATACAAGATCTGAGTTTTTATAAATATCTTCTATCAGGTGTGTTTCTGTTAATTGATGCCAGTCTGTAACCTTTAAAGACTGTGCAAGAGAAGATAATTCTGCTTCCGTCCCATCGACACCTTCGGTGACGTGGCGCTCGCCCCCTAAAAGAATAATCATTTTTGTTTCTAAAGATTTTTCTTTCATAAGATGGCTTGCATAATTTATACGGTCTACCATGCTTATTTTTGAAGCGCCAAGAATACAAACAGCATCCGTATTTTTTTTCTTAGGAGAAACTTCATCAGTAAATCCTAGAGTTTTTAAATGGGATTGAATAGTTTCTTGGTTATTAGTCATCCATTGCTGGGGTCCAACCTCCCAACGTTCTTGAGTTCCTGTTCTTGCGACAAACTTATTTTGAGTTTCTTGAAGGATCTTTAAAATATCTTTGAAGAAAAGATCTACATCTGTACGGTTTGGAAAAACATCTTGCCAAGATTGATCATGGGAAAGGACCAAAGACAGTTGAAATAAGTCTTCTAGAGCTTCTTTTTGTTCTGCTGCTTCGAAACCATAATACTTCAGGGTATCATAGGTAGAGTAATAGGACTTATGGTGGGTAGTAAAGTAAGCAATCGCAACCCCAAAGACGACAAGAGCAATTTTTATTTTATGGCTAGCAATAAAAGTTTTCATTTTGTATTATCCCTTTGCAATATGGCTTATTTCACAGCTTATAAACAAAAAAAAGGTTTTAGACAATGACCCTACCAGCAGGATTTTCTTATCTCGAAGCAATTGATTCAACCATTCCCCATAAAATTCTTTATGCGAGCAGTGATAATTTGTTTGGGCGGCCTGTTGCGGGGTATATGGCCCCGCGATGTGTGGTATCTATTGCCTTGGGACAGGCATTATCTTGTGTGCAAAAAGACGCTCGAAAGAAAGGCCTATCCCTTTTGGTTTATGAGGCCTATCGTCCTTTACGTGCGAATGAGGATTTTGTGTTTTGGTCCCAAGATCCTGATACTAAAATGAAAGACCTTTATTATCCTCGTGTTCATAAAAAAGACTTTTTTACATTGGGGTATGTGGCGATTCGGTCCTATCATTGTCGAGGGGCAGCAGTTGATGTGACCCTTGTTCCTCTTTCATTGGATGGGGTTCCTCTCATCGATCAGCCGTTTGATATGGGAACGCGATTTGATTTTATGGACGAACTCTCTCATACAAATCATCCTGACATTCAAGGGGAGGCGCGCCTTAATCGTCAAAAGCTTTGTGCATTGATGGAGGCGCGTGGTTTTGAAAATTATCCCAAAGAATGGTGGCATTTTAATTTGAAAGATGCGCCATTTCCTAATCAGTATTTTGATTTTCCAATTGAATAAAACTTCTTGCACTTTTTAAAAACCACCTTATGCTGACGAAAAAAGGAGATGTCGATGGAACTACTTGTTTTAGCTGCGCTTTTGTTTTTGTTTGTTACAGTTATTATTGCGGCCACTCAAAGCCGGGGGATAGAAACATTTGAAAACTTTGCGCTTTCTAAGGGATTTTTTGGGCAATATGCCGTTTTGTTTACGATTGTTGCTTCTTTCGTTGGCGGTGGCGTTATTATGGGGACAGCGAATGAAACCTTTTCAACGGGTATAGTCTATGTTGTAGGGTTGTCAGGATTTGCGGTACAGCTTATCCTTACAGGGCTTGTTGTTGCCCCCCGGTTTCAAAGATTTAGTAACTTCTTGTCTCTTGGGGATATTGTTCGGCAAGCTTATGGACAAAGGGCCCAGATTCTAATGGGGATTTTTTGGCTTATTTTTTGCGTGGGCCTTATTGCCGTTCAAATTAAAGCTTTAGGGGCGCTTTTTAGTCTTTTTATTCCAGCCTCTCCGACGGTGAACGCGTTAATAGGCGCATCTATTGTGATAGGGTACTGCACGTTTGGGGGTATTCGTGCTGTTGTTGCAACCGATGTGTTCCAATTTATTATGATGGTGATTGCCCTTCCGCTTTTACTCTTTTTTGCTCTAAACGCTGTGGGAGGGGTAGAGGGGTTTTTGGCGCGCGTTCCTCAAGACTTTTTAACGCTTCCAGGGCATTCAACTTGGCCTAAGATTATTACTCTATTTCTAAGTTTTCTTTTTGCAGATGCTTTGATCCCTCCTGTTGTTCAGCGTCTATCAATGGTACAAAAGCCTTCTCACGCGGTTTTTGGATATACCTTTGGAAGTATTATTACCTTAGGGTTTGTGGGTATGGCTGGGATGTTTGGGATGATCGCCCACATTTTAAATCCAACAATGCAAGCAACAGGGGTAGTGAATTATTTAGCGCAGACCGTCTTACCATTTTGGGGCATGATTATTGTGGTGTTTGGATTAATGGCAACCATCATGTCTTCTGCAGATAGTTACTTAAATTCTGCAGCGGTTGCATTTGTTAATGATATTCTGAGGCCCTTGCGCAAAGATATTTCTCAAAAACAACTATTATCTCTTGGGAAGGTAATGACCCTTATTATTGGTCTTGCAGCTTTTTGTGTTACCCTTATTGGGGGTAGCATTTTATCTCTTTTGCTTTACACATTTAAGTTTTGGGGTCCCATGGTTTTGCCGCAAATCCTAGGAATTTTCTTTAATAAAAACCATCACCCTAAAACCTTTTTTATGGCGTGTGGGATTGGTGCTTTAACAGTTGTTGGGTGGGAGCTCTTAGATCTTGAGGAAATATACCATATGGATAGCTTGATTCCAGGGATTCTAGCAAACGGACTGGCGTATCTATTGGTGCATCACTCCGCCTCTAAAGGGGCATAAAAAAAAGCCCCATTTAGGGGCTTTTTTAGAATTAATGGGTCTTCTTATTTAGGCAAACCATTTTTTTGCTGTTACATAAAAAGGAGCGCTTGCTTTAACGGCTGCACGTACGGCCCCTTTCATTGTGTCTTTTGCGTTATCCCAAAGACCTTTTGCCTGGTTGCGAATTGTAGACTTTGCAAGAAAGGCAGAGGCTTTTGTTTTGAATTTATCCCAAAAGTTCTGCAACAGATTCCCTGCGGTTTTTCCAAGGGTTGAACTTGTTGCTTTTTTTGCAACCAGGTCTTCAAGGCCGGTTGTTGGAATGCTGGGAATAAATCCTGCTGCGCCTGCGGCAAAGGTTGCAAGGGCTTGTTCCCCAAGAGCGTCAAAAGCTTCATTAAGTGTTGGAGCCAACAATACCGCTGCTATCCATTTTCCGGTAGCAACAGGTATCTTGAAGCCGACTAGGCCAAGAACTTCTTCCGCAAAAGGAATTTGAGGCACTTGTTTCAAAGTTTTTTGAACGTATGCCCAATCTTGATAGATAATTTCTTCATCCGCTGGACCAGTGACTGTGGAAGACAACCGCATCCTTGAGCTGCCTTGTTCCATATCTCTTACTTTAACAGGCGATGATGTTGTAGAAATCATCGGTGTTGCAAAATCAACAATAATCTGCTCTGCATAAATATTTTCTGCAAAAAGTGCAGTTAAAACAACGGGTAATGCATACTTAAATTTCATTTATTTTATCCTATTACTTAACAAATACTATTAAGGTACGAGGATAATATAGTGACTTTAATTAACAAATCAATAGAAAATTAAATTTTTTTTAATTGAAATTTATTTTACAAGACTTAGATATATAAAATAAGAATCGTTTTTTATTGAAGGATTGCTAGAATGATTTTTTCTATTCGTTATTATGGATGTATTGTCTTGGCTCTGTGGAATGTATGGGCTCTTGCAGCAACAAGAAGACCTGATCCTTATGAATTGGCTCAATATGCAGAGCTTGGTTATAAAGCTTTGAGACCGGGGCCTTTGGATGGGCAAGAGGAAAAACCCAGGTATGTGTCCGTAGAGGGTGTTGATATTCATCAAGTTTTTTCTTATGGGAATGCAGGCACAACAATTGAGGACTACTTAAATCCTGAGCACACAGGATTTCATGCCTATACTATGGAAAAAGATGGCCAAATATTTTTGGCAATGCGGGGGACGCAGAATCCTCTCCATGCGCTTTTGGATATTCATATTATGATTGAAGGGGCATCAGCTGATCTATCGGGTATTTTAGCTGGCTACTTTGGGTATAGTAAAAGTACTATTGATGCATTTTTATTCGGCACAAAATTATTGCCAGGACTATTCCAAACAGCGACGACAACAGCGTCATCAAAAGCAAGTGAGGGCTGGGGAAGTATTGTTACCTCTGCATTAAGCGAGGCGTTGCCTGCTAGTCTTCCTCCAGATCTTTTAGGATTTTACACATTATGTACCCAAGGAAAGACAGAAGATCTGCAAAAGGCTGTTCATGCACGGTTTAAAAATGCGCTTGGACAAGCAGAAAATTGTCTTAAAGCAGTCTTTGCTCTTGCAGGGGGGCGACCTGTTCATGTGATAGGGCATTCTTTGGGGGGTACCCTTGCAACGATTTCTGTTGCGCGGTCTATTGTTTCACAGGGGATCGCTCCAGCTCAGATAGATGTGACAACATTTTGCTCTCCTGGATCTCGGGTTCTCTTAGGCGAACTAACAGTGCCAGAGGGTCTATCCATTATAAATTATGGTCGTTCAAAGGATGTGATCCATATGTTTGGGGCGCATATTGGAATAAATGAACGGTTGCTAGATACTATTTCTCCTGAGGCTCATGGTCGTCTCCATGCCTTCAGAGGAACAACAGCAGTTGTTGCCCCAGAACGGTATTGGTTTAATCCCTTAAAACTCTTTGATGTTGCTAAGGGAGCGATGGCAACGGTTCATAGCAATCATAGTATCGCCGGGGTTATTTTTGACCTGGAAGCGGCTCGTAGTTCTGGAGAAGGCACTGTTGCGAGTGGAGTATAAAAATCTCCCGTGAAATTTTAGGGAAACGATTAAGCCGTTTGGGGTAGATCAACCCATATATCATAAATTGGGTGTTCGAGGGCAGAAACGCTGGGGCTTGACCCGAACATCCAGCGGCTGAAAAGCAAAGGAGATTCTGTATTTTCTTTGTTTTTTGTCTCGTGAACCTCTAAGAATACCTTCATCTCAGGGACCTCTGTATCTGTTGATTGTTCACAGGCATCTACCTTGATCATCAATGTTCCAAAAGGCTTGGATGTTCCAACAGGAATTTTAAGGATTCCCACGCGTCCTGTCATTTTATCAAGTGTTTTTAAGGAAGCCTCGTGACAGGGAACGGCAAGCGCACCCAGTGGACTCAGGAGTGCGATCAACACAAGAGATTTATTCATCCTCATGGTCTTTTTTTGTTTCCTTTTTTGAGTCTTTATTGTTAAAGACCATTTGACTTAAAAGAGATTCTAAAACAATCGATGATTGGGCCCGATGAATTTGGCTTCCTGGTTTTAAATGCTCATCGTCTCCGCCAGGGGTTAGAGAAAGGTATTTCCCCCCCAATAAGCTTTCGCTCACAATAGCGGCAGAGCTATCTTTGGGGATATACACACCTTCTTGGAGAATGATTTTTGCAACAGCTTCAAACGTGTCTTTGTCCATAGAAAGGGTTTCTACACGGCCGATCTTAATGCCGCTAACCTTTACATCGCTTCCAACAACCAAGCCATCTGCTTTTTCAAAGCGGACAAAAAGCGGATATCCCTTAAGATCGCCCTTCTTTTCATGAACATAGGCGTAAGTAAGCAATGCCCCTGCGATCGCCAAAACGATGAATCCCGCCAGTGTTTCTAAGATTTTTCCCTTCATTTAGAACCTTCTTATTTTTCTTATAGTATACATAAACTTATTCTGGCTTCCAAGGAATGTATTGATTCTGGGAAGACTGAGAGGAAGCTTCTGGTATTCTTTGGTTTAGAGATCCCGTCATATTGGGAGTATACATATAGTCCGCCTCTTCTTTTAAAGGAGCGTTGCCGTAAAAATGGAGCCACGCATGCCATATTCCTGGTACCTTCGATCCTTCAGCAATCCCCTTATAAAGAACCCACCGCTTCTGATTTTTGGGGGTGCCCACAAAGATATTATGGGATTCATAATAGCTATTGCCGTAAGAATCCTGCCCTACTTTAATAGCACATCGCAAAAGAATTTTGGTCCTGGTCTTGACCTGTTCTATGAAAGTCGTCATAAATCTATGACGTTCATAAAAGAAGAAACTTTTCAAGCAAAAAATTTTTAAAATTTGCAAAAAAAATACTTGAACTCCTTATAAGAACCCTATAAATTAAGACTATATTTAGTACATTAAGGACCGGTGGGCGCTATATTTAGTATATAGCGTGGGAGAATGTACGCCTAAAAGTTTAATAAATTCAATTATTTTTACGAGGATTAACAGCTATGAATATCTCAAGACACTTTACAAAAGGCTTTTCGTCTCCCTACCAAGCTCTTTCTTTTAAAAAGGTCTCTAGTGAAATTAAAAACACCGATGGAACGATCGTTTTTAAATTAGAGGAAGTAGAAGTTCCTGAGTCTTGGTCTCAGGTTGCCTCCGACATTTTGGCTCAAAAATATTTTCGCAAAGCAGGTGTTCCGGCTCGCTTAAAGACGGTTGCAGAAGAAGGGGTTCCAGAATGGCTTTGTCGCTCAGTTCCTGATGAAGAGGCGCTTGAAAGCCTTCCCAAAGAAGAACGCTATACGTCTGAACAATCTGCTAAGCAAGTCTTTAATCGTATGGCAGGTACCTGGACATACTGGGGATGGAAAAACGGATACTTTAAGACAGAAGAAGACGCGAAAGCTTATTATGATGAGCTTTGCTATATGTTAGCGACGCAGCTTTGTGCGCCAAACTCTCCTCAATGGTTTAATACAGGGCTTCATTGGGCCTATGGAATTTCAGGACCTGCGCAGGGGCATTGGTATGTTGACCCAGCAACAGGGAAGCCTACGCAGTCTACCAGCGCTTATGAACGTCCTCAACCACACGCCTGTTTTATTCAAAGTATTCATGACGATCTTGTGAACGAAGGAGGCATTATGGACCTTTGGGTCCGAGAAGCCCGTTTGTTCAAATATGGGTCTGGAACTGGATCAAACTTTTCTATGCTGCGGGGTAAAGGGGAATCGTTGTCGGGGGGTGGGAAATCCTCCGGTCTCATGAGCTTTTTACGGATCGGTGATCGGGCAGCAGGCGCTATTAAATCTGGCGGAACCACAAGACGCGCCGCTAAAATGGTTAGCGTTGATATTGATCATCCCGATATTGAAGAATACATCGACTGGAAAGTGGTAGAGGAGCAAAAAGTTGCAGCGCTTGTTACCGGATCTAAAATAACCAAAAAGCATGTGGATGCTATTATGGCGGCTTGTTATGCTGAAAATCAAGACACGGCAAACACAGATCCAAAAAAAAACCAAGCGCTTAAGGTAGCGATCCGGACAGCGCGGGCAGCACAAGTGCCTGACAATTATATTCAGCGTACCCTTCAATTGGCGAAACTTGGGGAAAAATCGATTGATTTCAAAACCTACGATACCGATTGGGATTCAGAGGCTTATGGGACTGTTTCTGGTCAAAATTCTAATAACTCAGTCCGTGTTTCCAATGACTTCTTAAAAAGTGTTGAAGAACACAAAGACTGGGCGCTGATTAATCGTACCAATGGCAAAACCTATAAAACCTTAAAAGCAAGCGACCTTTGGAACAAAATCTCTTATGCGGCTTGGGCTTGTGCGGATCCTGGTCTTCAGTATGATACCACCATTAACGAATGGCATACATGTCCTAATCATGGGCGTATTCGGGCCTCTAACCCGTGTTCTGAGTATATGTTCTTAGACGATACGGCGTGCAATCTTGCCTCTCT